>CAZCAV010000017.1:0-15361 GCA_964496795.1 uncultured Oscillospiraceae bacterium
AGCCTCCTTTGGCAAAGGAGGTGGCAGCCCGCAGGGCTGACGGAGGATTGTTCTCTCATGTTGCGCGCGCATACGCGGCAATCCCCACCGCCTGCGGCGCTCCCCGCCCACGCAATGGTCGCGGCGGGCGCATACGCTTCCACCGCTCCCTTTTGTGGGCCATCTCCGCCTCGCTTCATCGCCCACTGGGCGCGCTCAGCTTCGATGCCCTTTCAAAAAGGGGCCTTGCGTTGGAAAATGGCGGCGGAGCCCCCTAACATAAAGGGGCCTTGGGAGGACGCCCTCGCAGCCTCCTTTGGCAAAGGAGGTGGCAGCCCGCAGGGCTGACGGAGGATTGTTCTCCCTTCAGTCTACACGCAGTTTGACCTGCCGGTCAATTTCGGCACATACGCCGGAAAAATCCTTCCGCAGATCAAGATTGGTGAACCTCACAACAACAATTCCCATTTCCTTCAAGCAACGCTCCCGCACAGTGTCCCGGGCCTGCACCACCGGCTCATAATGCTGCGAACCATCCAGTTCAATGACCAGTCTGGCTCTTGCGCAATAAAAATCTACGATGTATTCGCCGATAATCCTCTGTCTGTTGAAGCGCACGGGATAGAGTCTGAGAAACTCATACCAAAGGCGGTTCTCTTCCTTGGTCGCGTTGTTACGCAATTCAGTCGACAGCCCGCGCAAGTTTCGATTGCGCGGCAATATGTCGCCGCTCATGGGATACTCCTTTTTACATCCGTTGCTGAAGTTGTAAGGGAACAATCCCCACCGCCTGCGGCAGCGCATCTTTAAAACGGGGCCTTGCTTTAGGAAAACAGGGCGGCGGAAAAACCGCCGCCCTGCCGTCGATACATGCTTTCGTTACGGAGCCGTGATGCCCGTGCCATTTTTGAAGGTGTAGGTCGTACCTTCGTAGGTGAACGTAACGGTATCGACCGTGGAGGTTCCTTCCTTCAGCGTATAGGCAACAGCCGTGGCGTCAACCTCCGCCAATTCCAGAATTTGAGCCGGGGTAGCGGTATAGCTGGCGGCTCCGTAATTCTCCGATACCAGCGTCTGCGCGGCCAGCGTCAGCGTACGGCCCACGACCGCCGCGGCCTTATCGTTGGCCCTGTCGATCCAGCCGACCATGGACGGGATCAGGATCGCCGCGAGAATGGCCAGTATCACGAGAACGACGATGAGTTCTACGAGCGTAAAGCCCTTTTTGCCCAATCTTTTCTTCAACATAGCAATTTCCCCCTGCCAATTTCATTATTTTAAAGAGTCTCAACACAAGCGGACAAATACGCCGCCCCCTTGTTACACGATCATTATACCATGTAACAACCGAAATACAAGGGAAATTTGCAAAAAAATGTAAAAATTCTGTATAATTATGTTACATCGTCACAGGTTCAGGAGTCCTGCCATATGCCGCCGTCGATCACCTTGATGGTCGAGCCGTCGACATTCTTTTCAGCGACTTTGGAGGTCCCCGTCGCTACCACGCCCGCAGTCAGCGTGCCCGCCGCGTCTATGGTCAATATAACCTTGGAGCATGCTATCTCCGTTCCCTTTGAAAGGCTGGCGATATCCTCCGCCGTTCAGGTGAGCGTATATTGACTGTTCGAATTTTTATAAATACGCCAGCTTGCGCCGTCGGTGTCCAGTCCCAGCGCCGCAAGCTGCGTATTGATGGCGGGAGCAAAGTTTATCCCTGTGGAATCCAGTGAGCTTTTGTCGGCTTTCCCCTGGAAATATCCTGCGATCGACTTGTTGACGGTATCATTGTCCGGATTCGTATAGGCGGTGTTCCATATAGCGACCACGCCGTCGGCAAAGGTCGAGAACGCGCCGTCGGCGCCAAGCGTACCATGCTTGTTGCAGGTGATGGTCAGTATGGATGCGTTGTCCTCGCTGTAGGTAACAAATCCGGTTGAGCCGCAGGGACAGCGGAAGGTCGTGGCGGAGGTCGCGCCCTCGCCGCCCCATTCCTTGACCGCGTAATCGAGTATGCTCTGGGGGCTGGTCACCTTGTAGGATTCCAGCGCGGCGCCGGCCAGATAGCTGCGGCGGACGCCGCCGAGCTGACTCAGGCAGGCCTTGGCCTGAGCGTCCTTGATCCAGCCGACCATGGAGGGTATCAAAATAGCCGCCAGTATGGCCAGTATGACCAGCACGACGATCAACTCCACGAGCGTAAATCCTTTTTTATTTCTGCACGGCTTCATGGATATATTGTAGCATAAATACAAAATTTGACAAGACCTGCGCGCGCGTGTATGATTTTTCCGGAGGCTGTTCCATGCGTTTTAGAAAAGGCTTTTCACGACTGGAGCTCGTGATCGTTCTGCTGGTGCTGGCCGTACTGCTCGCCGTTTTGACGCCGCGCTATATCCGCTACGCCAGAGCCGGCCAGAGCAGCGTATGCTCCTTCAACCGCGCCACGATACTGCGGCTTTACAAGGCGCATCTGCTTCTCGACCCCGACTGTACGCTGGGCGACGTGCTTGCCGCCCGCTGCGGTGATTTTGAGGAGGACGTTTCCGCGTACGCCTGCCCCGGCGGCGGCGTATACAGCGCCGCAGGAAACGACCGCATCCGCTGCAGTCTGCACGGAGACTGAGCCGCGGCCGCTTTGACGGGCAAATTCGCGCGCCGTCTTTTCATTTCACCGGATTTGTGATATCCTAGACAGCAGTATTTTGACAGGAGGAACGTTCATGATGCGCAAGGCTATCCCCGCTCTGCTTCTTTCCGTCATGCTGACCGTCTGCGGCTGCGCAAGCGGTGCGCAAACCTCGGAGGCCGCCTATGATTCCGTGCCGGCCGCGGAATCGGCCGTGTACAGCGAGGAATCCGCAAGCAGCGAAAGCTACGGCTATGACGCCGCCGACAGCGTGCAGAGCGCCGAGCAGCCCGCGGACGCGGGCGTACGGAAGATCGTCTATACGGCCAATCTGGAGCTGACATGCGACGATCCCGCCGAGGCGCTTGAGGAGATCACTCAAAAAGCGCTGTCCCTTGGCGGCTATATCGCCTCGTCCGACACCTATACCGACGACGACGGCCCCTATCGCAGCACGGCGTCTCTCAAGGTGCCCTCCGCGTCGCTTGACGCCCTTGTCGCCGCCGCCGAGGGCGCGGGAACGGTGGACAGCTATTCTCTGAATTCCGACGATATCTCCCTTTCCTATTACGATATTCAGGCAAGGCTCACAAGCGCCGAGGCCGAAGAAACGCAGCTCTTGACCATACTGGCCCAGTGCGAGACCGTGGAGGATCTGCTCGCGGTACGCGCCGAGCTGGCCAAGGTGCGCGCAGATATCGAAAGCTATCAGGCCCAGATCAACCTTTGGGACAATCTGGTGGATTACGCCACGTTGGAGATCACGATCCGGCGCACGGCAAAAACGCCCGTCGAGGCAGAAAAAAGCCTCATAGAGCTCTGGCGGGCCTCCGACGTTTGGGAGAATATCACGTTCGGCTTCCAGAACAGCGCGCGCTTTGTCGTCAACGCCATCGGCGCCATAGGCATCTTCCTGGCCTATGCGATCATACCGTGCGCGATACTCTTTGCGTGCATCGGCGTTCCGATCATCGTGCATCACAAGCGCAAAAAACGCCGCGCCGCGGCAAAAGCGCAGGCAGAGGACGTCTTAGAGCCGTCCGCGCAGCCTCCGCAGCAGGCATAAATTCAATTTATTGGGGGGGAGTTACTTTGGTAACCGTTCAGCAAGCCAACACCAAGCGCGAGCTCACTCAGTTTATGGAGTTCCCGCTGGAGCTCTACCGCGGCAATCCCTACTACGTTCCCGACATACTCATGAGCCAGGTAGCGGATATGCAGCGCGAAAAGAATCCGGCCTTTGCCTATTGCGACGCGCGCTGTTATCTGGCCAGGCGCGACGGAAAGACCGTGGGACGCATCGCCGCTATACTCAACCGCAAGGCCAACGAGAAGGACGGCAAAGATTACATGCGCTTTACGCATGTGGACTTCATTGACGACGACGAGGTCGTGGACGCTCTGTTCTCTGCGGTGGAGGACTGGGCGAGGGAACTGGGCTGCACGGCCGTTCACGGGCCGCTCGGCTTTTCGGACATGGATCGCGAGGGCCTGCTCATCGAGGGCTTTGACCGCATGAGCCTGTTCTATACCTACTATAACCATCCCTACTACAAAACGCAGCTCGAGCGCCTCGGCTACGATAAGCAGGTGGACTGGATCGAGCTGCGGCTCAAGGTGCCCGACGCGCCCGATCCGCAGATCCACAGGATGGCGGACTATATCAAGCAGCGCAAGAAGCTGCATGTGGTCAACCTCAGGGACAGGCGTCTCTCCGTCATAGCGCGGGACATGTTTGAGCTTTGGAACGAGACCTACCGCACGCTCTTTGGCGTAGTGGCCATGACGGACGAGCAGGTCAGCAAGTATGCGGGCGAGTTTGCGCCCATGGTCGACAGCCGCACCTCTTCTTTCGTATATAACGAGAATGACGAGATGGTCGCCTTTGGCATTTGCTGTCCCTCGCTCGACGCCGCCATGCGCAAAAATTGCGGCCGCACGGTGCCCTTCGGCTGGATCCCTCTGCTTAAGGCGCTCAAGGGCAAAAACGATCAGCTCGACATGCTGCTCATCGCCGTACGGCCCGATCTTCAGGGCACGGGCGTCAACGCCATCATCATGGACGACTTCATGCAGAAAGTCATTCCGGCCGGCTTTAAATATGCGGAAACCGGCCCCATGCTTGAGCTCAACACCAACATCCTCTCGCAGTGGAAGCGCTTTGAATCCGAGCAGATCAAGCGCAGAAGGTGCTTCGTCAAGGAGCTGTAAGATACGAGACCGAAACGCCGCGGCCCGGAGCATGGGCTGCGGCGTATTTTGTGTCTTGAAATATGCAGCGCCGCCCGGGGGGGGGGGGGGGGGGGGGGGGTGGGCGGCGCTGCTGAACCAAGGATGGTTGGTTATCGGACGGTTCCCCCGCCCGTATGTCATCGCCCTTTGCGGGCTGTATGACCGGTATCAGGAGCTGACGGAGGGACTGTATTCCCCAAAGGTCACGCTGACCTCCATCTGTTCTCCGTCGCGCTGTATGCTTAGCGTGGCCGTATCGCCGGCATTGTATTCAGCGATGGCGTCCGAAAGCGTATCATTCGACGAAATCTCCGTTTCATCGATAGCCAATATCAGATCGCCCGTCTGAAGTCCGGCCGCCTCCGCAGCGCTGCCGGCGACCACCTGCGCTACCTGCACGCAGCTCATGCCGCTGCCGAAGAAGCTTCCGAAATACTGCGAGCCGCCCCAACCGTTATTCTCGGATTGCAGGGTGACGTTCTGCGTATATACGCCAAGGTAAGCCCGTCCGCGTACATAGCCGTGCACCATCAGGTCGGATATGATCTGCTTGACGCTGTTGACCGGAATGGCGAAGCCAAGTCCTTCCGCATCGTCCGACGAAGCCTTTGCGTTGACGATGCCGACGAGCGAACCGCTCGCGTTAAACAGACCGCCGCCGGAGTTTCCCGGGCTGATGGCCGCGTCCGTTTGCAGAAGCGTCATCTTCTGATCCTCCACGGTCACCTCGCGGTTCGCGGCGCTGATGATACCGCTTGTGGCCGTACCCCGAAGCTCGCCAAGCGGATTGCCTATGGCGATAACCTCCTCGCCCACGGTCAGCATATCGGAATCGCCCAGCGTTGCGGGCGTAAGGCCCTCGGCCTTGATCTTCAGCACCGCCAGATCAAAGCGCGAATCCGTGCCCACGACCGTCGCCGTATAGCTTGTATCGTCGTTGAGTATGACCGTTACGCTCGTGGCGTCCTCAACGACATGCGCGCAGGTAACGATATAGCCATCGCTCGTGAGTATGATGCCGCTGCCGCTGCCGGTAGCCTCCTCGGTGCTTTGCTGCCAGCCGAAGCCGTAACCGCCCGTCTGCACCTGATATGTCACGTCTACGCCGACCACCGTCGGAGCGCAGAGCTCGATGATCTGCGCCTTGCTGACCGTCTGGGAAAAGCTTGCCGTAGAGGCGGTTGCGCTCTGCTGCAAAACGGCCGCATCCTCCACAGTCTTTTCGGACGCCGCCTGCGCGCTCTCTGCGGCCTGCGCCTCGGATACGGCGCGGTCGACATAGCTCTTGGAAAACAGGCCGCCGAGCGTTCCTCCAAGGAGCACCGCCGCCAGAGTGCAGGCGATTAGCGCCGTAACGCTCACGTTTTTACGCGGTTTTTTCGTCTTTTTTTCCTCCGGCTGCGGCGTTTCCGGCGGCCGATAAGGTTCATATGAATTGTTGCAGTATTCCATTAAAGTCGCCTCTCTCTTTCGGGTCTATGCATGTTATACAAAAACAATTTGAACGCACAACAGCAAGCTTTGGGCGGCTTTGTGTTACATTTTGGCTTGAATATGGCACCGCGTTCGATCTCATCCTAACAGCATGCCAAAAACGCCGGCACGCGCGGGCTCAAGCGCAGTCACCTTGACGCGCGCCCGCTCATAGGATGAATCAGGAGAACTCATGAAAAGCTTTACCATAAGCTCCCAAAAATATGATATCGCGCTCGACCGTCTGCTCTCGCGTCGCCTGACGCAGAGCGGCTGCGTTTACGCGCTCGCCACGGACGGCGAAGGCGTAAGCGTCACGGTGCGCACGCGCGCCTCGCTCATAGCGCTGGCCGACGCGCTGATACAGCTCATGTGCCGCGATCTGATCTATTTCGAATTGGCGCACCGTACCGACGCGCTGCCGCTGAGCCTTTCGGAAAAGCAGGATGTGCTGCGCGAAGCGCTGGCCGAAGCGCGCGCTTTCGAGCCGCCCGCCGGCGCGCGCGACGCGCTGGTGGAATATCTGGAGCATGCGGATATATTGAATCTGGAGGGCTATCTCTGCTTTCGCCTCCGCGAACAGACTGCGCTTTGGGCGCGCGCTCTGGAGCGCGTGGCGGCAGAGCGCTGGCTCAGGCGCGAATATGCGGCGCTGCTCGGCGCGCTCGTAAAAAAACAGCCGCCGCGCATGCGGGAGCTGTGCGTCTGCCTGAATGCGGACGGAAGCTGTACTCTCTCCGACGAATCCGACGCCATGATCGAATATGTGGACGGTTCAGAGGACGGCATATTGAATCTGCTGGTCCATATGGCGCCTGCCTGCCTGACGGTTTACGATCTTTCCGACGGCCGCTGCAAAACGCTGGCGGACGCCATAGAAAAGGCCTTCGCCGGCAGAGTGCGCGTCTATCGCTAGGGCAAAAGAAGCGCGCAGCTCAGCGCCGCCTCGCCGCCGGGCTCGGAGGCATAGGCCGTAAACACACAGCCCTCCGCGACATTGCGATAGGACTCCCCGCTCTCCATAGTTTCAAGCGCTCCCTCGGTCCATGCCAGAAGCACCGGCCCCAATAGAACGCCGTCAAGGTCACAGGCGCCGATGCAGTCCGTCAGCGCCGTTTCCACGCGGCCGCGCATGGCGGCCAGCTGCGCGTCATAGCTCTCAGCCAGGCGCCGTTCGATGGCGTTGGCGGGTTTTCCGCTGAACTTTGTTGGCAGTGGAAAGCTCCACATCAGCGAGGTCACAAGGCCGTTGGACTCGGTCAGCAGAAGCGTGGCCGCCTCCGTATCCGGCGCGTCCGCAAGAGCCAGCGCATAGCGGTTTTCGTCAAGCTCCGTCAAAATGAGGCTCCCGCCGGATGCAAGCTGCGCCATCATCACGGACACAGGCGCCGCTTCAAAGCCGCGGGAGGACGCTTTCTCCGTTTCAAGGGGACGGACGCTCGTCAGCGGCGTCGTCTCCGACGCCATATCCCCGGACGCATCTGATCTGCCGTCCAGCAGTATATAAACGATCGCGCCGGCCGCCACGAGCATCACCGCGCCAATAAATATCAAATTCTGTATTTGAGAATGGCTGAGCCGCTTCATAAGCCCATTATAGCATAGTATGTTGCAATATGTCGCTGTTTTATGAATGCCTGCCCTGCTTGGGGCAGCTCACGCCAAAGGCTGTGGCAAGCAACACGTCCCCGTCGCCAACCAGACGCATTTCCGCGCGCGAGCGGATCATGCGGCGGCCCGCCTGTTCGACGTAGACCCGAACCTGTATCGCCCTGTCGATCGGCACCGGTTTTAAATAGGATATGTGCAGCTCGGCGGTAGGCGCGGTATCCGAATATGGCGAGAGCGTATAGGCCGTGCTGCCTATGGCGTTATCGAACATCGTAGCGATCATGCCGCCATGCGTCGTGCCCATGGGATTGGCCATCCATGCCCTGGTCTCATAGCGAAAGCAGAGCATGAGCGGCGAGGGGCTCCCGCCGATGCAGCTTCCGCCGATCATACCCATGATCGAGTTGGGATCGAAGGCTTCCATACGGCGGACGGCCGCCGTTATGCAGCGATCGAGTTCCTTCTGGCTTTGCGGCGTCAAATCATTGTCCATTTGGTCATCTTACCACGCCCTCTGCGCGTTCGCAAGCCGTCCGCGGGCGAATACGTTCAAATATCACAGCGCCGGAAGCGGTCATGTGCTTGGAAAACTCCTCCGGCGTTTGCGCCGTCCACGAAACGCGCATGGCGCCAAGCGTCTCCGCAAGACGCACGGACAGGCATTTGGGCCCGATGCGATAAGCGATAAACTGTGGCCTTGTAACAATATTGGTCAGGAGCCTGCTCATAGCAAAGGCCTCGATCCCGCGAATATAGCGGCGCGAAAAGCGGTAGGCCTCGGAGAGCTGGCCGCGCAGGATCTCCGGCGCGTTTTGGTAAAACCAGCGTACGATCGCCGGATGAAAGCTCTCGATGCAGTATGGGCCCTCGTAATCGGCCAGCATGGCGCAGGTCTTTTCGCACAGCAGCGTCTGCCGTCCGCCCGCCTTCAGCTCCACGATCAGCGGCACACGTCCGCCGACGGCGGCCAGCACCTCGGAAAACAGCGGCATGCGATGCTCCGTATGGAACAGCGGCAGCGCGGAGAGCTCCGCAAACGTATAGGCGTCCACGCGCGCATCCGGCCCGCAGGCGCGCAAAAGCGTATCGTCATGAAACACCACGATCTGTCCGTCGCGGCTGAGCTGCACATCCAACTCAATGCCATAGCCGGCCTCCGCCGCGCGGGAAAAAGCCTCGAGCGAATTTTCGGGCACGGACTGATCCGGCTCGTACAGACCGCGGTGCGCAAAAGCACGGCCTTCAAAGGGCGCCCGCTTCTGTTTGCCCGCACGATCCGGCGCGATCAGAAGCAGCCATATGCCAAGCGCCGCCACAGGCAAAAACAACCACCACATCGGTCGATCCTCCGTAAGTTCCTGTTGTGATTATACGCATTTTGCGCTACTATGTACATACAGCCTTTCAAAAAATCTGGGGGTACGATCGATGAAGCTCAATTACAAGCGCACCATATTCGTTGGCTTTGCCTTTTTCCTTATCTGCACCTTCTGGCAGGCCTACGACACCATCATTCCCAAAATTCTGACCGATAAATACGGCATGTCGCAGGCCAATTCCGGAATCGTCATGGCCATTGACAATGTGCTCGCGCTGTTCATGCTGCCCTTGTTCGGGGCGATCTCCGATAAATGCGCCTCGAAGCGCGGCAAGCGCACGCCCTTTATCATCATAGGAACGGTTATCGCGGCGGCAGCTCTTGTCTGCCTGTCCTTTGTAGACAACCGGCAGCTCAAAAATATCGAAGCCGTTTCAGCCATAGACGATCCGGCCGCGCTCACCGCGCTCTACGCAAGCGAAAAGGACGAATCGCTTTTAGCGCCGGACGGTACGCCCTATGTGCTTTCGGATACCTTCAGCGAAGAGGAGTTTTCGGCCATACGTTCGCAGATACCCGATGCCGGCGACGCGGAAAAGCTTGTCACCAACCCGGATTACACCAACTATGTCGTGCCGGCGCGCCAGAATTATGCGCGCGAAATGACGCGCGAGGATCCGCGGACGCTGATACTCTTCCTCGTCGTGCTCTTTGTGGTGCTGGTGTCCATGGCTATCTTCCGTTCGCCTGCCGTGGCGCTGATGCCGGACGTGACCATCAAGCCGCTGAGGAGCAAGGCCAACGCCATCATCAACCTCATGGGCACGGCCGGCGGCATCGTGGTGCTTGTCCTTGGCATGGTATTCGCCACAGGCGCGGTCAAGAACTCGCTCATGAGCTACACGACATTCTTCTCGATCGTCGCAGGAGTGATGCTCGTGGCGCTCGCGATCTTTCTCTGGCAGGTCAACGAGCCAAAATTTGCGGCGGAGATGCAGCAGGAGAGCGAAAAATACCATCTGGACGAACCCGCCGCGGAGTCCGGCGACGGCAAGAGCCGCAAGCTCTCGCGTCCGGAATTCGTCTCGCTGGTGCTGATCCTCAGCTCCGTGGTGTTCTGGTTTATGGGCTACAACGCCGTCACCTCCAAATATTCCGTGTACGCCGGCAAGGTTTTGGCGCTCGACTACAACAGCACGCTCATGGTCGCCAGCGTCGCGGCCATTATCGCCTACCTGCCCGTCGGCTTTGTCGCCAGTAAAATCGGACGCAAAAAAACCATATTGGCCGGCATCGTCATGCTCACTGCCGCCTTCCTCGTCGCCTCGTTCCTGCGCGAGGGCAGCTCCGCGCTCGTCATGAACTGCATGTTCGCGCTTGCAGGCATCGGTTGGGCGACGATCAACGTCAACAGCTTTCCGATGGTCGTGGAGCTCAGCCGCGGCGGAGACATCGGTAAGTATACCGGCTTCTATTATACTGCCAGCATGGCCGCGCAGACCGTTACGCCGTGGATATCCGGCCTGTTCATGGACAAGATCGGCATGACCTCGCTGTTCCCCTACGCGACCGTTTTTGTGGCGCTGGCCTTTCTGACCATGTCCTTTGTGCGGCATGGCGACTCAAAGCCGCTGCCCGCCAAGAGCAAGCTCGAGCAGCTCGATTCCGCGGACTGAAGCGTTCAACAGTAGAAAAGCCGCAGACCGAGGCCGGTCTGCGGCTTTTGCGCGGTTTGGCGCGGGTTTCACAGGATCGAAGGTTCTAAAAAAGCATAACACAAAACGGCGGGACGGTTGCCGCGCCCGCCGCCTGCACAGTACTATGCGTATTGGAGTATACGGCAGGAGCACCCCGATCGGGGTGCTCCCTGATTGCTATCTCCTGCTCTTGAAGCAGTCGCTGCAATAGATGGGCTTGTCGTTGCTGGGCTGGAACGGAACCTGGCACGGGCGGCCGCATTCCGAACAGATAGCGTCATACATCTGACGCTCCCCACCGAAGCCACGATCGTTGCGGGCGCGCTTTTTGGCGTCTCTGCAGGCCTTGCAACGCTGCGGTTCGTTGGTGAATCCCTTTTCGGCGTAGAACTCTTGCTCGCTGGCAGTAAAGGTGAACTCTTGTCCGCAATCCTTGCAGACGATGGTTTTGTCGCTGTACATGAAATACCCCTTGTAAGAATTTACGCGATGCTGATTTGCACCGCGCGTAATGAATATACCCCATCGCCGCCCAAAAGTCAAACATTTCTTGCCCAAAATCGGGAATTTTTTGCGCGCGGAGCGGCTGTAAACATGATATAATGAATTTAACCGAATCGTGAGGGGAAAGGAAGCGGCCTTATGAACCGAAAATCTCTGCCAGACTCCGATCCAGCCAAGTGCGAATACTCGTTTTTCCGCCATACGGCCTGCGAATTTTTTCCCTGCCATGAAACGCGGCATCCCGAAAGCTTCAACTGCCTGTTCTGCTATTGTCCGCTCTATGCGCTGGGCGAACGCTGCGGCGGCAGCTTTCGTTACACGGAGAGCGGCGTCAAGGACTGCAAGGACTGTCTGCTGCCGCACCGCCGTGAAAACTACGCCTATGTCACCGGCCGTTTTCCGGAGCTCGCCGCCCTGGCCAAAAAGCCTGAATAGCTCTTTTTTTGTGCGCCGCGTCAGCCTTTCATCAGGGAGCCCAGCGCGCGCCGCTGACGTTCAAGCATACGCTTTTGCGCCGGAGCGCTTGGGCTGATAAACTCAAATGTCAGATAGTCCGGCGCAATGCGCGCGATCAATCCTTCCACGCCCGCACAGGTAAAGGGCTTATGCCGATCCACCCGAAACGCATACCTCAGCGTCTGCAAGGCGCGTTTTTCGTATTCCTCGGAAAGCGCCGGCGGCCTTTTCTGCACGCGGCGCACATAACCGCCGGTCAGCGACTGATTGAGATGAACGCCGCGAATACGCTCCGTCAGCGCGCCCTGCCCGTCGAGCACACGGTGAATATAGCTAAGGCCCTCCCGCTGCGTTTTGAGTGACAGGTCCGTATGCAGCAGATGCCCCGTATCAAGCATAAGCCCCGTGCGCGGATAGGCGACGCCTTCCAGAAGCCGTTCGGTCAGCGCGGGGCTCGTCAGCTTCAGACCCGGCTGCCAAAGGTTTTCAAGCAGCAGCAGAGGCCCTTCGGAGCGCCCCTCAAACAGCGTATTAAGAAGCTCGCAGGCTGCGTCCGCCACCTCCTCGTCGCTGTGGCGATAGCGTCCCGTAAAGCTTTCCTCCACGGCGGCGTCGGACACATGAAACACGACATACTCCGCGCCATACCGCGCCGCCGCATCCAGATCGCGCCGGAATCTCGTCAAAAGCGCCTCGCGCGTATCGCCGCCGTAATAAGCGGTCATGGCCTTTTCACCGCCAAATTCCCGCAAGCAGGCGGCCTTGTCCCCACGCCAGAAATCCAGCCAGTACGGGAAGAAGCACATATGCACGCCTACAACGCGCTCCGGCGGAATCAGGGCGCGCGGGTCCTCGTCGCAGCACAGCAGTTCAAGGCCGTCGAAGCCCTCAAGCTGACGCAGCAGCGCGCCGCGATCCTTAAAGCGGTCCAGATCCTCCCCGCAGGTCGTCAGATTAAAGCTGATCTTCATGGGCTGCTCCCGCCTCGCGTATCACCGTCGGAATGCCGCAGACCATGCGCACCACCCTGTCCGCCCGCTGCGCCAGCAGGATGCAGAGCCGGCCCGTGGTCACACGGCTGCGCCGCGTCTCCGGCTCGGCGGGGATAACGCCGCTTCCTATCTCGTTGCAAAGCACCAGCTCTTTCTCAAGCAGCGCCGGCAGCAGTTCCTCCGCGTTTTGCTGCGTCCGCGCCACAAGCGCCTCCAGATGGCAGAGCACGGGCCTTTCGTCCAAAACGCCGTCCGCCATGTCCGCAGGCCGGTAGCCCAGCGAGCGGGCGTAGGCGCGCTTTCCGGAGGCCTCGCCGCCGATGACAAGAATCATTTGAGTTCCCCCTTCAGTACAAGCGGCACGCCGCATACCAGCTCGTATACATGATTGAACCGGACGGCCAGCGCCGCGTTGAGGCGGCCCATGATCTCCACATAGCGCCGCGTCCCTAAAGCATAGTCGTCCGTCGCCGAGCCAAGCTCGTTTGTGACGACGATCAGATGCCCGCACTGTGTCAAAAGCCTGTCCATATCCCTTAGTATATCAGAAAAAGGGTCGCAGAAGCGGCCCTCTCCGTCGAACATTTCATGCGCGCACAGATGGCACAGGCACTCCAGCAGCACCGTGCCGCGGGAGGGCAGGCAAAGACCGCCCAGCGCATTCTCACATGTCAGCGCGGTAAAACCGGCCTCGGCCATATGCGCGCGCCACAGGAGACGCTCCGCGTCCCATGGATCGGGCCGCGCGGCGTCTATGAGAAAGCGAGGCGCGGGCAAACGTGTGGCCAGCGTCTCGCCAAAGCTGCTTTTTCCGGAGGCGGAGCCGCCGGTCAGCAAAAAGGTCATGCAGCGGGCGCGAGCGCTTCATCCTGCGAAGCGACAAACTCGGCCAGCATCTTCGCGCCGTCCGCAAGGCGCGGACCCGGGCGGGAAAGCTCGTTGTTCTGAAGGTTCAGTATCGCGCCGTTCTGAACGGCCGTCACCGATTCCCAGCCGGCGCGCGAGGAGATCTCCTCCTCAGGCGTAGGCCCCTCGCCATAGTACATCGTGATGGTCACAATATAGTCCGGATTGCGCTCAAGCACCTGCTCCTCGGATATCTCGGCCCAGCCGCTGACGTCGGCAAAGCAGTTGGTCAGGCCCAGCATCGTGGCGACCTCGTTCATAAAGGTGCCGCTGCCGGCTGTCCAGAGCCCCCATTCAAGCGGCGAAACTTCAAAATAAACGGTCTTGGAGCCATCGCCCGCATCCGCGGCCAGCCCGTCAAACGTCGCCTGCATGCCTGAAACCAGCGTCTCGGCCTCCGCATCGCGTCCCACAAGCGCACCGATCATACGGATGGCGGTGTATACGCCCTCAATGTCCTGCGCATCGCTGACGGCGACCTGTATGCCCGCCGCCTCAAGCTGCGCGACCTGCTCGTCGGTCTGCGCCATGACGCTCATGATCAGCAGCTCCGGCTCAAGCGCGATGATCTGCTCCAGGTTCGTCTCGGAGCCGGACTGCACGGAGGTCACATCCAACACCTCCGCGGGATAATCGCAGTATTCACCGCGGCCCACAAGCAGATCGCCAGCGCCCAGCGCATAGAGTATCTCGCAGTCGGAGGCCGCCAAGGCCACGATGCGTCCGGCAGGCTCGGAAAGCGTGATCTCCCGGCCGGTCATGTCGGTGACCACCGTCGCCGCGGCAGTCTCAGTCGGCGCAGTTTCCTCGGTCGTCGCCGCGGTCTCCTGCGCGGGCGCTTCGGCCGTCTCCAGGGGCGCTTTGGCGGTTTGAGCGGGCTTTGCGCAGCCGAAAAGCGCCGCGCAAAGCAGGCCAAGCGCAAGAATTACGGCAAGTGTTCTGGTAAGTTTCATGGAATCATTGCTCCCTTCAAATATTCTTGAACAGAGAAGAAGCAAAAAAAGCTGCTCCCTCGGATTGAGGCGCAACTTTGGTGCGCAAAGTCCCATGCTCTGCGCGGTTTCCACCCAATCCCAGAAGTGTCCTTGCGCTAACAGGTCTCCCGACTTAGCTTCCTCCTACCGGGGCGCCTTCCCGCCAAATGGCAGTGACATGTACCCTTTCGTCCGCTTCACGGTTACTGGGATAGTCCGGAAATCGCATCCGGTTCCCTCGGCGGTTTTCCGCCGGCGCACTAGGCGCAGAAACGCAGGCTGTTCAATTACGGCTATTGTAAAATGCCGCGCGGAAAATGTCAACCATGGAAAACCGCGCGGCCCCGTTTTTCCGCAGCGTTCAGGACAGCTCGAACATGCCCATATAGAGCTGATAGTATTTGCCCTTTTGCCGGAGCAGATCGTCGTGATCGCCGCGCTCAATGATGCGGCCCTGCTCAAGCACCATGATGGCGTTTGCGTTGCGCACGGTCGAAAGCCTGTGGGCGATCACGAACACGGTGCGGCCGTGCATCAGGCGATCCATGCCCTTTTCGATCAGCGCCTCGGTGCGGGTATCGATGGAGCTC
>CAZCAV010000017.1:15371-38751 GCA_964496795.1 uncultured Oscillospiraceae bacterium
GCTCGTGGCCTCGTCAAGTATCAGCACAGGCGGATCGGCGACGGCCGCGCGCGCGATGGCAAGAAGCTGTCTTTGACCCTGTGACAGATTCGTGCCGTCCGCCGTAAGCACGGTATCGTAGCCCTGGGGCAGATGCCGGATGAAGAAATGCGCGTTGGCCAGCTTGGCCGCCGCCACGATCTCCTCGTCGGTCGCGTCGAGCTTCCCGTAGCGGATATTGTCGCGTACGGTGCCGGTAAACAGATGGGTATCCTGAAGCACCATGGACAGAGAACGCCTGAGGTCGTCCTTTTTGATGTCCCTGACGTCTATGCCGTCGTAGGTGATCCGTCCCTGCTGCACATCGTAAAAGCGGTTGATGAGATTGGTGATCGTGGTCTTGCCCGCGCCCGTAGAGCCCACAAACGCGATCTTCTGGCCGGGCTTGGCAAACAGGTTCACATCCTCAAGCACCTTGTTCTCACCGTCATAGGAGAAGCTGACGTCCTCGAAGCGCACGTCTCCGCGAAGCTGAGACAGCGTACAGCCTCCGGCGCCGTCCGGCGCCTTCCAGGCCCAAAGGCCCGTGCGCTCGTCCGTTTCGCTCAGCTCGCCCGCCTCGTTCTGTTTGGCAAATACGAGCGTGACGCGCCCCTCGTCGATCTCCGGCTGTCCGTCGATGAGGCCGAATATGCGTTCTGCGCCGGCCAGCGCGCTGATAAAGCCGTTGAAAAGCTGGGAGATCTGCGTCAAAGGCTGTGAAAACGAGCGCGTATACTGCAAAAACGCCGCCAACGTGCCAATGTCCGTATGCCCCGTGATCGCAAGAGCCGCGCCCGCCGCCGCAACCGCAGCATAGAGCACATAGCTCAGGTTCCCCATGATCGGCATGAGGATCATCGTAAAGGTCATGGCGCTCGTAGAGGTCCTGCGCAGGTTCTCGGATATCTCCTCGAAGCGCCCGACGACCTTATCCTCGCGGCAGAACACCTTGACCTCGCGCTGGCCCTCGATCATCTCCTCGATATAGCCGTTCGCCGTCGCCAGGGCAGCCTGCCTTTTTTTGAAGAAAAAAGCGGACTTTTTGCCAAGGCTTTTGACGATCAGCAGCATGAGCGCAAATACGACGAGCACCAGAAGCGTCAGAAGCGGCGAGAGCACCAGCATCATCGCCAGCACGCCCACCACCGAAACCGCGCAGCTGATGAGCTGCGGCAGGCCCTCGGACAGCATCTCCCTCAGCGCGTCGGTATCATTGGAAAACAGGCTCATGATCTCGCCGTGAGGCCGCGAATCAAAATAGCGCAGCGGCTGCTTTTCGAGCGAGCTGAACATCTCCACACGCACGCTCTCAAGCACGCCCGTGGAAACGTCCACCACGAGCTGACGCGCAATGTAGTTGCACAAAACGCCGCCGCCATAGATGGCCGCCAACGCCAGAATATTCTGTATCAGCTGGCCAAGATCGCCCGAGCGGGCGCTGACCATGTCCGCTATGCCGTTGATGATGGGCTTAAGCATATAGGTGCCCGCCACGCCCGCCGCCGCGGAGAGCAGCGTTCCGGCAACAATCACCAGGCTCTTGAGCCGGTAGTCTTTCAAATAGGTCAAAAGTCGAAGCAGCGTCGCCCTGGTATGCTTCGGCTTGGAAACAGCCTGTTTGTTATGCGGTCCCGGCATGTCAGGCCACCCCCTTCTGCTGCGAGGAATAGACCTCGCGGTAAATCTCGTTGCTTTCCAGCAGCTCCTCATGCGTGCCCACGCCGTTGATCTGTCCGTCGTCGAGCACCACGATGCGGTCGGCGTCCATGACCGAGCTGATGCGCTGCGCGATGATGATCACGGTGGCGTCGGCGTGCAGCCGTGAAAAGCCCTCGCGTATCGCAGCGTCCGTCGCCGTATCCACCGCCGAAGTGGAATCGTCCAGTATCAGTATCTTCGGCCGCTTGATCAGCGCGCGCGCTATACACAGCCTCTGCTTCTGTCCGCCGGATACGTTCACGCCGCCCTGGCCGAGATCGGTGTCGTAACCCTCCGGAAAGGAGCGGATAAACCCGTCTGCCTGCGCGGTACGGCAGGCAGCGTATATCTCCTCATCCGTCGCGCGCTCGTTGCCCCAAAGCAGGTTCTCGCGGATGGTTCCGGAAAACAGCACGTTCTTTTGGAGCACCATGCCGATGCTTTCGCGCAGAGTCTCTATCGTATAGCTCCTCACGTCCTGTCCCCCGACCTTCACGGAGCCGGAAAGCACGTCGTAAAGCCGCGGGATCAGCTGCACAAGCGTCGTTTTTGCCGATCCGGAGCCGCCGATAATGCCGACGGTCTCTCCGCTTTTGATGGCAAGGTTGATATGCGACAGCGTCAGATTATCCGGATTGTCGGAGTAGGAAAAGCACACGTCCTCAAAGCTCACGCTGCCGTCCGCCACGCCAAGCGCCGCAGCGGCGGGATCGTCACGGATCGCGGGCTCCTCGTCGAGCACCTCGATAATACGCTTGGCCGAAGCGCTTGACAGCACCAGATTTACAAACACCATCGTCAGCATCATCAGCGACATCAGTATCTGAGATATGTAGGAGATGAAGCTCATCAGCTCGCCCGTGAGCATCCTGCCGGCGATAATATCCTGTCCGCCAAGCCAGACCACGAGCAGTATGCAGGCGTACATCGTCAGCTGCAGCGCGGGCATGGCCAGCACGAGCAGCTTTTCCGCCTTGCGCTGCGCCGTTTTCAGCGCCGCGGCGGAATCCTTGAATTTGACCGTCTCGTAATCGCCGCGCACAAAGGCCTTGACTACGCGGATGGCGATCAGGTTTTCCTGTGTGCTGGCGTTCATGAGATCGTATTTTTTGAGCATGGCTTCAAAGCGCGGAAAAGCCTGCGTGGCCAGGATCGCCATGACCGCGCCCAGAAAGGGGATCGCACAGAGTATAACGACGGAAAGATTCGTCGAGATTTTCAACGCCATGACCGTCGCCAGTATCAGCATCACGGGCGCGCGCGCCAGCATGCGGATACACATCTGGAAGGCCTGCTGTGTGTTGGTGATATCGTTCGTCAGGCGCGTGATGAGCGACGGCGTTGTAAACCGATCGGTATTCTTGAAGGAAAAGGACTCGATGCGCGAAAACACGGCCATGCGGACATTTTTGGCAAAACCGTTGCTCGCTACGACGGCGCAGCGCGCGCAGAACGCGCCCGTCACCAGCGCGCAGACCGCCATGAGCACCATCATGCCGCCAATGCGAAAGATATAGGCGTAATCGCCCCCGGGGATGCCGACGTCCACGATACGCGCCATCAAAAGCGGTATAAACACCTCGAACACCACCTCGATCATCACCAGTATGGGTGACAGGACGGCATATTTCTTGTATTGACCGATATAGACGGCCAGCTTTTTGATCATGGATGGATATCCTCCTTGCAAAATGGAAACAGGTAAACGGTCTCGCTGCCCGCGAGATTTTTGATCATACGGTTGAGCAGCTCCATCAGCCGCTGCTTGTCCTCCTCAGAGAAGCCGGCCAGCGTGCGCGCTTCCACCGCGTCAAAGCCCCTGCGATAAACGTCGGCGGCGACGCGTCCGGCCTCGGTTGCCTGAAGAAGATTGCAGCGGCGGTTCTCCGGATCCACGCGCCGTTCGATCAGGCCCGCCTTTTCAAGCCTTTTAGTTGAAAGCGCAATCGAAGCCGGCGTCACATGAAGCTGCTCGGCCAGCATGGCCTGTGTGGTGTCCGGACAGTGAATGATCGTTTCCAGCACGGGAAACTGTCCGTGATACAGCTGGCAGTCCGCCGTTTCCTCGCGCATCATATTTCTTCTGAGAATATTGAGCAGCAGTATGCGCCCGCCCAATTCACCGTCGGTCAATGCCCATCACTCCTTAATTGAAAAGCGCTTAACAATTAAGCGCTTGACGAATGATATCAGCATTGCCCATGATTGTCAAGCCATATTTGCTGTGGTACAATCCGAATATGAAAAATGAAGTGCACGGCAACACAGCAGGCGTGAAGGATACGCTCATCAGGGAGCTTTCCGGCCTGTACGAGATGAGAATGGGCGCGGACGAATTCCTTTCGGACGAGGCGCTCGCGCTGTTGGTATACGGTACTGCCCAGCTCAACCGTGAGATCCTGCTCTATGTGTCCCGCGCGGGCGAGGTACGCGACCTGCGCATCGGCAGCGACCGCTCTGTGAACATGGAGGAGATGCGGCTTGTCCGCAACAGCGAGCGTCTTTGCGGCGTGCGCTGTATCCACACGCATCCAAACGGCAGCGGCGTTCTCTCCGACGTGGATATCGGTTCGCTCAACGCGCTCCGGCTCGACGCCATGGCGGCCATCGGCGTCAGGGACGGACGCGCGATCAGCGTTTACGCGGGCTATATCGGAGATATGGCGGATGGCGAGAGGCGGCCGCTGATCTACGGCCCCATGCGCCCCTCAAAGCTGCCGCAAAAGCAGCTTATGGACGCCATTTACGAGGCCGACGCACGGCTTATGAGCTCGACCTTCGACCTGAGCGCCGCTGAGAGGGAGCGCGCCGTGCTCGTAGGACTCGACGCGGGCGAAGGCTACGATACGCTGCAGGAGCTCGCCGCGCTCTGCGAAACCGCCGGGCTTGAGGTTGTCGCCAGCGAGAAGCAGCGGCGGCGCAGCGTGGACAGCGCCACCTACATCGGCAGCGGCAAGGCAGAGGAGCTTTCGCTCACCGGCTCGGCCGTGGAGGCCGATCTGTTTGTGTTCGACGACGAGCTTTCCGCCATTCAGCTAAGGAACCTTGAAAACGCGCTCGGCGCGCCCGTGATCGACCGCACGATGCTGATACTGGATATATTCGCCCAGCGCGCACAGTCGCGCGAAGGCAAGCTGCAGGTGGAGCTTGCGCAGCTCAAATACCGCCTGCCCCGCCTTTTGGGAATGGGCAAGACGCTCTCGCGTCAGGGCTCCTCGGGCGTGGGCATGCGCGGCCCCGGCGAAAAAAAGCTGGAGATCGACCGACGGCGCATACGCCGGCGCATATTCGAGCTTGAACAGGAGCTTGGCGAAATCGAAAAGCAGCGCACGCTCAGACGCGGCGCGCGCGAAAAGAACGCCGTGCCGCTCGCGGCGTTCGTAGGCTATACGAACGCCGGCAAATCCACGCTGCTCAACGCGCTCTCCGGCAGTGAGGCGCTTGCCGAGGATAAGCTCTTTGCCACCCTTGACCCGCTTCTGCGCCGCATCACACTGCCGGACGGCGCCGCCTGCGTGCTTTCGGATACCGTCGGCTTTATCAACAAGCTCCCGCACGATCTGATCAACGCCTTCCGCTCCACGCTCGACGAGGTAAAAAACGCCGATCTGATACTGCATGTCGTGGACGCCTCCAGCCCCTATTTCGACGTGCAGATGCGCGTAGTCGAGGATGTGCTCGGCTCGCTCGGTGCGCTGGATACGCCGCGCATCGATGTATACAACAAAGTGGATAAGCCCGGCTGCCCGCTTCCGAATGCCAAAACGGGCCTCTGCATCAGCGCAAAAACGGGCGAGGGTCTGGAGCAGCTCCGCCAGCGCATCGAAGAAAGCCTGAACGGAAAGCAGATCCAGGTGACGCTGACGGTGCCCTACGACCGTTACGAAGCCATGCGGCTGATCCGCGCCACCGCCACGGTGCTCTCTGAAGATCATGAGGAAAACGGCACGCGCCTGAGCGTACGCGTCCGCGAGGATGAGCTCTGGCGCATCAAAAACGCTCTGAGCTGACGGCTCTGTCCCACGGGCCGGCGGCGCATAACGCGCTTTACCGGCCTGTTTTATTGTCCTCCGTTTTCCGCACCGCTGCAAAAAAACTATTTGTATTTGTTCTTTGTGAGGGCTATACTGTATTTGTTGAAATTTGTGTTTTTGGAGGATACGGGTATGGCTGAAAAGCTGCGCAGAATCGGTATTCTGACAAGCGGAGGAGACGCTCCGGGCATGAACGCCGCCATCCGTGCCGTTGTACGCACCTGCGTATTGAACGGCGTAACACCTATCGGAATACACCGCGGCTATAACGGGCTCATCCACTCGGACGTCGTCGAAATGGACGAGCGCTCCGTAAACGGGCTCACCAATAAAGGCGGAACGATACTCTACACCGCACGCTGCGAGGAGTTCAAGACTCCCGAGGGCGTAGAGAAAGCCGCCAGCGCCTGCCGCTATCTTGGCATCGACGGGCTGGTCGCCATCGGCGGCGACGGCACGTTCCGCGGGCTGCGGGAGCTCGCGCAGGCCGGCATCCGGACGGTGGGCATCCCCGCAACGATCGACAACGATATCGGCTGCTCTCATTATTCCATAGGCTTTGATACCGCGGCCAATACCGCCATTGAAGCCATCGATAAGCTTTCCGACACCATGCAGTCCCATGAGAGGACCTCGGTCGTGGAGATCATGGGCAACAAGGCCGGCCTTCTGGCCGTATATGTCGGGCTCTCCGTGGGCGCAACCGCCATTTTGATCCCCGAAAGGCCCTTCGATTTTGAGGCGGATGTGGCTGAGCATATCCGTGAAAACCGCTTCCGCGGCAAGCATCACCATATCGTGATCGTTGCCGAGGGCGTCGGGCACACCAGCGAGGTCGCCGAGCGTCTCCGGACAGAGATCGGGCTCGAGACCCGCGTGACGATCATCGGCCACATCCAGCGCGGCGGCAGTCCCTCCGCGCGCGACCGTGTCATGGCCTCACGCATGGGGCACCGCGCCGTCGAAGAGCTGCTGGCGGGCGGAACCAGCGCCGTCGTATGCTATCGCGACTCGCACATCTGCGTACTGCCCATTGACGAAGCTCTGGAGATGAAAAAAGAGCTCGATCCCTATATGTACCGCGTCGCGCAGGAGATATCCATCTGATCCGGACATACTGACGACGAAAAGGAGCGTTTGACCATGGTCATAGCACAGCTTACCACAGAAAACTTCGACGCCGAGGTGCTCAATGCTCAGGAAACCGTGCTTGTGGATTTCTGGGCTCCCTGGTGCGGTCCCTGCCGCATGCTCTCCCCCGTTATAGATCAGATCGCCGCCGAAAGGCCGGAGCTCAAGGTCGGAAAAATCAATATCGACGAGCAGCCGGAGCTGGCCGCGCGATATCAGGTGATGAGCGTCCCGACGCTGATCGTATTCAAGGGCGGCGAGGCCGTGAATACCGCCGCCGGCGCGCGCAGTAAAGCCGGCATACTCGGCCTGCTGGATTAACCGTCCGCATTTTTCGGCGATAAAGGATCCCGTACTGTCAGCGTGATCAGAAGCCTGGATTTCGTGCCGGCGCGTATGAAGGCGTCCATGGTCTGGACGGGGTCGCGCGGTCCCGTCCAGGCGTTTAAAAAGCGAAAGCCGCGCTCCTCCGGCAGAAAGCAGACGTAATGCCAGCCGTCCTTATGCCGGTAGAGCAGTATGCCGGCCTGCGCGCACGCTGCGTTTTCCAGTATTTTTTTGCGGCCGAGAGCAACGTCCGGCCGATATCCGCAGCGACGCAGAAACGCATAGATAACGATCATGCGCGTGCCCAGCAGTCCGCGCAGCAGCGAGCGCCGAAGAAGCGCTTTTTTAATTTCCTCAACGGGCCGCTCTGCGCCCGTTGCCTTGAGAAAATTGTAGCTGGCGATCCAGCCGCAGCCGTTGCGATCGGAGCGCCACACGCCGTAGCGAAGACCTTCGCACTGCGCCTGATCGACGATATAGCCGTCTGGCGAGAAGGCATTTTGCGGTAAAATCCGTTCCATGTGATCTATCATAAACCATGCGGCGCGCGATTGCAATTTTTGTCCGGTATGATATGATATTAGCCATGAAATCGAGCCCTGACAGCGAAAGATTGAATCCGCGGCGCGTCGATGTGCTCGACGGCCTGCGCGCGCTTGCCATACTGGTCGTCATGTGGTACCACATCTGGCAGCAGAGCTGGCTCATGCCGGTATTTCGCCTGCCCTTTCTGGCTAGGCTGGGGCTTTCCGCCTCCGTCAGTCTGGATTTCATACCGC
This sequence comes from uncultured Oscillospiraceae bacterium, assembly GCA_964496795.1. Classification (GTDB taxonomy): domain Bacteria; phylum Bacillota; class Clostridia; order Christensenellales; family CAG-138; genus CAZCAV01. The sequence goes on from CAZCAV010000017.1 coordinate 23,362, forward strand.
GCAGCGGTTTCATATTCGTGGACTTCATGCTGCTGCTCTCAGCGTTCTGCCTTTTCCTGCCGCATGCGCGCGCCATGCTGCTTGGCGAAGCCGTGCCGGATATCCGCGTGTTTTACAGGCGGCGGGCCCTGCGCATACTGCCGCCCTATCTTCTGTGCATATTTGTGATCGTGCTGGCCTGGGCAATACCGACGGGCGCGTTCGGTTCGGCGCGCAAATTCTGCACCGACTTTTTTTCCACGCTCAGCTTCACGCAGACCTTCTTTCCCACAACGCTTCTGGGCAGCAGTATCAACGGCGTTCTGTGGACGGCGGCCGTGGAGGTCCAATTCTATCTGATCTTCCCTTTCCTGGCGTGGTGCTTTCGCAGGCGGCCGTTGATCACCTATCTGCTGATGCTGGGCCTCTCCGTCGCATATATCCGTTGCTTTGCGCTCCCGAACGAATCTGCGCTGCGCGTTACGACCAACCAGCTTCCGGCCTTTTTTGGCGTGTTTGCCAACGGCATGCTCGCTGCCTATGCCTATGTGTTTTTAAGCGTGCGGCTCAAGCGGCGGGCCTGGCTCTCCGCGGTCGCCACCGTGCTGGCCGTCGCGTTTTTTATACTCATCGGCCGTATGGAAAAAAGCGTGACGCGCGTCGATCCGGTGCAGGTTTGGCAGCTCAACAACCGCTTTATCCTCTCGCTGGCCTTCTGCGGCCTCATATTCTCCGCCGCGCTGTCGGCAAAATGGTTTCGCTGGCTGTTTTCCAATCGCGTCATGCGCTTCTTTGCCGCGATATCGTATAATATCTATATCTGGCACCAATGGCTGGCCGTGCGATTTGTGGAATGGCGCATCCCGTATTGGTCGGGCGACGTCCGGCCCAATATAGCGGGCGATCGCGCCTGGCAGTGGGGCTATACGGCGCTGGTCACGCTGGCCTCGTTTGCCGTCGCGGCACTGATAACCTACGGCTTTGAAAAGCCGATCGCTAAAATACTGTCCGCGCCTCACGCGCGGGAAACGGAGGAAAACGATGAAAAACTACCAGTATAAGACCCGAGGCACCTGCTCAAGCGCCATCACCTTCGGGCTTGAGAACGGCAAGCTGCATAACGTTCAGTTCTACGGCGGCTGCAACGGCAACCTCAAGGCCATTGGAAAGCTTGTGGAGGACATGCCGGCGGACAAGGCCGTGACGCTGCTCAAGGGCATCACCTGCGGCGGAAAGCCCACGTCCTGCGCCGATCAGCTCGCTACGGCGCTGGAATTGGCAATACAGGAAAACTGAGCCAATATCGTAACCTTTCGGTAAACGCTCCGCCGCGCTTGCCGATTTTTTTTGTTTTTGTGGTAGCTTGGTCTCTGAAAGGAGGCGAACAGCCATGAACACAAGAATCCAGCGCTTTCTCATTGCGGCCGCTGTGCTTGCCGCCATGCTCGTGCCGGCGCTGGCGCGGGCGGAAACGCAAACCGGCACGGTTACGGGAAACGCCGTCAACCTGCGCGAAGGGCCGGCCACCTCTTATGCCAGGCTCAAGTATCTCTACAAGGGCGATACATTGACCGTCACCGGAAAAAGCGGAGGCTGGTACGCTGTGGAGACGGACGGCCTAAGCGGCTACGTTTATGCAAGCTATGTATCCGTTTCGGCCGCGTCGGATACGGCGTCCGGCACATCCACCTCCGGCTCGCTCAGCCGCGGCAGCACGGGAACACAGGTGAAGACCCTTCAGGGCAACCTGATCATGCTTGGCTATCTAAGCGATCTGGCCGACGGTATCTTCGGCGCCAAAACACAGGCAGCCGTGAAGCTCTATCAGAATCGCAACAACCTCACCGCCAGCGGCGTCGCCGACGCAAGCACCAACAAGGCCATTCAGGCGGAGGTGCTTGGAATACTGAAGGTCGTCGATACGGCCAAGGCCTACCTCGGCACGGACTATACCTACGGCGGCAGCAGCCCCTCGACCGGCTTCGACTGCTCCGGTCTCGTGCAATACGCCCATGCGCAGGCAGGGCTGAGCATCCCGCGGGTCAGCAGCGCGCAGGCGGCGGGCGGCGTGTCCGTACCGCGCGCGCAGCTCCGCATAGGCGACGTGGTCTGCTTCAACAGCCCCGTAAGTCATGTGGGCGTCTATCTTGGCGGCGGCAAGTTCATCCACTCGCCCAAGACCGGCGACGTGGTCAAGATCACCAGCCTGTCGGCCATGAATCTCACGGCCATCCGACGCTATACCGGCGTGCTGGCGGGCTGATATCCTATCGTTTGCTGGATACCGTCTGGGAAACCGGCGGCCCTGCCGTGAGGGTCACGTCAGAAAGGCTGTCGCTCACCGTAACGGTCAGGCTGTCGCCGAGCGCAGCCCCAAAAACGGCGTAAATAACGACGTATGCCTCAACGGCAAGCAGTACGGCGTGCTTGGAAACGGCGCAGAGATGCGTCTGATGACATACCAAAAGAACGACCGGGCCGCGCCGCCGTTATGGCGCAGCGGTGAACTCCGCCGTGTCGATGCCCACGGCCATGGATTCATCCGAAACGGGATATACATAGATCTCCTCCGGCGCTTCCGACGTGCTGAAGGAAAAGCCGATATAATTCGTCGTCCATGTCCGGCTGATATAATCGAGACGGCTTCCGCCGACCATGATATACGCGCCGATGGGGAAATAAGCGTTGCCGTCTTTAAACTGAAGCGTATTGAATTTGCTGGAATAGAAGGAAACGGAGGTATGTCCATCCTTGTCGGTTCCGATCTCTCCGGCGGAAACCGTATAGCTCTTGCCGTCGCATTCCAGCTCGTAGCCGGTTCGCTCGGCGGCGGACTCCTCCGCAGGCGCTTCCGCAGGCTCCGGCGTGGGCTCCGCCGCCGCCTCTGTTTCAGCGGCCGCAGCGGGCTGCTCGGGCGCGGACGCCGGCACGCGCGAGCAGGCGGCCAAAGACAGTATCATAAGCGCCGCCATTGTCAGTATCAAAACACGTTTCATAATCATTCCTCCAATAAAATTTTACCGCACGTTTCCTGCCCTGATGTGGACTCGCGAAATTCAGGCGCACGCATCGCGCGGTATCTTGCGAGTATGTTTTTTATTATAGCACAGTGTAAATCCGATTTGGTATGCAGCCTGCATACCAAATGCCGGAACAATCGTCCAACAGTATGAAAAAGGCCCTGTCAATTATTTGTCAATGACAAAAAGCTTGACAGGGCCCGCTAAAAGGAGCTTCAGTTGCCGGAGGCGTTCAGCGCGGCTTCCAGCTCGTCGCAGGCACAAACTATGGACGCGGGATTCTTCGCCTTGATCGACTCGCGCAGGCGGTCGGCCAGCAGATGGATCTCTCCGCGGCGCCCCTTTTCCATGCTGTGCGGCAGGCGTTTGGCGCGGTTGAGCAGATTTTCCGCACGATCCCGCAGCTCGGTCTCGCTCGTGACGCGCTTTTCGGCGGCGGCATACTTTTCGGCGTCGCGCATGGCGCGCTCGATCTCGCCCGGACTCATATTGGAGCTGCCGCTGATGGTGATCTCCTGCGCGCGGCCGGTATCGAGATCGCGCGCGGACACGCTCACGATGCCGTTTGTGTCGATCGTAAAGGTCACCTCGATCTGGGGAACGCCCGCAGCAGCCCGGCGAATGCCGCCAAGGCGAAAATTGCCGAGCTCCTTATTGCCTGAGGCGCGCGGATTCTCTCCCTGTAAAACCCGTACGTCCACCGAGGACTGGAAGGGCGCGGCGGTCGTGAATATCTGGCTCTTCTTGATCGGAATGGTGGTGTTGCGCTCGATGATCCTCGCAAAGCCGTCCCCCACCGTCTCCACGCCAAGCGAGAGCGGCGTCACGTCGAGAAGCAGCAGGCTGTTGACCGCGCCCGCCAGCACGCCGCCCTGCAGGCAGGCGCCCATCGCGACGCACTCGTCGGGGTTGATACCCTTAAAGGGCTCCCTGCCGGTCAGGCTTTTCACCAGCGCCTGCACGGCGGGAATACGCGAAGAGCCGCCCACGAGCAGCACCTTGCCAAGCTGGCCGGAGGATACGCCCGCATCGCGCATGGCCTGGCGCACGGGCGCTTCGGTCGCCTTGACCAGATGCGCCGTCAGTTCGTCAAATTTCGTACGGCTGAGCTTTAGCTCAAGATGCAGCGGCTTATCCTTTTTCCCCGCGATAAACGGCAGGCTGACCGTGCTTTCCAGCGCGCCGCTGAGCTCGATCTTCGCCAGCTCCGCCGCCTCGCGCACGCGCTGCATCGCCACGGGATCTCGGCTGAGATCCACGCGCTGCTGCGCTTTAAAGCTCTTTATGATCCAATCGGCCACGCACTGATCGAAGTCGTCTCCACCAAGCCGGTTGTTGCCCGCGGTAGCCAGCACCTCGATCACGCCGGAGCCTATGGCCAGCACCGATACGTCGAAGGTGCCGCCGCCAAGGTCATATACCATCACCTTCTGCGCCTCGCCGCGATCCATGCCGTAGGCCAGCGCCGCAGCGGTCGGCTCGTTGATGATGCGCTGCACGTTGAGGCCCGCGATCGTTCCCGCGTTCTTCGTGGCCTGCCGCTGCGCGTCGGAAAAATAAGCGGGCACGGTGATCACAGCGTCAGCTACGGGCTCTCCCAGCCAGCTCTCCGCGTCGCGCTTGAGCTTTTGGAGTATCATGGCGGATATTTCCTCGGGCGTGTAGCGCTTGCCGTCGATGTCCACGCGCCGGTTCGTGCCCATATCGCGCTTGATGGAGCTCACGGTGCGCTTGGGGTTTGTGACGGCCTGCCGCTTGGCCGCTCCCCCGACAAGCCGGGCGCCGTCCGCCGAAAAGGCCACGACCGAGGGCGTGGTGCGGCCGCCCTCCGCATTGGGAATCACGGTCGCTTCGCCGCCCTCCATGACCGCCATAACGGAATTGGTCGTTCCAAGATCGATACCGATCATCCTGCCCATGCGCTTAATCCTCCTGTGTTCCGCCCGTAAACGGCGCCGTTTCATATTCTTCAAAGGGGAAAGCGTAATAGCGCCCTCCGCTGTCCTGCGTATCGCTCATCAAGCGCCAGAAGCCGCCGGTAAAAAAGCTGAAAAACAGGTACCCCAGTACGACGATCCAAATCAGCCGCCCGATCCGGAAGCGCGTCCGCTTCGGCGCGCTGCGCCGCTGCCGCTCGGCCTCGCGGAATATCTCCTCCCAGGGATCGGCCTGATCCTCCGCATAGGCGCCCCGATAGCCGCCGTAACCGCGGCTGTCTGCATAACCGGCGTCCGCGTGCGCATAGGCCGCTCCACGCTCGGGCTGCGCGCTTTGCCGCGGATTGCGGATAGCGTCGTAGGCCTCGTTGAGCTCGTTCATTTTTTGTGCGGCGGAGGGATCGTTCGGGTGCAGATCCGGATGGTATTGTTTTGCGAGCCGGCGGTATGCACCGCGGATCGTTTCCTCATCCGCGGTGCGCGGCACGCCGAGCACGGTGTAAGGGTCTTTTGCCATGCAGCCACGCTTTCCTTCAATATAGCTCTGATACTACAAAGCTTGAGTGCGGCCGTCAAGAATTGTCACAGCATTGTTGCAAAAACGCTCCAAAAACCGGCGCCCCATACCTGAATATGCCATATTTAAACCAAATCTGAAAAGCCCGTTTGCCGCATGGCTTCATATAGCACGACGGCGGCTGCATTGGACAGATTCAGCGAACGCTGCGTTTCTTTCATGGGAATGCGCAGCGCGGCCTCAGGAAAGCGCCCAAGCAGCGCCGGGCCAAGCCCCGCCGTCTCCTTGCCGAACACCAGATAATCTCCGTCCTGAAATCCAGCCTCCGTATAGGCGCGCGCCGCGTGCGTGCTCAAAAGCCACATCCGCGCGTCGGGATGCGCCTGCTCAAACGCGGAAAAATCGTCGTAGATCCGCAGCTCAAGATCCTTCCAGTAATCGAGCCCCGCGCGCCTTAGCTGCTTTTCCGAAAGTGAAAAGCCAAGCGGCCTGACAAGATGCAGCGAAGCGCCCGTGCAGACGCAGGTTCTGGCGATATTTCCGGTGTTCTGCGGGATCTCCGGTTCAACAAGCACTATATGGAACATACGTTTATTGTACACCGGCTGCGCGCAAAAGGAAAGAAAGTATGAAGGAATCGTAAACTGTCTTGGCAAGCTTGCCCCAAAAGTCGTTTCGTTGTATAATAATCCATGCGCGTCTTTGCGCATTTTGTAGGGGATTATGTACGAAAAATATACCGGCCTGCCGGACACAAGCAAATCCGCCTCCTCCTCCGGCCACGCCTCGCGCGCGGGCGGCGGCGCCGGCGCGCAAAAATCAAAAAACGAGAGCTTCGATATGTACGACGTATACTCCGAGCCGCACAAGGGCGGCTCCTCCTCGCGCGGCTCCTCCTCCGGCGCCTCCTCCCGAAGCGCCCATTCCCACTCCGGCCGCAGCCGCAAAAAGAAAATACGCAGGCGGCGTCTGGTGCTTTTCTGCACAACGGTTATCGTTTTGGGCCTTCTGGTGCTGGCCGTCACCGTCATTGCCAAAAGCTGCAACACCGCCGACGCGCCCGATCCGGTTGTGGACGTGTTCCGCTCCGAGGTGTATGTCAACAGCGCCAATCTCGCGGGAAAAACGCTTGATGAAGCGCGCGGGATGCTCGCCTCCGGCGAGGAATACACAATCAACAACATCGCCATTACGCTCTCCGGCGACGGCTTTTCCGCCGTCATCTCAGGCGCGGATATGGATGCTGCGACCAACCTCGACGAGGTGCTCTCCACAGCCTTCTCCGGCAGCTCCGCGCAGAGCTATTATACCGCCGTCACCTTTGACGAGGGCTCTCTGGCCACGCGTCTTGACGAGATCAACAGCACGCTTTCCACCGCGCCTACGGACGCTTCCGTCAGCTATACCATCGGCGAGGACGGGCAGCCGATCTTTACCTATGCCGAAGGCACTCCGGGCTACGGCATCGACGTCGATGCGACGAAAGCCCTCGTGCTCGAGGCGCTGGCCGCAGGCCAGTATCAAACCACCATCAATCCGCCTCTGACCACGCTTTCGCCTGCGGTCACCGTGGAGGACGCCAAGGCGCATATGACGCTGATAGGCTCCTTCACCACGACCTATGATTTCAAGGGTACCGCCGAGGACACCGAGGAGCAGCGCACGGTGCTGATCCCCAACCGCGCCTTCAATGTGGAGAAGTCCGCAAACCTGATCAATGGCGAGATCGTCAAGCCGGGCCGCACCTGGAGCTTCAACGATACGGTCGGCGACCGTACCGAAAAGAACGGCTGGAAGGAAGCCAACGGTATATTTGGCGGCGTCGACTTTACCCGCCAGTTCGGCGGCGGCGTCTGTCAGGTCAGCACCACGCTCTATAACGCCGTCATGCAGTGCTATCCGAGCATCAGCATCGTTGAGAGACGCAAGCACTCGATCGCCTCCACCTATGTCGATAAAGGCCTTGACGCGACTGTGGATACAAACCATATAGACTTCCGTTTCAAGAATACCTCGGACTACCCGCTGTATATCTTTGCATACAGCACGACCAACAAAAAGTACACAAAGCGCAAGCGGGATATCACGGTGCTCATCTATGGCGAGGCGCTGCCGGACGGCGCCAGCTACAAGCTGCGCAGCGAGGTCGTTTCCGAGGTCGTGCCCGACGATACGACGATCGAATATGTCGAGGATAAAAAGCTGTTCATAGGCGAGGAGGTCGTCGAGCGCGAGGCCCGCAACGAGTTCACTGTGGATGTGTATCTGGACAAGTATATCGACGGCAAGGTGGTCAGCTCGGAAAAGCTGTATACCGACATCTATGAGGGCAACCCCAAGACCATACGCGTAGGCATAGCGCCCACGCCGACGCCCGAGCCCACGCCCACGCCAAAGCCTACCTCCGTCGTTGCGAGGCCCGCCCCCAATACAGAGGATGAACCCTGACCGGAACAACTTAAAGGGGCTTGTGGCCCCTTAACGACCCTAAAGGGCTTTTTTGACAGACTCAAGCGGCCGGTTCCTCTGGCCGCTTTTTTGTGAGCTAAGACTTCCCGTACAGCACATAACGGCGCATCAGAAAATTGAACAGATAGGTAACAACGCCCGAGATGATGCGCGATACCAGCGGGTGCAGCCTGAAAATATCGGTAAACAGATACATCGTCAACTCCGTGAGTCCCAGCGCCGCCAGAGATATGAGGAGGAACGTCGTCAGCTCCGCGGCGCGCTGCATACGTCCCCGCCGGAACACCAACGCAACGCCCACGATATAGTTTACCGCCACGCCCACGATAAACGCGATCGGTACCGCCAGAAGATAGTGCAGATGAAAGACGCCCGTCAAAAGCGCCAGCAGTCCGTAGTCGGCAAGAAAGCCAAGCCCCGCCGCAAGGCCGTAGCGCAGCGCCTGACCCAGCAGGCTGTCTGGATAGCGAGAAAATAACCGGCGGCGCATTTCGTATGCCTCCCGCAAAGATCTATGCCGTACCCCGCCGCACGAGACGGAATCCGGAATGATATGTGTTTAAAAACATACAGTATATTGTCGCCTTTGTCAAACGGGCTCTCCGTCGAAAAGACGCAGCGCCAAGATCGCGGCTTTGCTTAAAATGGCGGGAGGTCGTTATGGAAAGCGCCGGCATGCTTTTGCTGCTGCTCTGCGGCTTTGCATTGACGCTTAGGCTGCGCTTTGTGCAGTTTCGGCGGCCCTTTTCCGCGCTTAACTCTCTGACAAAGCCGGGGCTTGACGGCATATCGCCCTTTCAGGCGCTCTCCACCAGTCTGGGCGCCTGCATCGGGACCGGCAACATCTCAGGCGTGGCCGGCGCCATACTGCTTGGCGGCCCGGGCGCGCTCGTATGGATGTGGCTGTCGGCCATCGTCTGCTCGGCCAGCAAATACGCCGAGATCTATTATGCGCAACGTTTCGGCGGCAGTCCCATGGGCTATATGGCGCGCGGTCTGCCGCGGCGTCTACGTTTTCTCGCTCCGCTTTACGCCGGTCTGTGTTTGCTGGCGAGTCTGACAATGGGGGATCTCGTGCAGAGCAACACGGTTGCGGAGGCTGTGCAGGCCATGCTTGCGCCCCGTGATCTGCGCGTGGCCACGGGCCTCTGTCTGGCCGCTCTGACCGCTCTTGTCACCTTTGGCGGCGCCAGACGCGTGGGCCGCGCGGCTTCGCTGCTTGTTCCCTTCATGAGCGGTCTGTATATCCTGGGCGCTCTGGCCCTGATAGGCGTCAACCTTCCGGCGCTGCCCGCGGCCATACGCTCCATATTCCTCGGCGCGCTGAATCCGCGCGCGCTTACCGGCGGCGCGGCAGGCTTCCTTACCGCCTTTCGCATAGGACTCGCACGCGGCGTATTCACACACGAAGCAGGCATGGGCACCGCCGCCCTCGCTCACGGCGCAACGCGCGCCGCAAATTCTCACAAGCAGGCGCTTCTGGGCATATTCGAAGTGTTTTTCGACACGATAGTTCTCTGTACGCTCACGGGACTTGCCATACTGGTCAGCGGCATACCGCTGCCATACGGCGATGCGTCCGTCAACAGCTCGCTGGTGATCGAAGCGTTCGCCACGATGCTCGGTGCGCCCGTCTCCGGCCTGTTTATCACGCTGGCGCTGGCGCTGTTTGCGTTTACCAGCATGCTCGGCTTCTCGCTCTTTGGCACGGTCTGCGCGGAGTATCTCGGCGGCCCGGGAACGCGCCTGCCGTTTCGGCTGCTGTTCTGCGCCTTGATCGTGCTTGGCGCGTGCATACGGCCGGCGTTGGTCTGGCGCTTGACAGAGCTGTTAACGCTTATGATGGCGGCCGTTAACGGTCTGGCGCTGTTGGTCCTGACGTTTCACCGGCCGAGAGCTCCGGCTTTTTTTGCGTAAGCTCCCATATCAGCATCAAAAATGAAAAGTACAGCGGCAGCGCGCCCAATATGGCATAGCGCGAGATCACATTGTAGGCCAGCGCGTTCGGCGCGATGTTTCCGAGCGTCAGCACCGCGCAAAACACCGTCATCCGGCCCGCGCGGCTCTCGCAGTCGCGGTGGAAGGTCAGCGCCGCCATGACGATCAACAGTGCGTACATCAGCGCCGACCAGGCCAGCAGCGCCGTCCGAAGCAGCGTGGATTCCAATATGGCCGGAAGCTGCTCGTTGTTTAACAGCAACGCCGAATTGCTGCGGATCAGACCCAGCAGAAGGCTGTCGAAGGTCAGGGCGATATAGCGTTCGGGATGTGACTTCAAAAGCGGCTTGATCAGCCTGCCGCAGAGCTCGTTTTTGGCGATCACCGCGTCATTGTCCGTATCCTCGCCATACGCGGCGTTCAGTACGGGCTTTATGTTCAGATACAGCAGATCGTTATAGCAACCGGAATAATGCCGGATACGGCCAAGAAAACCTTCGCCGGCAAAGCCGTAATTATCCTCGTCGCGCATGGCTTGCGCGTAAACCGCCGTAAAGAAATCCTGTGCCTCGGCATCGCCATCAAAGAGCGCCGCGTCCGAGCCGTCCGCCAGATACAGCAGCTTGGCGGCAACGGTGGTCTTGCCAAACTGCGTGCTTTCAAAGCGTCCGCTGAGGCCAAGATGCAGCAGCTTGCCGCCCAAGACGCCCACTGCGCCCAAAAGCGCGCAAAGCCCCAGCAAAAGCGCATAACGGCCCAGACGCGCCCGCTGCACGGCACTGGCATAGATCATACACAGGAGCCACAGTACCAACAGGAACCACATCTGCCCGCGCAGCATCAGCGCCGGAAATATGCAGCACAGCGACAGCCAGAGCGGCCCATACCGCTTTTCAAGCACGCCCTGAAGCAGCAGCCGCGCGCTCAGAAGCACAATGGGCATCGCCAGCCCCTCCGTCATGATGCAGTGCGACATAAGCATTCGCTTCATGCTCACAACGCTCAGTACAAGTATGCCCGCAACGCCCATCAGCACGCTCAGCCAGGCCATCCAGCCCGAGAGCCGAAACGCTCTTTTCAGATACAGGCACAGCGTCCACAGGGACAGCGCCAGAAAGATATCCTGCAAATACGCAGCGACGCTCAGATAGGCTTCGTTTCCCCCGAACAGCCCGCGCAGCAGCGCCAGAAACCCCGGATACAAGCCGTCTCGGCACAGAGACGCGCCGATATAACCGGGCGAATCGCCGGTCATGATATCGCCGCCGGCAAGCGCGCCGGCGAGCAAAAAGGCTATCAGTATAACAAGAAGCGAAGCCGCCGCAAAGCAGCGGTTTTTTCCGGCTGTCGAATCCATATTCCCTCCCAAACGGCGCGCGCATGAGCCCGCCGCCCTTCTTGTAAAAGTGTAACCCATCTGCTATACTTTGTAAAGCGCGCTGATTTTGACGAAAATTTGAGGGCTTTCGGTGGATAAGATATACGCATTTTTCGAACGTCATAAGCTGGGCCGGCTTGTCAATAAGGAGACCGTCAGCTACTTGTTCTGGGGCCTCGCCACAACGGCTCTCAACATCGGCCTGTTTCAGCTGCTCCTGCTGACGGGCATGAATTATAAGATTGCCAACGTCATTACGCTGATCGTCGTCAAAATCGCCGCTTACCTTGCCAACAAATTCTTTGTGTTCCACAGCCGCTGCGACAGCTTTTGGGCGTTGCTGGCGGAAATCCTGCGCTATATTCTTGCGCGCGGGTTTACGCTGCTTGTGGATTATTTCGGGCTGATACTGCTTGTGGACGTTCTGGGCGTGCATCCTGAGGTCGTCGGCAAAATCATCACCACGGCCGTCGTGCTGATCCTGAACTATATTCTTGGAAAATTCGGCGTGTTCCGCAGCAAGAAAAATACGGAGGAACAATAACGCTCCGTTAATCCTGTTTCGACGGGCTTTCGTCAGGCGCGCAGTCCATTTTGCGCACGCGATACTGGACATCCTCGATCAGCTTGCGGTTGGCGGCAATGAGATCCGCCTGAATGCCCATCAGCAGGGTTTGAAAGCCGGAGATGAGCAGTATAGCCGACAGCAGCAGCGACTGGATATCCCGTCCCCGTTGCCGCCGATCAAGAATACGATAAAGCGAATCCCAAGTATGAGACCCACCGCAAACAAAACCGTACCCACAATGCCAAAAAACCGCATGGGTTTGTACATAGCGAAGGAACGCAGAATCACGGTGGAGGAACGTTTCATGTATTTCCACATGCTTGAAAACAGTCTCGACGGCCGCAGCTCCGGATTGGTACGGATCGGCACCGAGGTCATAGCAGTTTTCCGTTGTTTTTCTCATAGATATGCTTGAGCTGTACAGATAGCAGTCCCGCGCAGAACACAACAAGTGCGACAAGGAGCCCCCCAACGCCCAGCAAGTAACCCACCTGTAGATGCGCGTAGTGCGAGATCAAAAAGCCAATGAGCGAGAGTATGATACAGATGATGGAAAACAGCGTGAATATCTTCCATGGATTATAGTATAACGAGGCTTCCAGCACATACTGCATGGTACGCAAGGAGTCCCGCAGCAAATGCACCTTCGTTTTTCCGGCGCGTTCCAGATACGGGATTTCCGTATAAAGTACAAATCTTCCGGTCATCATGTAGGCAAGCGTCTGCGAGGTAGTGAAGCTGAAGGTGTCGCAGAGTGTGTCGAAATAGCGCATAACCGTGCTGCGGTCGAATACACGCAGACCGGAGTTGATGTCCGGGATCTTTCGTCCGGCGACATACTGGACAAAGCCGCGCAAGATCTTGCGAAGAATGGATTTAAAGAAGGATTCGCGATAGTTTTTTCCTGTGCGGGCGCCTACGACAAGGTCGTAGCCCTGTTTTTTTGCTTCCAGCATGGCCGGCACACATTCAAATGGATAGGTCATATCCGCGTCAGTGATGACGATGGTTTCATACTGCGCGTTGGTAATGCCGCGCTTGAGAGAAAAACCGTAGCCCATGTTGTGAGGATTATTGATAACGCGCGCGCCGGCGGCCTTGGCTTCGGTGGCCGTATTGTCCGAGGAACCATCGTTGACGACGATAATCTCGTAGGGCGCGATCTGCGCTTGATCCAGAATGGAGCTGGCTTCATGAACGGTGCTGCCAATGGCGCTGCCTTCGTTCATGGCAGGGATTACAACGGAAATCATACTTCCTTCTCCTCCTTGTTCTTGCCGTCAGACACGGTGCTGTTTTGCATTACGTCGCACGTTTTCTTACTGCGGAAAATACAAAATTTTCTGAGGAAATAATTCATGGTTACAACTTTGTTATAATATATCATGCTTTCATGCAGCGTGCAACGCTCCGCGCTTATTGTCCGCTGAGCATTCGGTACGTCCGCTCCAGGGACGGACAGTCGCGCCAGGTGCAGCCAAGCGTTACGCCCGGCCTGTGCGCACCGTGAAAATCACTTCCGCAGGTGACAAAGAGCCGATGCTGGGACGCAAGGCTTTCGAGCAGCTCCGCGCCGCCCTCCGTGGCGGAGGGATGATAGGCCTCGATGCCATCCAGACCAAGGTCGGCAAGCATGTCCGTCATTTTATGCAGATCCGCGGGCGTATGCTGCGGATGCGCCCAGACCGCCAGGCCGCCGGCGGCATGGATCACGTCCATAGCGTCTCCGGCCGGAATACAGCGCTCGCGGTAGCCGTCCACAAAGCCTGCGCAGCCGCGTTTAAGAAAGCTGTCGAAGGCCTCGCGCACCGTGGGCGCAAAGCCGGCGTCCACAAGCGCCAGCGCCATATGCAGGCGCGTCACGCTGCCGCCCAAGCCGTCAAGAAACGGCCGGATATCATAGCCCGCGTCCACAAGCTGGCGGATCATGGTTTCGTTGCGGGCCTCGCGGCGTTTTTTCGCAGCCTCTATGGCCGCCGTCAAAGCCGGATGCGCCGGATCGACGTTCAGGCCCAGTATATGCAGCTCGTGCGTCCAGGCGCAGTCCATCTCGATCCCCGGCAGGACGCGAACGCCCGCCCTACCGCCAGCCTCCAGCGCTTCCGAAACGCCGCTTATCCCGTCATGGTCGGTCAGCGCCAGCAATACGACGCCGGCCTCCGAAGCCGCCCTGACGATCTCGGCCGGCGATTCGCTGCCGTCGGAATAGAACGAGTGCGTATGCAAATCAAACTTATTCAAGCGTCTCCTTTAAAAAGGAGGGGCCAGCGCCCCTCCGTACTGGGTCAGTTCTCCGCAGGAGGCTCAGACTCCGGCGCGGGCTCAGCGGCGGCCTCCGTCTCCGCCGGCTTCTTTACGGCGGGCTTTCTGGGCGCGCGGGGTTTCCGCTGCGTCTTGGCGGCTGACTTCCTGTCCAGCGCCTCCGCGGGGGACGCGCCCTCGTATACGGCCTGGAATTCCTCACCGGTCACGCGCTCGTATTCTATCAGCATCTCGGCCACGCGGTCAAGCGACGCCATATCGGTATGGATGGCCGCGCGCGCGCGCTCGTACTGCTCGTCAAGTATGCGCCTCACCTCGTCGTCCACAGTGGCCGCCAGCGACTCGGAATAATTGCGCTGATGGCCCCAGTCCTTGGCGATAAAGACCTCCTCCTGACCGCCGAGGAACATCGGGCCGACGGATTCGCTCATGCCGTACTCGGTCACCATCTTGTGCGCGATCTCGCTCGAGCGCTGCAGATCGTTGTATGCGCCGGTCGAAACGTCGTCGAACTTGAGCTGCTCAGCCACGCGGCCGCCAAGGGCCATGGCTATGCTGTCAAGCAGCTTGTTCTTGGTCACATGCGTCATATCCTCCTTGGGCAGGTACATCGTATAGCCGGCGGCCATGCCGCGCGGCACGATGCTGACCTCGTGAACAGGATCGCAGTTGGGGAGCTTCAGCGCCACGATCGCGTGTCCGGCCTCATGATAGGCTGTGATGCGCTTGTCGGCCTCCGTGATCACGCGGCTGCGTTTTTCGGGACCCATCTGCACGCGCGTGATAGCCTCCTCCAGCTCGATCATGCCGATCTTCTTCTTGCCGCTGCGCGCGGCCAGTATAGCCGCTTCATTCAGCACGTTTTCAAGATCCGCGCCCGTAAATCCGGGCGTACGCTTGGCCAGCACCGCCAGATCAACGTCCGGGCCAAGCGGCTTGTTGCGCGCATGGACCTTGAGTATCTCCTCACGGCCCTTGACGTCCGGATAGCTTACCGTGATCTGACGGTCAAAGCGGCCCGGACGCAGAAGCGCGGGATCGAGGATGTCCGGCCGGTTCGTCGCCGCGATCACAATGATGCCCTCGTTAGGCGCAAAGCCGTCCATTTCCACAAGAAGCTGATTGAGCGTCTGCTCGCGCTCGTCGTGGCCGCCGCCCATGCCGGCGCCCCTGTGGCGGCCGACGGCGTCGATCTCGTCGATGAACACCACCGCGGGCGTGCTGCGCTTGGCCGTCTGGAACAGGTCGCGCACGCGCGACGCGCCGACGCCCACGAACATCTCCACAAAATCCGAACCCGATATGGAAAAGAAGGGCACCTT
>CAZCAV010000018.1:0-37769 GCA_964496795.1 uncultured Oscillospiraceae bacterium
GATTCATTCTGTTTTTGAGACCTTTTTTCTGTCTGTTTTATTGGGAATGGCTCACATTGTGCGCTGTTTGCGATGTCGGTTCTGTTGAGCCCCAGACTTTTCAGCCTGAGAATCTCTCGGTAATTGGTCGTCATTTGACTGACCTCCTCTGTAGATATTTGTATTCCCTTGGAGAATACATACCTACATTTTACCGGGTGCTCAACCTGCGCGGAAGCCGTGCTCAATCTCGCCGGAATCGATGCCCAATTTGCCCGGTGGTCATGCGCAATCTGGCGCGAAATACTCAGATTATGAACTTTTCGTGGCCGTCACAGAAAGTCTGCCCCGTATGTGCTATAATACCGTAGAATTATGCAGCGGATCGGAGGCGGCGAATGGCAAAGCTTGAACGTTTTTTTCAAACAGAGAACCGACAGAATGCAGCGCGGGCACAAAACGAGCCGTCTGAGAATCTGCCTCTTTTCCGTAAGCGTGAAAGGCCGCATTCCTTTGCTCTGGGCGTGCTGTTTACCACACTTAAGCTCCTTGTGTTTGCACTAGTAGTCTTGTGCTTTATCGGGCTCGGTCTTGGTGTAGGCGTGGCCAAAGCATATGTTGAGACGACGCCTCCTCTGGATGTGGCGCAGCTGACAATTTCTGACCGTACCTCGTTTCTATACGACCGAAACGGCGATCTGATCACCTCCATAGCCGACGTGGAATACCGCGACTGGGTGGATATAGAGAACATACCTGACATGCTGAAAAACGCCTTCATTGCTGTCGAGGACGTACGCTTCTACAAGCATTCCGGCGTTGATTTTAAGCGTCTGTTCTCCGCTGCTCTGGAGATCCTTGGAAACAGCAACTCCTCAGGCGGGAGCACGATCACGCAACAATTGATCAAGAACAAGATCCTCGGCTCGCAGCGCAACTACAAACGCAAAATTCAAGAGGCCTATCTGGCGCTTGAACTTGAAAAAATGATCGACAAGGACGAGATTCTGGAGGCCTATCTCAACGATATTTATCTTGGAGAGTCCAATTATGGCGTCAACACTGCAGCGCACGACTATTTTGGGAAACAGCTTTCCGAGCTTACGATCCGTGAGTGCGCCATGCTGGCGGGTCTTACACAGCAACCATACCGTTACAACCCGCGCAAAAACATGTATCAGCGCAACCAGATGGACGTCACGGACGACCGTACGGATCATGTGCTTTCGTGCATGTACCAGGCTGGATATATTACAAGCGAGCAGTACAATGCCGCGCTTAACGAAACGGTGACCATACTTGAAGTCAGCGAGCAAAAGCAGATGTATGACTACGCCTATTTTGTGGAGTATGTTGTCAAGGACGTGGTGACGCATATGCTGCAAAAGCGCGGCCTTTCCGATACCTCAAGCAATCGCAGCGCTATGGAAAACGAATTGAGGACTGGCGGCTATCATATCTATACAACGTTGGATCCCGATATACAGAGCACCGTGCAGACCACGCTGTCCACATGGAAAAACTATCCTTCGCTTGCGGACAGCACCAAATCGGTTCTTCTTGAAACGCAGAGCGACGGCAATGTCATCAGCACTGTCGAGCCTCAGGCGGCCGCGGTAGTCATGGATTTTCAAACGGGAGATCTGCTGGCGATTGTCGGCGGCCGCGACGAGCCCACTATACGAAAGGGCATCAACCGCGCCGCAGACAGCTATACAGAGGTTGGCTCGGCGATCAAGCCCCTGTCCGTGTATGGCCCCGCTCTGGATCTGGGCTATTCGCCGGCCAGCATTGTAGCGAATATGGAGGGAGCGATCACAGGCTGGGGCACAGAGACCGGTTATCCCGCAGGCGGATTGACCAATCACTATGGGCCGGTAACCATGAGGCGCGGACTGATGTCCTCTCTGAATGTAGTCGCGGCACGCATACTGATGGATAATGTTACGCCGGCTATCGCGGCAAACTATTTGTATCAATTGGGCGCAAGCGAATCCAAGGTCAACGTGGACGGCCCCGGACTGGCATTAGGAACCTCGGGCATCACGCCCATCCAGATGGCGGCTGCTTACAGCACGATCGCTTCGGGCGGCGTTTATCATGAGCCGCTCTCATTTACCAAGGTGCTTGACTCGGATCAAAACGTGCTTTTGGACGCCGATGAAGTGCGCGACACCCATCGCGTATATCAAGAGAGTACGGCCTATCTGCTGGTTGATATGCTGACAGATGCAGTCAAATCCGGCACTGGCACAAAAGCCAAGATCAGCGATATGACGGTGGCGGGGAAGACCGGTACCAATTCTGACTACGCCAGCGTGTATTTTGCCGGCATTACCCCTTATTATGTATCTACTCTGTGGATTGGTCACGATTATCCGGCCAACAAACTGAAAAAGGGCGCATCGGGCGGCGATTATGCTGCTCCACTCTGGCAGGCGTACATGTCAAAAATATTGGAGGGCCTGGCGGATCAGTCGATCATCGACGCCGATCCGACTTCTCTCGGATTAGTGAAGCGTACTGTTTGCTCGGTTTCCGGCCTTCTGGCCACCGACGCTTGTAAGGATGATCCGGATCATAAACCGGTTACAGACTGGTTCCTATCGTCGAATATGCCGACGACCTACTGCGACATGCACCTGACGCTCTCTATCTGCACGGAATCCAATGCGGTTTCGACACAGTTCTGCCCGGAGAATGAAGTTTCTCAAGTCAGCTATATATTGATACGGCCGGACAGCATATTCAGCCGCTTTACCGATGAATACCTCCTCAAGGCTATGCCAACGGCTGTTCGTACGGAGCTTTCCTTGGAGGACTTTACGGCGGCGCTGTCTACCTGCAGCGTACATGCAGACGGCTCACTTTCCATATTTGAACTGAAGACCACGGCGGAAGATTTGATACAACAGGTAAACGACTATATCAATACGCATTCCGATCTGAACGAAGCTACCCGCATGACGCTGCGGGATGATATAGCGGCGCTGGAGGTAGCGTTGTCAGGCTATCAATATTCCGAAATAGAGCCGCTGTATAAGCAGCTGCTTACGGATTTTCAGACGGTGCAGAATGCGCCGCTGGCGCCCGGCGGCGGGCAGGGAACGGAACAAAATGGCAATGGCGGCTGATCGTTTGCCTGCGGAATTGATCGCGTTATACGAACGCATGCGCAGATCGATGCCGACCTCGCCTGTGCTTGACCGGTATGACGGAGACTTTGTACATCCGGTATTTGGGGACGGCGATTATAAATCTTCGCTGCTGTTGCTGGGAGAAGCGCCCGGTGCCGAAGAAGCCGCCGGCGGCCGCCCCTTTGTTGGAAAAGCAGGCCGCCAGCTCGACGATCTGCTCAGCGACGCGGGGCTTCAGCGTGACAGACTCTATATTACGAACGTGGTCAAATACCGACCCATCGTCTGTTCCAATCATTCGGTGAGGAACCGTACGCCGTCGCGCGAGGAAATTATAAAGGCGCTGCCGCCGCTGTATGAAGAAATGAACTTGTTGGAAGCCAGGGTGATCGCAACGCTTGGCAATACGCCCCTGAAGGCGATCCTTTTGCTTGCGGGAGAACCTTCTGTTACAATAGGACAGTGTCATGGACGTGCGCGGGAGCTAAAGATACATGGCTGCTGCTATACGCTGTTTCCGCTGTATCATCCGGCGAGCGGCATTTACAATCGTTCGCTGATCGAGACTATGCGCGAGGACGCGCGCAGGCTTGGTGAACATTTGGTGAAAACAGTCTGACGCACGGGCCTTTTATCAACAGGTATGGTATACTTTTGACAATAGGAAAAGGGGTATGCGTTATGGCTCAGAAAATATTAATTGCCGACGATGATCAGATCGTTCACGAATCACTTGGCATATATCTTAAGGCCGAGGGCTTCGAGACGGTGGACGCCTATGACGGCGCCGCCGCGCTTGAGTGCATTACGCCGGAAATTGCACTCTGTGTCCTGGACATTATGATGCCAAAGATGTCCGGTATAGAGGTTTGCCGCGAAATCCGCAGAACTTCGCAGCTGCCGATACTGATGCTTACCGCAAAAGGCGAGGAGATCGACCGGATCGTCGGCCTTGAGCTTGGTGCAGACGATTACATCGTCAAGCCCTTCAGCCCGCGCGAGGTGGTTGCGCGCATCAAAGCCGTGCTGCGCCGTTCAAGTGAGCAGCCCCGCAGCGATTCCGCGATTGTTAGCTATAACGGCTTGACCATCGACCTGAAAAGCTACACGGTTACGCTCCGCGGCAAACCGATCATCTGCACGCCAAAAGAAATCGAGATCCTGCATATGCTCGCGTCCAATCCCGGACAGGTGTTTACCCGCGAACAGCTTCTTTCGCGCGTTTGGGGTTATGACTTTGCCGGTGAAACGCGCACGGTGGATACGCACATCAAGCGCATTCGCGCCAAACTGGATTCCACTGGGCTGGGCTGGAGCATAAAGACCATCTACGGCGTGGGCTATAAATTCGAAACAGAGTGAACTCTATGCGCAGCGTATTTTTTTGGCGCGTATTAATTGTATCCATTATCGCATTGCTGCTGGCTAATATCGTATCGCTGGCGGCCTATGCTTATGTCGGCAAAAAAACCTATGTGTCCATCGAGCTGTCCAATCTGGAACCGGAAGCCGAGGTCACGCGCCAGATATACGAAGAATACAAAAACGGCGAAATGAGCGAGCAGGCCTTCCAACGCCTGATTGAAAAGCAAACGCTTTCCAGCGAATCCGCTATACTGATTGCCGACGCCCTTGGCAAGACGCTGATATTGCGCAGCCTGGGCAGCGCAATCGAGGTGTCGGATCTGGGCGCCTATTTCTCGGCAGAGCTGCAGCACGTTTTGTCCGGCTCGACGGTCCGCAATAATGATCTGGAGCTGCAAAACGGCGAATCCGCAGTATCTGTTGGGATTCCAGTGCGCGACTCCGACGGTAATGTAACAGGCGGAATATTTATCATTAAGCAAACAAAACGGATACAGTCTGCTTTCCAGCTTCTAAACAACGCTCTGACCGGCACAATACTGATTGTGTTTCCGCTCATTATGATCCTGACGGCCTATGGAACGAACCGTATATCGAGGCCTTTTCATGACATGGCCAACGTTGCCATCGAAATGTCCAAAGGACGCTTTGACGTACGCGCGGATGAAAAAAACACGGGCGAGGCCGGTATTCTGGCGCGCGCGCTGAACACGCTGTGCGAAAATCTATCTCAAACCATCTACCAGCTCAGAAGCGAGAAGCGTCAGTTGAATCAGTTGATATCCAGCCTGACAGACGGTGTTGCCGCGCTTGACAACATAGGCTGTCTTACGCATTACAATCCTGCCCTGATGAAGCTGTTCGGCGCGGTGGATGTTAAAGCGCCCATGGATCTGGTGCCCGACGCTTCCATATGGGATGCGTTCCGCGTCGTATATGAAACGCGCGAGCCGGAATCCCTGCATTATCAGCTTCCGAACGATCGCGCGCTCTGGATATCCATTGTTCCGATCATGTCGGAGGACGACGAGTGTACCGGCGTCGTCGGCCTGTTTAAGGATATGACAGAGCTTGAACGGCTGGAAATGATGCGTCGTGATTATGTAGCAAATGTTTCTCATGAGCTGAGAACGCCGCTTACGGCAATACGCGGATTGCTTGAACCGCTTTCTGACGGACTGATACAGGACGAGGAGACTCGTCAGCGTTACTATCGTATTATGCTGCGCGAGGTTGTGCGCCTGTCCCGCTTGATTACCGATATGCTTGAGCTCTCACGCCTGCAATCCGGCAGCGAACACATGGAGATTGCGGCGGTGAACCTTGAGGAGCTCCTGATGGATACGCATCAGAACTATCTGAACGAAGCGTCGCAAAAGGGGATATCTCTGAAGCTTGTGGCCGAGCATGTTCCCTATGTCATGACGGATGCGGATCGTGTAGAACAGGTGCTTGTCATACTGATCGATAATGCTATGCACTATACGCCGACCGGCGGCAGCATCACTATTGAGGCCTCTGAGACAGACGGCCAGCAGGTGTTGGTTTCCGTCAATGATACCGGATGCGGGATATTGCCGGATGATCTGCCGCATATATTTGAACGGTTTTATAAAACGGACAAATCGCGGCGCGAGGGCGGTACCGGACTTGGCCTTTCGATCGCCAAGCAGATTATCGATAAGCTTGGAGAATCCATTTACGTCGAGAGCGTTCCCGACAAGGGCACAAGCTTTCATTTTACGCTCAAAAAATATGTCAGCAACGCCATTGCGCTTGGCCCAAGCACCGCACATGACAGCTATGACAGCGCGCTGTATGCTGCCGAGCCGGAGAACGAGTCCGGCAGCAACGAGCCGCGACAGGATGCACCGTATGAAGTTATCGATCCGCCAAAGGCGGGTTCGAATCCTTTTAGCTTTAAAAAGAAGAATAACTGATTGAACATGACACGCTTACCGCCGGCATAGACTGGTAGCGGGCGGAGGCGATCCGTATGGAATTTCGGCGTGTTCACAGGTTTTCCAGGCACAGGCGCAAGCGCGGCTTTTCGCCAGCGCTGGTGCTTGTATGTCTGGTGTTTTTGACGATCGTATACGGCGTGGGCGTTTCCAAGCTCGGCACCTGGCTGGCATCCTCTGTTGTCGCGCCTCTGATACGCGCATCGGAATCCTCCGAGATTGCGCAGACTCCAGAATCGCTGGACGTCACACCGGAAACCTCAGGCGAAGACGTCGAAAGCCGTCAGTTCACGCTTCCTTCGCTGCATTGCTATGCCGTTCAGATAGGCGTGTTTTCTGAGGAAGCGAACGCTCAGGCTCAGGCCGCGCAGCTTCAATTGCTGGGCGCTGCAGGATACATATTGTCGGACAATGGGCAATATAGAGTGCTGGCGGCCGGCTATCCGGAGAAAACGGACATGGAGCAGGTGCGCAGTCGCCTCGAAAGCGACGGCATCGACAGCCGTTCACACGAAATACTCACGGACGGCCTGCGCATGATGGCAAGCGGTACAGCCGGCGAGCTGCAGAGCCTGGAGTCAGCGCTCGCCTTTTGCGCTTCTCTTCCGGAAAAGCTTTCCGCTCTTTCCGTGACTTTTGATCGTGATTCCTTGAGCGTAACCGCCGGGATCGACGCGCTGTCCCCGATCATGGAAGAATCCGGGCGACACGCCGCGCTGCAAAGCAGCTTTGGCGCCGCAACCGCAGAGATGCTCTCTCCCGTATGGATATATCTGGATGAAGCGCGGCTTGGTATGGAGAGTCTCGGCGAATTGACTCCGGACGATACGGTCGTTTTTTCTTCAAGACTGAAGCGGCTGTATCTTGAGATCGTCCTTAGCTATCAGTGCATGGCAGAAAACATTGAACCGGCATAAATATGGATGAATCTTGTACAATTATGGCAAGCCGCTAAATGGCATTGCCAAATTGTATTTGCATACTCTATAATCACTCATAAAGGGAGTGATAGCATGCTGAAAAACGCACATGTGTTGATTTGTGACGACCAACCGATCATTC
This sequence comes from uncultured Oscillospiraceae bacterium, assembly GCA_964496795.1. Classification (GTDB taxonomy): domain Bacteria; phylum Bacillota; class Clostridia; order Christensenellales; family CAG-138; genus CAZCAV01. Next base: position 7,505 of record CAZCAV010000018.1, read on the forward strand.
ACGAAACGCTGGGAGCATACCTGGATAACGAAGGCTTTACGCATGCGTCGGCCTACAATGGCGTTCAAGCCGTAGCTATGGCAGATTCGGAATCGCCCGATCTGATCCTCATGGATATTATGATGCCGGAAAAAAGCGGCATAGACGCCTGCCGCGCCATTCGCCAAAGCAGCAGCGTTCCTATTATCATGCTGACCGCCAAGGGAGAGGAGATCGACCGCGTGGTCGGCCTGGAGCTCGGCGCGGATGATTATATTGTCAAGCCCTTTTCTGCACGCGAGGTCATTGCACGCATAAAAGCAGTGCTGCGCCGCATCAGTTCAGCCGCGCCTGACGGCGTACAGACTGTTCGCTTTGACGATCTTGAGATCAATCTGTCCAACTATGAGGTAAAGATCGACGGCAAGCTGGTAGAATTTACGCCAAAGGAAGTTGAAATTCTGTATCTGCTGGCTTCGCATCCAGGCCGCGTTTTTGACCGCGAACAGATATTGTCAAAAATCTGGGGCTATGACTATTTTGGAGATACGCGCGCGGTGGATACGCAGATAAAGCGCATCCGGCAGAAGATACCGGACGCCAAGCTTGGTTGGGGAATCCGTACGGTATATGGCGTAGGATATAAATTCAGTGTCAATGACTAAAACCGCTCGCAAAAACCAGGGCTCAATATTCAAAAGGCTTCTGGCCTATTTAATCGCTTCATGCCTTTTGATGGCAGTCTTGTGCGTTCTAATTATCTGTCTGACAAGCTCCGGCGCTTATGCACGCCGTCTGGCCAGCGAGATGATCCCGCGCGTGCACGCCGTTGCACGCCTTGCGTCGCGTTATCAGACGGGTCAGCTTTCCTACGATTCGTTTCTGGACATTGCTTTGCGCGAGCAGCACGGCGCACAGGTGTATATTGTCGACAAGAGCGGCGTTTTGCAGATCAGTACATTGGAAGTGGATCAGAGCGCGGCGGGTTTTGACGACGAGCTGGCCCGCTATGCCGAACAGGTGCAGACGGACGGGAACACGCATGTCTGGGTCAATTGGCGCAGCAGCAACGGCATTGTGGTAGGCGCTCCGATCACGGACAATATTCAAAGAGTCATGGGCGTTGTGCTCATGACAAAACCCGCTCGGGATGTATTCTCATCCATGAGCGGCCTGTTTGTGATTATTCTTGGAAGCTGCTTGATCGCCTCCGCACTCATGATTGTTCCGGCGTATTTTGGCTCCAGACGGATTTCGAAGCCAATTCAGCATATGACGGATATCTCTTCCAAAATGGCGACGGGCGACTTTTCCGCACGCGCTGACGATACACGAAACGACGAGATCGGTCAGCTTGGCGGTGCGCTGAATTATCTCTCGCAGCATCTGTATCAGAATATCAACGAATTGACGCTGACGCGCAACCGTCTGAACGTTATTTTGCAGGATTTGCGCGAGGGCGTGATCGCATTAAGCGCCGACGCCGCGATCACCTATTGTAATCGCGCCGCCTTGACGCTCTTTGACTGTGACGCAGTCGAAAAGCTGGCGGACAGGCTTCCGGCAATTGAAGAAGCCTGCGCCAAAGCGGTGGAGCTTGACGAACCGCAGGAGCTTTTTGTTGACTGCGGTGAAAAGAAGCTCCTGCTATTGCTGTCGCGTTCGCAACAGACGAGTGAAATCCCGGCAGGAGCGATCGTTGTCGTGCAGGACGTAACCGAGAGCGAACGGTTGGAGCAGACCAGACGCGACTATGTCGCCAATGTCAGCCACGAGCTGCGCACCCCAATAGCTTCCATACGCTCTTTGGCCGAGACGCTCAATGACGGCCTGGTCAAAAAGGAAGAGGATCGCAGCCGATATTACGGCTATATCCTGCGTGAATCCATGCGTTTATCCCGCTTGATCAACGATCTTTTGGAGCTCTCACGCCTTCAATCCGGCGGTATCGCGCTAGAAAAGAAACGATTTGACCTCGCTGTGCTGCTTAAGGAGGTCAGCGAACGCATGGGCGAGACTGCTGGTTACAGCGGTATTTGCGTTCGTCTTCAGCTATCTGACGATGAAACGCTGCCAGTGCTGAGCAATAGAGATCGCATCGAGCAAACGTTGGTTGCATTGATGGACAATGCGATCAAGTTTGCCTCCGATGAAGGAATGATTGAACTGAGCGTGCGGCCTCAGGATGACTGCTATTGGGTATGTGTCAGCAACACCGGCCATATCGACGAGACAGATCTGCCGCATCTCTTTGAGCGATTCTATAAGGCGGATACTGCGCACTCGGATTCCAGCGGGACAGGCCTTGGCCTGGCCATCGCCTATGAAGCGCTCGAATTGCTGGGCGAACAAATAACGGCAGAGAACGAAGAGGATTGCGCTATGTTCCGCTTTACCGTCCATAGGGACGGGGAGAATTGTAAAGTTTAAAGAAACAATGGGTTTTTCTGCGCGCCGATTATTGCGGCGCGCATTGTTTCTTCAGCGGATTCATGCTATATTATAATGAAAATTATTGATGAGGAAACTGGTATGGAAAGAAATGTGTATGATGTTCTGGAAGAACGCGGCTTTCTAAAGCAATGCTCGCATCCCGAGGAGCTGCGCGAGTTGTTGGGCAGGGAGAAAGTTAGCTTCTATATCGGCTTTGACCCTACGGCCGACAGCCTGCACATCGGTCATTACGTTGCGCTGATGACCATGGCGCATATGCAGCGCGCGGGGCACCGCCCCATTGCTCTGCTGGGAACAGGCACAGCTTTTATCGGAGATCCATCCGGAAAAACCGATATGCGCCGGCTGATGAGTCAGGCGGAATTGGAGCACAATGCTTCCTGCTTCCAAAAACAGATGTCACGGCTCATTGATTTTTCAAACGACAAGGCGATCATTGTCAAAAACGGCGAGTGGCTGTATCCTTTGAATTTTCTGGAGTTCATGCGTGATATCGGCGTGTACTTCTCCGTCAATCGGATGCTGACCGCAGAATGCTATAAGCAGCGCATGGAAAAAGGCCTGACATTCTTTGAAATGAGCTACATGCTCATGCAAAGCTATGACTTTCTTGAGCTTAATCGTCGATATGGGTGCTGTCTCCAGATGGGCGGCGACGATCAATGGAGCAATATTTTGAACGGCGCAGATCTGATACGCCGCAAGGAGCAAAAGCCCGCCTTTGCGCTCACCACCTCGCTTTTGACCACCAGCGACGGCAAAAAAATGGGCAAAACGGAAAAGGGCGCCGTTTGGTTGGATAAAAACAAGTGCAGCGTATACGATTTCTACCAGTATTGGCGCAACGTAGGCGATGCGGATGTTGAACGCTGCCTTGCGCTTTTGACGTTCCTGCCTATGGACGAGGTACGACAGCTTGGTGCGCTTGAGGGAAGCGAGATCAATGAGGCCAAGCGCGTATTGGCCTATACGCTTACCGAACAGGTGCACGGCAGGGAAGAGGCCGACAAGGCGCGCGCCGCAGCCGAAGCTCTGTTCTCAGGCGGCGGCGATTCTTCCGATATGCCCACGGTCAGCCTTACCCAGGAGCAGATATCGGATAGCGGTCTAAGGCTTCCCGATCTGCTGGTATTGAGTAAACTGGCCGCCTCCAAAAGCGATGCGCGCAGGCTGATTGGCGACGGAGCCGTGTTTGCCGATGATCGCAGGATCGCATCCTACGCGGAGACCATCCAACCGGATAGCCTAGCGGGCGATGGAGTGATTTTGCGCAAGGGCAAAAAGAGCTTTTGCCGCATCAAACGTGCCTGAAGGCTATACTACCATAGAGCGGGCCGGCGAGGCGGAGCTGATCATTAAAAAATCACGCTTCATCGGCCGCTGCTTTCCGGTAGACAGCGAAGCTGCGGCAGCTGCGCGAATTGGACTGATCAAAAAGTCCTGCTGGGACGCGACGCATAACTGTTATGCTTATCGTATCGGCGCAGGCGGCGCGCTTTCTCGCTCCTCTGACGACGGCGAACCGTCCGGTACGGCTGGCGCGCCAATATTATGCGTATTGTCACGCAGGGAGCTGACCAACGTACTGTGTGTTGTTACGCGCTATTTTGGCGGAATTCTCTTGGGCGCAGGCGGCTTGATCCGTGCTTATGCCGACGCTTGTTCGGCTGCCGCAAAGGAATCTGGGATTGTTTTGATGCGTTCCTGCACAGCCTATGAAATGACCGTTCCATACGCGCTGCTGTCCACCGTCGAAAACGCTGCGGCCGTCTTTGGCGGCTTGAGCGATAAGGAATATACCGACAGCGTGCGCGCCATATGCTGGGTACGGAACGAGGAGGCTGACAGCTTCCTGTCGCGCATATGCAGCGCAACGGATGCGCGCGTACGTCCGACAGCCATTATTTGTGAGCTTCGTCCGTTTCGCGCGGAACTTGAATAGCGCAAAGGAGAGATTGATTGAATGAGGAGACGCATCACAGGCCTGGTACTTCTGTTTGCATGCCTGCTCATGTTTCAGCCTGTGGCATTGGCCGAGGATGTTAAGGTAAGCGTGACCGCAGACCCAAGCGAGCTTTCCGAGGCCGGAACCGTCGATTTTACATTCGAAATATCCAATAATTCCATTTACGAGCTGCACAATGTGACCATCGCATACATGGGAGAATCCGTGGATATCATGGAAAAGTTTGGCCTGAGTCCAATGCCCATAGGCGGCAGCTTCAGCGGGATCACGCTTCCCTTTTCGGTATCCGACGCGCAGCTTGGACAGCCGTTGACGTTTACTGTAAGCTGGCTGCAGGGAGGAGAGCCGTTTTCTCAGGATGTACAGTGCACCATCGCGCGCGCAGCCAATCCGGTCATATCCGTCACTCGCACTGTCAGCGCAGAAATGGCGAAGCAGGGAGAGACTATCACCGTAACCTATGAGCTAAAAAATGAAACAAAGTTCGATATGACGGATATCATACTGATCGACGAGCAGATCAGCGACAATACGATACTCAGTCTGGACATATTGAAAGCCAACGGAAGCTTTACGCTGACACATCCATACAAGATGGGGACGGAGGATGCGGTTTCAGCCCCAGTTATCACCTATATGGTCAACGGAAAAGCCAAGGTGTATTCTTCCATTGCTCCGATCACGCTTTCCATGCTTCTTGTTCAACTCGATATGAGCGTGGACGCAGGCATGCCCACGCAGGCGGGCGTAACCTTTACGCTGGAAATCAAGAATACCGGCAATCAGGAGGTACGCGATATTCAGATTACGGATGAACGCGCCAATCCGGTCAACAGCTCTCTCTTCTCCCTGGCTGCCGGAGAATCCGTGACCTATCCCTATCTGGTGGTTCCAGTTATGACGGAAGCGCTGAGAAACGTTTCCTTCAAGCTCAACGGCACGGATCCTTTTGGAAACGCGTATACGCTTTCGCCCGGAACCAGCTATGAGGTATACCCCTTTGTAGATGATTCTCAGATCAGCGTAACGCTTCGCGCGGAGACCGTAACGCCCTGGACCTCGGAAACCGGCACGGTGACGGCGCGTATCATTTTAACCAATTACAGCACTGTGACGCTGACGAACGTCGTCATTTCAGAGTCTACCATCGGTACTATTAAGACGCTCGATACATTGCCGGCTGGAGAAACTACGTTTGATCAGGAGCTTCTGGTCGGCTCTCCGCGCAATCTGCAGTTTTCCGCAAAGGGAAACGATCCTACCGGAACATCCCGCGAACTGGCTGACTACCTTCTTCCTGTCGCCTATTCAGAATCCACCTTGGAGCCCTCCTTGACCGCCGCGCCGAGCCAGATCGGTGCAAATCCGTTTTCTTTCCTCAGCACGACCATTTCCAAAATACTCATTGTTCTCGGCGTGTTGATGGTTTTGGCCTTTGTCGCGCTCATTGTCCTGAGCATGATGGAGCGCAGCAAGGACATGCGCACGCGATTTGATGACGATGAGGATCAGGACGACGATATTGACGAACTCTTCAATGAAGCTCCGGACGTGGATTACAAGCATGCGTATGAGGAATCCGAGGAGGAGTATTTTACCAAGCGCTTCAGCCGCCCTGCGCCATATGATGTGCAACAAAGCGCTGAGCGCCGCACGATTTCGCTTCCCGCGCCAGCATCGCCGCCGGTCTTGGTGGAATATGACGGACATCAGGCAAGCCCCGACGCTGTTCTCAATGAAATCGAGGCCCATACGGCAGAGATCATGCGTGAGAATGATGATATCAGGTTTATACCGGAGCCGGAAGCGCCTGTCGTTTCTGAAGAGCCGGATCTTTGCCCTGACCAGCTTTCAACGCCCAAGATCATTGCCGCGCGGCAGCGGGCTGCGATTCAGCCGGTCAAACGCGGACAGATACATCATGTTCATCCGGAGGATGAAGGAAAAGGAAAACTGTGACAGAATTTCAGGGATTTTCGGAGGATACCTACCGCTTCTTCTGGGAGCTCGCCTTTCATAACGAACGCAGCTTTTTTGAGGCAAACCGCGCGCGCTATAAAGCGGTGGTATATGAACCGCTTCGGCTGCTGACCGATGCGCTCGCGCCCACCGTTTTGGATATTGACGACAGCCTTTCTACGCGCTATACGCAGGTGATCTCCCGTATTCGCAGGGATACGCGCTATTCGCACGATAAATCCCCCTACCGCGACCATGCCTGGCTGGGTTTTCGGCCATATGGCGTACGCACGGGCGAGGGTTTTGTGATCTATACAGAGATTGAGCGTGAAAGCTACGGTTACGGCATGGGGATGTACGCGCCCAATACTGAGATGATGCAGACGTTTCGCACGCGCATGCTGGCGCGTCCAAATACTTATCTGGCGCTTGTGTCCGAGCCGGCCTTTCAAGAGCGCTTCCATCTGGAGGGGGAATTATTTAAGCGTCCGCATTATCCTGATGCGCCCGCCGCGCTCCGCCCCTATTTAAATATACGGAATTTGTCCTTCTGCTTTTCATCGAAGGAACTGAGCAGGACGCTGTCCGCCCGGCTTACCGACGAGGTTATTGATGGATTTCGGCTGCTCAAGCCGGTATATCGTTTCCTGATGGGTCTCGACTGACCTTATAGATCATCACGCCTCGTGCGTCGTAAACAAGCTCAAAATGCGTATCAAAGTATTCGATATCGCAATTGTAGTTATAACGCTCGTGTGAGCCGATCAGCACATAATCTATTTCGTAAAGACTTCCAAGCGTGTCAAAGTATACGTCCGGTTCCTCAAACAGCAGGGGCAATGCCTGCTCGCGCTGCTCATAATCCACACCGTGGAAGTACAGAAATGTGCCGGAGCCACAGACAATATTGCGACCGGTAAGCGCTGCGACAGCGTTATTATGATTATTATAGGTTAAGAACACGGATTCCGGCTCCGTATTGTCCTTAATATACTCCGCGGCCGCTACCTCGTCAGCACTGATCAGTTCATAATTTGATAAATACTCACGAACCAGCGTCAAAACGCCCGAAAGGAACAGCGACAGGCATAGGATACACGACAGTATGCGTATGCCAAAACGAGCCGTGCGCTCTCGCTTCCAGTTCAACAGTCCGCTCCGCGCTCCAACCAGGAACTTGGCGACAAGACCGCAGCTAAAGAAAAACCAAACAAACAGCAGCTTGTTGTTATCGTACAGGTTCGGCTGAAACTGTATCAGCTCCGCTATTGCCCACAGCAGCAGCGCTCCGCCGTACACTGCACGGTCCTTGCGGCCGTTGACAAAGAAAGCGACCGGCATCAGAAGGAAAATCAGGCCCATATTTTTGATATAGAACCAGAAGAAGTTATCGCTGCGATTATCCCAGTTCCAATGAAACGCCAGAAAGCCGCTGGACTGCCGGAAGGTAAATTGTATCAGCTGAGGCGCAGCGATGACTAATGCGGCCAGAAAATACCAGAGATAGCCGAGCCACTGTTTCCTGCCTTCATTTTTGAACAGGCTCCGAAGCAAATAGAATGCACTGATAACACCCAACGCAAAAAATGAGTGCGTGTGTATCAACGGCAGACAGCCGCCAAGTATTCCGAGCGGGATGAAAAGCTTTTGCTCACCACAGAAGGCCGTCTGATACAGCAGATACAGGCACGGAAACAATATGGCCCAACCAAACAGGATCGCACGCTGTGGAATCAGCATGTCCGCAATCGGATTCACCCAGCGCAGGCCCAGGGTGGGAAAGTTTGTCGGAGTTTCATAGAAAGCGGTAAACAGGCGCGTCAGATTCTCAGGCGAGACTTTAAGAAGATCAAAGAAGTACGCAAAACCAAAGCCGCCGCCAACAAAAAACAAGTAACTGGCCAAAACAGCCGCGTTCTTTTTGCCAAGCCAAGCCTCAAAGAAAAAGTACGCGCCGGAGAATACTAAAAGAAAAGCATAGAGCGACGGCATGAGTACGGACATACGCAGGGAGCAGCCCAGCAGGTAAAAGGTAGACGACAAGCTGCTGGAAAGGAAGGGGTAGCCGACAGGCGTATCCGGACAGATGGAATACATGGGCGGAAAAACGCCTTGCTCGGCGATGCTCGAAATGAAGCCAAGGTGCATGGACAGATCGCCATAGGTGGATTGGCCTACATACAGAGCGCCGTCCTTTTCAAGTATCACATGCGTATAGAGGAGCACCGCCGCTACAAGCATCAGAGGTATTACGACTAAGAGCAGCGGAAGCTCGTCACGCCATGGCGCGCTCGGACATTCGCGGTGGCGGCCGATCCAAAAGCAGGCTGTGCCGGCTGCGCAGACGACAGCCAACGCCAAAAGCTGCGACAGCAGGCAGAAGCTCAATATGTATGAAAACAGCGCGGGCAGCCAGATCATCATGACAAGGCCGATCACCAATCCAAGCCATAGCCTGAGCACCGGCCGCTTACCGGAAAACAGCAGCCGTGAAATCATTATTCCGGAAAGAGCGAACGCCGCCATATATAAAACAGACCAAATAAAAGCCATAAACAACCTCTCAGCGTGTTTACCATAGTATAACGCATTTACGCTTACTGTGGTATGAAAACTTCGTATATTCCGGTCGATATTGGCAACACTGAGAATATGAAGACTTTTTTGAGGCGCAATGCGCGCCTGATTTTGACCGTGCTTCTGGCATTGACAGCGGGCGCCGCGATCGGTCTGGTCGCCGGACATGGACGTTCGCAGAAGGCGGATGAGTCCGTCAAGGCACAGGAGACGGTCAGGATCGGAAGCCATACCGCCATGGAGCGTATAGTGCATTTCGAGGCCTGCTCGCACGAGGAGTCACTGAGAATGGAAACGGCAGCGTACCTTGGCTATACGCGCGACGAGCTTAGCGCGCATTTTCCGGATGCAAGCATCATCGTTTTTAACAGCGATCAGGTGCGGATCATGCAGGTTCGATCAGGCTATTGTCCGCGCCATTATGTATTACGGCTGCGGGACGACGGTTCACTGGGCGTACTGCGTACAGACGACAGCTTTTTGACGGAAGAGCTGGTTACGCTCATACGCGGCGAAACCATTCAGATTCAGCCGAACGAGCGTGAGAATCTGCAATCCGGTCTTGCATTTGATTCACTGGAAGAAATCGACACATATTTGGAAAGCATGGGAAGCTGATCCCTTGTTTTAGCCGCGCCTCTATTGTATAATAGCAACAATATGCAGGAGGACGGCAATATGACCATTCGTGAACAGGCGATGCTTGCAAAAAAAGCAGCCGGGGAACTCGCCTATCTTGACGCGCGCAGCAAGGACCGCGCGCTTCTTCACATGGCGGACGCTCTTGAAAACCATGTGCAATACATATTGAACGAAAACCGGCTCGATCTTGATGCGGCCGCGGCCGTCGGGAAATCAGACGCATTCATTGATCGCCTGACGCTGAACAGTGAGCGCATATCAGGCATGGCCAACGGGCTGAGAAAGGTCGCCGCGCTTCCGGATCCCATAGGCTCGTCGGACGGCGTGCTGCGCCGCCCGAACGGCCTGACGATAGAAAAACGGCGCGTGCCTCTGGGCGTGGTCGGCATCATATTTGAATCCCGCCCAAACGTTTGCTCCGACGCGATCGGCCTATGCCTGAAATCCGGAAACGCCTGCGTGATCAAGGGCGGCAGCGAGGCTTTGCGCTCCAATGCCGCCATAGCCGACTGCCTGAGCGCTGCAGCAGCAGAATGCGGACTCAACGGCGATGCGATTCAGCTTGTGCGGGAATCTGGCCGTGAAGCTGCGCAGGATATGATGCGCCTTAACGGCCTTATAGACGTTCTGATACCGCGCGGAGGCGCGGGGCTCATTCGCAGCGTCGTAGAAAATGCTACCGTGCCGGTCATTGAAACCGGTGTCGGCGTATGTCATGCTTATGTGGACGAAAGTGCCGACTTAGAGATGGCGGTGGAAATCGTTTATAATGGAAAGACGTCCAGACCTTCTGTTTGCAATGCGCTTGAAACGCTGCTGATACATCGCAGTCTGGCGCCTACGCTGCTGTCGCGCATTGCGGAGCGTCTTGCCGAGGCCCATACCGAGCTGCGTTGCTGTGAACGAGCTCTTGCTATTTTGCCGGACGCCAAACCCGCCTTTGATGAGGACTGGAGCACCGAATACGGCGATTACATTCTGTCTGTCAAAGTCGTGGACTCACTGGATGAGGCACTTGCGCATATTGCGCGCTACGGCACGCATCACAGCGAGGTCATTATTACGCGCGACTATGAATCTGCGGAACGCTTTCTAAACGAAGTCGACGCCGCCGCCGTATATGTCAATGCGTCCACACGCTTTACAGACGGCGAGGAATTCGGGCTAGGCGCGGAAATCGGCATCAGCACGCAAAAGCTCCATGCGCGCGGTCCTATGGGCGTTAAAGAATTGACCAGCACCAAATATGTTATACGCGGAAACGGACAGGTGCGCTGAAATGGCCGTTCGTCTCTTGGCATTGGACATCGACGGCACTCTCACAAACAGCGTTCATGAAATACCGTCGGAAAATCTGGCCGCTATACGCCGCGCACAGAAAGCCGGCGTGTTCGTAACGGTGGCTACCGGACGCGGCAGATACGCCAGCCGGAATATTATGAAGGCTCTGGATGTTCATGGGCCGGCGATCTATTATGGCGGCGCATGGATTCTGGACGCCCCCTCGGACGTTACCCTGCAGCTTTCGCCAATGGAGCCGGACATTGTACATGAAGTCCTGCTGCTGGCGCACCGCCTCCGCACGTCGGCCCAGCTCTATCAGGAGGATACGGTGATCGCTGAAGCTGAGAATCCGTTTACCGCGCGCTATGTTTCTCGCTTTAATATGCCTCTGCGGATCGAGCCGCATGCCGTTGATATGCGTTTTGACAACGTTCCTAAGATCCTTATGCTCACGAGCAACGATCGTGAGGACGAGATCGTTTCCGCCTGTTCCGAGCAGCTTGGAGAGCGCGCTGCGGTTTCGCGCTCTCAGAAAGGTTTCATTGAGATCAACCGGTTCGGCGTGGATAAATCTCTCGGGCTGGCCTTTGCTGCAAACAGGCTGGGTATTCCAAGAGATGAGACAGCCGCCGTCGGGGACAGCTATCTGGATGCGGAAATGCTTCGCTGGGCGGGAACCGGCGTCTGCATGGAAAACGGCGTGGAAAAAGTTAAGCAATGCGCCGATTTGATCGTGCCCTCCTGTGACGACAACGGCGTGGCATATTACATCGATCGGTATGTTTTATAGGGAGGACTGTATGCTGAACGTTGGTATCGATATCGGAGGAACCAATCTTGCCGGCGGAATATTGGGTAAGGATTGTTCGCTGCTTTTAAAACGCTCTATCCCATTTCCGGGCGCAGACAGGCCGTTGGCGTCTATCGGCGCCATTGTGGAGCTGATTCATCAGTTAGCCGGTGCTGTAAACATACAGACAGACGATATTGCGGGCATTGGACTGGCGGTTCCCGGGAGTATTGATTATACGCGCAAGCGTGTGATCAACGCCTATAATCTGGGCTATCATGATTTCCCGCTCACAGAGTATCTTCAGACGCATTTTCCCGGGGCGCGCATTGATCTGGAAAACGATGCAAACGCCGCAGCTTTGGCTGAGTACTATTTCGGCGCGTTCAGGGGTGCGCATTCCGGCGTTCTGATCACACTTGGCACCGGTGTAGGCGGAGGAATGATACTGGACGATAAGCTTTTTATCGGTGGCTGCAAAAATGGATTTGAACTGGGACACGTTGCGCTTGTGGACGGTGGCGAACCTTGTACATGCGGGAATCTGGGATGCTTCGAAGCATATTGTTCCGCTACCGCGCTGATTCGCGACGGCGGACGCGCGGCAAAAGCAAATCCGAATTCGCAAATAGCGCAGCGCGTTCACAGCGGCTGCAAGCTGGACGCGAAGCTTGTGATCGATTGCGCAAAGGCCGGCGACGACTCCGCAGCCAAGGTGTTTTCCACCTATGTCGGACATCTGGGCTCCGGCATCGCCTCTATCATCAACACGATCGATCCGGAGGTCGTCGCTATCGGCGGCGGCGTCTGCAACGCCGGAGACTTCCTGTTTGAGCCACTGACTGCGGATGTTCAGAAAAAAGTGTTTTACGATCGCTATGCGCGCATTGTACCTGCCGAGACCGGAAACGACGCGGGAATTATCGGGGCGGCCATGCTTTCAGAGCATAAGGCGCAATAGGCGTTTTTCTGGTAGCGTCAGCCTTAGATGTATTAGATATAAAGCAAGCGGTTGTCGGCGGAAAAGGCAGACTCCCAAAAATAGACAAGGAGCCAATTTCTTGGCTCCTTTGTTTTCCGCTTGACTGCTTCCTTGGTGGTGCCCTATCCACCTTGGAGTGTGGTATGATGGTACATAGTAGTTCGGTTACTCGGTTTAAGGAGGAAATCGGTAATGAAAAAACTAGCACAGCCGAGCGGAAACCTTATTTACTTTTTACAAATTCAGTATAGCATTTGAAATATGTGTTTGCAAGCGATTTACTGTTACGATTGTGTCTTTTTTATTGATAATCTGTGAATGCTGGCGTAAAAAAGGAGTTTGCGGAGGATTTTTCCTGTATCCATATGTTGTGGAAGCCCAGCGACAGCGCATACGATATCGTGCGGTCGTACTCCCGATCGGTAATTCTGCGGTTGAGAGGCGGCTCGGTCGTGAGCGGCGTCGGCGTATACTGACGCATCAGCGACAGCCAGGTAGCGATCGGCAAACCGTTTGCAAGCGCGTCAAGAACGGAACGGGAATCATCCGTGCAATTTGGAAGGATCAAATGCCGCACGATCATCCCGCGCTTTGCAAGGCCGTCGTCGCCAAGCTGCAGCGAGCCAACCTGCCGCTGCATTTCCTGAACCGCCGGCATTGCGTAAGCGAAGTAATCTTTGGCATGTGAAAACCATTCGCTCAGCTGTGAAGAAACATATTTTACATCCGGCAGGTAAATATCGATCAATCCGTCCAGTCTATGCAGCGTATCCAGCGTCTCATAGCCGCTGGTGTTGTAGACGACCGGTATTTTCAGCCCTTGTGTACGCGCCCGTTTCAATGCGGGTATCAGAGTAGGCAAATGCGGAGTAGCGGTCACAAGATTAATATTGTGCGCGCCCTGCGCCTGAAGGGAGAGCATCATTTCATACAGCTCGTTGGAATTCACGATTTGCCCCAAAGCACCGTCCGACAAAGAATAGTTTTGGCAATATACGCATCCCAGATTGCAACCGGAAAAGAATATGGCGCCGGAGCCTCGCGTACCGCTGATGGCTGGCTCCTCCCACATGTGCAGCATGGTACGCGCCACGCGCGCAACAGGGCCTGCATGGCAGCATCCGGAGCTTTTGCTGCGATCTATCCGGCAGGCGCGCGGGCAATCGGTGCAGAGCATCAGAACACCCTGCGCCCGCAGACAAAATTTCGCGTCCAGTAAGCGGTGGAAATGCTGCTGACTATGACTTTTCCGGCGCTTGAGGAGGCGTGTATAAAGCTGCCGCTTCCCATATAGATACCGGTATGGCTGACATTTGAAGAGCTGTCATTTTTAAAGAACACCAAATCTCCGCGCTGCAGATCAGAGGCGCTGCTTATCAAAGCCCAGCGGCTGACCTGAGAAAAACCGGAAGCGCTGTATCTGCTTGTGCTTACGCCGCAGGTACGCAGGCAAAAATATACCAGGCCGGAGCAATCGAAGCCTTTATCCGGACTCTCCTGCGACCATGAGTAGCGCACGCCCTTCATCGCGGTCGCCACGGAAATCAGTCCGCTGGCGCTATAAGAAGCGTCATAGCTGCCGCCGCCTGTGGTTCCGCTCTCTGTAACGGCAGGTGCGTCTGTCGCGGCCGTAGGCGTATCCGTATTGACGGAGCTTCCGCTGCTGCTGCTTCCGCTGCTGGTCGTCGCGGGCTTGGCGGTAGGCTTTGACGTCTTTTTTGGCGTCGGAGAAGGCGTGGGCGTGGGATCTATCCGGGGCTTGGCGGCAGGCGAATACAGAAGCTCGCGATCGGATACGGAAAACACGCCGTCAACGCTGATTTTGTTTTTAGTCTCAAAGGCTTGAAGCGCGCTTTCCGTTGCAACGCCAAAATAGCCGTTGATTTTATCGGAGTAATAGCCTAATTCATACAGCCTGGACTGCATGCTCTCCACATCCGCGCCGCTGTCGCCAAGCCTGACCTCATAGGGGACGGCAGAATCGCCATACAGGTATTCCTGCAGCTCGCTGGTAGCCACTCCGTCCATATCGGCAGACATGGTGCGCTGCACAAGCGAAACGGCGTTGGTCGTCGCAGAGCCATAATGGGTCGAGGGTTCGTCGGAATCCAGATATCCAAGCTCCATAAGTCTGGTCTGGAGCTTTTCAACGGCGGGATAATCGTCGTTTTCCTGCAATAAGGAATACTGGGACACCTGCACGCTGCTGGTCGGGACAGGGCTTTCCTCAACGGCAGGCTCCGTCTCGCTCGCAGCAAGGTTCAATTCGCGCGGCGCGGGCGATGGCGTCGGCTGAGTGATGATGATGGCGTCAGCGGATACATAGACGGCATTCACTCCATCGGCCCGGCTTAATAGAAATGGAATAAGCACAAAGCTGACCAGACATACGGCTACAAGCGACACGATCCAAGCGCGGGCACGGCGCGAAAAGAGCGCAACGCCGGAGCGGGGAAGCCTATTGCCATTCTTGCCGTTTTGCATTCTGTACACCTCGAAACACAGTACTTTAAAAGATTATACACGGACGATCCGGATTTTAGTTTAAACTTTTTGCGAATTTGCGTGAAATAGAGGCATGCGTATGCTAGAATAGCAAAGGAATTGAGAGGACGGTTTCATGGCCATATTGACGGCGTACGGACTTGCAAAAAGCTTTGGTGAAAAACAACTGTTTGAAGATGTTTCCTTCGAGCTGTTTCCTGCCGACCGCGTTGGTCTGGTCGGTGTAAACGGATCTGGAAAAACGACGCTGTTCCGCATTCTCAGCGGAGAGGAAACGCCCACTAAGGGATCGGTTTCCGTAGCAAAGTTCTGCCGTGTCGCCATGCTTGAGCAATCGCCTGAGTATCCTGCCGGCATAAGCCTGTTTGACGATACCCTTCTTGCCTGTGAGAAGCTCATGAACATGGAGCGTCGGCTTGAAGAAATTGAAAACGAGCTGCTCGAAAATCCGAAAAACGCTGCGTCGCTTGCCACAAAGCAGGCAGATCTGCGCGAGACCTACGAGCTTCAGGGCGGCTTGACTTACAGAAGCCGCGCGCGAGCGGCGCTGTTGGGACTTGGCTTTGACGATGATGATCTTGCGCGCCCGATTGCCAGCATGAGCGGCGGCCAGATGCGTAAGGCTGCCCTTGCAAAAACGCTTCTCTCCGGCGCGGAGCTGATACTTCTTGACGAGCCCACGAATCACCTGGACATCGCCGCCATTGAGTGGCTTGAAGCTGCTCTCGGCGAGTATCGGGGCGCCTGCGTTGTCATCTCTCATGATCGCTACTTTTTGGACGCTGTTACCACGCGCACCTTCGAATTGGAAAACGGCTTGCTGCGCACGGCCAACCTGCCGTATTCACGCTTTGTAGAGCAAAAGCTGGATCAGCGTGAGGTCGATTGGAGGCATTACCGCAATACGCTCAAGGAGATCAAACGCATCGAGGGCATCATAGCGCAGCAGAGGCGCTGGAATCAGGAGCGAAACTATGTTACGATCGCCTCCAAGCAAAAGCAGATCGATCGTATTCGCGCGGGCCTTGTCAGGCCGGAGGCGGAGCCCGACGAGATACATTTTCAACTGCACGCCGATCCGCTGACCTGCAACGAGGTAATTTGCTGTCAGAATTTATCCATGCGGTTTAAGCAGGAGGCGTTGTTCCAAAACTGTGACCTCCTGTTACACCGCGACGAGTGCGTTGTTCTGGCAGGCGCCAACGGCTGTGGAAAGACGACGCTGCTGAATATTTTACTGGGCAATATCGAGCCTGCCGGCGGCGTGTACAGGATAGGCCCCGGCGTGCGCATCGGGTATTTTTCGCAGGCGACCGTGCATGAGCAGAATGAACGCAGTATTCTGGACGAAATGCAGAACCGCTTTCCGCTCTACGATATAAAATCGCTTCGCAATCTGTTGGGCAGCTTCCTGTTCCGCGGCGATGATGTGTTTAAGCGTATGGATGCCCTCTCCGGCGGAGAATTCGCGCGCATACAGCTTCTGACTCTCATGCTGAAGGGCAGCAACGTGCTGCTACTCGACGAGCCGACCAATCATCTGGATATTGCATCCTGTGAAGCGCTGGAAAAGGCGCTGGATGCTTACGGCGGTTCCATGCTGATCGTGACGCACGACCGCTATCTGGCCAATCGACTTGCAGACAGAATCGTCGTAATGGGTTATAATGGTATGGAGGAGTTCTGCGGCGACTGGGACGATTATAAGTCTGCCCTGTTACAAAGACCCGTGGCCGAGCCCAAAACGGAGCGCAAAAAGAACGGCTATACGCTCCAACGAGAAAAGCGTCAGGCGGTCAACCGTGCCAAGGGCGTTCTCGACCGCGCGGAACAGGCCGTATGCGAGGGCGAAGCACAAATGCGCCGTCTTGAGGAAGCGCTGTCTGATCCGGAAAACGCTTCCAATGCGGAGCGCATTACCTCGCTTTGCGTGGGCATTGAACAGCTCCGTCATGATTTGGAACAACGCTATGCTGCCTGGGAGGCGGGCGAGCGAGAGTATTTTGATATAGTTGGAAAGGACGATACGGAATGAACTGGAAGAAATTCGCGCTGGGTTTGCGCTTTGCTGTGAGCGAGCATGAACCGCATGAGCCTGCTTTTTTCTGGGATCTGCTGTTTTCCCATCTCCCCGTCTCTGTGACGGAGAGCCTTTGCCTGCACGGAATTTTGGACGACTGTGCCGATACCGAGCCTGAGGCAGCGTACGTCTGCGTGTTTTCTAATATGTCTCTTAAGCGTGGGAAGCGGCTGTATGAAACTATCCATGCCGATTCTTACCTGTGCTCCTTTCTGACGGTCTACCGTCCGTTTTTGCAGACCAACTCTCTGGAACGTTTTCCGTCGGCCGAGTATCTTGGCCAGACGGACGAGACGGGCGCGATCATCGGCGGCGAGGTTGCCTACGGGGCTATGCGCTTTGGCGGCAAGCAAATGCCGCGTGTGCGCAGCAGCCGACGCATGAGCGTCTTAATCGCGCCGGATTCCTTTAAGGGGACGATTACATCTGCCGAGGCAATGCGCCATCTTTTGCGGGCTGCATATCGCTATATGCCGCTGGCTACAGCGGTTCCCTGCCTGACCGCCGACGGCGGGGAAGGCACCATAGACGCCATTATTTGTCCGCGCGACGGGCGATATGACGGCTGTAACGCTCACGATTGCCTTGGCGAACCGCTGCACGCGCGCTATGGCATTCTTCCGGACCAGACGGTCGTTATTGAAGCGGCTCAGACCTGCGGTTTCCGCGATGAATCAAGGCAGCGCGATATTATGCGCGCATCCAGCTATGGCCTTGGCGAACAGATCGCTTATGTACTCAACCACGGACATCGCAAGCTGGAGATTGCCTTGGGCGGGAGCGCAACCAACGATGGCGGCATGGGCATGCTCTGCGCGCTGGGACTGCGTTTTCTGGATCGCAATGGATCTCCGTTGACCGGCTGCGGCGAGAATCTGTCCCTCGTTGCGTCCGTGGACGCTTCCGGCATGCTTCCCGCCGCAAAGGAAGTAGCGATCATACTGCTTTGCGACGTCAAGAATCCTTTACTCGGAGAAAACGGCTGCACACGGGTATTCGCGAGGCAAAAGGGTGCGGACGCGGAACAGATTGAAACGCTGGAAACTGGAATGCAGAATTTTTATCAGCGCTGTCTTGAAATCACCGGCAAGGACTGCGCGGACGTTTCAGGCGTGGGCGCGGCAGGAGGACTGGGCTTTGCGCTGCACGCGTTTTGCGGTGCATCCATTGAATCCGGCATTGAAACCGTATTGATGGAAAGCGGCTTCCTGCGCCGCTTAAGCCACGCATCGCTCGTTATTACCGGCGAAGGCAGCTTTGATGAACAAAGTATCCGATTCGGAAAAACCGTATCGGGAATATTCGGGCATTGCAGGAAAGCGGACGTCCCGCTGGCTATTGTCTCCGGTCGCTCTGCCGAGGGCATTTCCAAGCTGATGCCGGAGCAGGGATGGGGCGCAATCACATGCGTTCATTCGCCCATTACCGAAAAATGCTCGCGCGAAAAGGCTATCCCGCTGCTTGATGAAGCGGCGGATCGCCTGTTCCGGCTTCTCCGGCTTGGAATGAAGCTCGGGCGAAAGTATCCCATGTTATAAGCAGGAGGCGCATATTATGCAGATCGTGGACATCATCGATAAGAAAGCAAACGGACAGAGGCTGTCCTCCGAGGAGATTGCTTTTGCTGTCAACGGATATACCCGCGATGTTATCCCTGATTATCAAATGGCAGCGCTTCTGATGGCCATTCGCCTTCAGGGCATGGACGCGCGCGAAACTGCGGATTTGACCATGACCATGATGGAATCCGGCGATCAGATGGATCTAAGCGATTTGCCTGGCGTCAAGGTTGACAAGCATTCCACGGGCGGCGTTGGCGATACGACTACGCTGGTGGTCGCGCCTCTCGTCGCCGCATGCGGCGGCACCGTGGCCAAAATGTCCGGCCGCGGGCTCTCCTTTACCGGAGGAACGCTCGACAAACTTGAATCCTTTCCGGGACTGTGCGTGGAGCAGAGCGTTGACGACTTTAAGCGTATTGTACGAAAGCTGGGCGTTGCGGTCATAGGCCAGAGCGGCAATCTGGTACCTGCGGACAAAAAGCTGTATGCGCTCCGGGATGTCACGGGCACTGTGCGCAGCATTCCTCTCATCGCTGCAAGCATCATGTCAAAAAAACTCGCCGCCGGCACAGATGCGATCGTTCTTGACGTCAAGACGGGCTCAGGCGCGTTCATGCAAAATGTTGAGGAGGCGGAGGAGCTTGGCAGAATGATGGTCTCGCTTGGCGATCATTTGGGGCGGCGCGTGATGGCTGTGCTGACGGATATGAATCAGCCGCTTGGGTTGGCCGTGGGCAACGCTCTTGAAGCGCGCGAGGCAATCCAACTGTTGGCCGGACAGATTCCTTCGGGTGATCCGCTGTACGAGGTCTGCATGCTGCTTGGCATACAAATGCTCCGCCTTTCAGATCTCGCCGATTCAGATGATGCGGCGCGAAGCATGCTGAAGACCGCTCTTGCATCGGGCGCAGGACTCCAAAAGCTGCGCGCCATGGTCGAAGCGGAAGGCGGCGAGAGCCAGTATGTTTCACTTGAACATATCGACGAGCTTTGCCGCGTAAATCGGCTTGTGCCGGTCTATCCGCTCAAGCGCGGCTATGTAAACGCCATGTGCGCAGAGGATATCGGCCATGCGGCGCAGATGCTCGGCGCCGGCCGCGCTACAAAAGCAGACAGCATCGATCCGGCGGTAGGCCTCGTCATGAATGTGCGTATAGGCGACGCTGTTGCACCCGACCGGCCGATTTGCACGCTTTATGTCAATAATGAATTACAGCTCGCCGCCGCGCAGGAGCGGCTCCTGTCTGCAGTGAAGATTGGCAGCCGGCCGCCCGCGCCCTCACCCATGGTATATGGCGTGATAAGGAACGAATCATTATGAGAAAGCTGATCGCCATCGACGGCAACAGCCTGATGCACCGCGCTTTTTATGCCTTGCCGCCTATGACGACCGCCGGCGGCGTACCGACCGGCGCGCTGCACGGCTTCTTAAGCATGCTTCTCAAGCTGACGGCGATGGAGCCGGAGTATCTGCTGGTAGCCTTTGACGTGCACGGGCCGACCTTCAGGCACGAGTTTTACGATGCGTACAAGGCCGGCAGACGGGAAACGCCGGACGATCTGAAAAAACAGTTTCCCATTCTTAAGGAATTGCTTACAGAAATGGGCGTTGCCGTATGCGAGTGCCCGCGCTATGAGGCAGATGATATCTTGGGAACATTCGCCAGACGATGCAAGACCGCAGGCATATCGGCGCTTCTGGTAACGGGCGATCGCGACGCGCTGCAGCTTGTTGATGATTTCACGCATGTACTGATGACAAAAAAAGGCATCAGCGATACGACGGAATTCGATCCGGCGACGCTTAAGGAAGCCTATGGCCTGGCGCCGGATGAAATGCGCGACTTAAAGGCGCTAATGGGAGACAGCTCTGATAACATACCGGGCATTCCCGGCGTAGGCGAAAAGACGGCGTTGAAGCTGCTTGATGAATTCGGCTCCTTGGAAGACGTGTTGCTTAATGCGGATCAGATCGGCGGCAAGCTGGGCGAACGCATCCGGTCTAATCTGAATTTGGCGCGTCTGAGCTATCGCCTTGGCACCATTGATACGCAGGCGCCCGTAACCATGGAGATCGAGGATTGCCGGTTTCGACCCGAGAGCATGGCCGCAGCGCGCCCGCATCTGCTTCAACTGGAGCTGCGCGCGCTGGCATCGCGTCTGCCGGAGGACAATATCCAGGCTGTTCCTGCCGTTGCCGCCGATTCTTTACCCGAGATGATTGCTCTTGATAGCGCCGAGAGCCTTGTGGCGGCAATGGCCGGCCATGCGCGGGCACGGGAAATTGCCATAGAGCTGTCGGAAGGCTTCAGCTTTGCCTTTTCACCGGAGCTATGCTATACAGCCTCAGGCTCCGCGGATCTCTTTCATCCGGCCATAGAGGACAGCCAGCTTTGGCGGGCGCTGTCGCCGCTTCTCGAGGATGAAGCGGTTACGCTGCTGGCGTTCGATGCAAAGCGGCTGCACCACGCCGCCGCACAATATGGCGTAAAAATACGCTGCCGGATATTTGACGCCATGATATGCGACTATCTCCAAAATGCCATTCGTCCCGCCGGAACGTTGCGCGCTCTGTGTCAAAAGCACTTTTCTCAGGAGCGCTCCGACGCCGCGGCGCTGTTTTTGCTGCGCGAGCCCATGCTGAGCGAGCTGAAGAACGCCGGCATGCTGACGCTTTATACCGATATGGAGCTCCCCTTATCCAAAGTCCTGTATGAGATGGAGCAGGTGGGTTTCATGATAGACGACAGCATTCTCGCGCAGCTGCAGGGCCAGCTTGGAGCCCGCGCCGCGGAATTGGCGGACACGATCTATGGCCTGGCCGGTAAACAGTTTAATATACTTTCACCAAAACAGCTCGGCGAGGTACTGTTTCAGGAGCTTGGCCTTCAGGGCCAACGAAAGACGAAAACAGGCTACTCGACTGATGCGGATACCCTCGAGGCGCTTGCAGACGAGCACCCCATTGTATCCCATGTGCTGGAATACCGCTTCGTTGCAAAGCTTAAAAGCACATTTGTGGACGGGCTGCTGTCTGTGCGCAGCAAGGACGGACGCGTGCGCTCGCAATTCAATCAGTGCGTTACCGCCACCGGCCGCATTTCCAGTACGGAACCCAACTTGCAGAATATTCCCGTACGCACGCCCTTGGGTCGCGAAATCCGCAAGGCCTTTGTAGCTTCCCCGGGCAATCTTCTGGTAGGCGCAGATTATTCTCAGATCGAGCTTCGGATTCTGGCGCATATGAGCGGTGATGAGAATATGATCGCAGCCTTTCAAAGCGATGCGGATTTTCACAGGATCACGGCTTCCGAAGTCTTTGGCGTTCCGCTCGAGGCTGTCAGCGGAGAGCTCAGAAGCGCCGCCAAGGCGGTTAACTTTGGAATCGTTTACGGAATCAGCGACTTTGGACTTGCGCGCAATCTTGGGATTCCCGTCAAGCAGGCCGCCGACTATATCCGCCTGTATTTTGCGCGATATCCAGGTATAAAAGCCTACCTGGACGAAAGCGTTGAGACGGCGAAGGCCTGCGGCTATGCCGTCACTCTCTTCGGCCGACGCCGCAGTTTGCCGGAGCTTAACAGCGGTAACTATAATACGCGTTCCTTTGGCGAACGCGTCGCAATGAACATGCCGATTCAGGGAACGGCGGCAGACATTATCAAGCTGGTCATGGTGCGCGCCTCTCAGGCCCTTGCGGAGAGACGACTTCAAGCAAGACTGATCCTTCAGATACATGACGAGTTGATATTCGATACGCCTGTTAAGGAGCTGGACGCTGTCTGCTTATTGGCGCGCGAATGTATGGAGGACGTCGTTCGACTCCGGGCGCCTCTGGTGGCCGACATTAAGAGCGGACGCAGTTGGTACGATACGAAATGACGGCGCGTTTTCAAATCATTGGCCTGACGGGCGGAATAGGCGCCGGAAAATCTGCTGCATCGGCGCGTTTTGTCACGCTTGGAGCGCATTTGATCGATGCGGATGCTCTGGCGCGCTCCGCGCTGGACGCGGGCGGCGCATGCTTTCATGACGTGATACAGGCTTTCGGTCATTCCATCATGCACAGCGATGGAAGCATCGACCGAAAGGCGCTGGCTAATATCGTATTTAGCGACGAGAAAGAACGTAAGCGGCTGAATACGATCGTTCATCCGCGCGTTATTGCCGATATGCTGCGACAGGCGCACAGCTTAGCGACGGCCGATAAGGACGCCGTTATCATACTGGACGTTCCGCTGCTGTTTGAATGCGGAATGGATAAGGACGTGGATCAAACTCTCCTTGTATACGCCGACGACGCCCTGCGTATCGAGCGGCTGCTGATTCGCGACGGCTGTACAAGCGAGGCGGCAGCCGCCCGTATTCGCGTCCAGATGCCGCAGGAGGAAAAGCGCAGACGAGCCGATTATCTCATCAGCAACAACGGGCCGACAGAAGCGCTCTGCGGTCAGGTCGACGCATTATATCAATGGTTTCGGAGTAAACGGCATTGAAAAGAGGAATCATCATCGTCGGCTCTCTGATCGGGCTCTGTGTTCTGGCATTCGCGGCTTATTTGATCGCGGACAATCTGCGCCTCAAACGCGCCTATGCCAATTATCCGGTCGCCTATACGGAAATAATACAACAAAACGCCGAGGAATTCGATCTGGATCCATATCTGGTCACTTCCATCATGCGCTGTGAAAGCAGCAATGATCCGGCCGCCGTCAGCGATGCAGGCGCGATCGGCCTGATGCAGATCATGCCGGATACCGGCGCTTGGATCGCTCACAAGCTGGATATGGACGACAGCTATGATGAAAGCATGCTGTATGAGCCGGCGGTCAATATACGCTTCGGCTGTTGGTATCTGCGCTTTCTGTCAGGTCGCTTCGACGGAAGAATTATGGAGATTGTGGCCGCCTACAACGCCGGACACGGCAGCGTGGAGGATTGGCTGGAAAACCCGAATTATGCCGAAAACGGCGTATTGACAGGCATCGCTTTTCCTGCTACCGCCAGCTATTATGAAAAGGTAATGCAGGCCTATGATAACTATGTATCACTGTATCCGACGCTGTACGGTGAATAAATTCTATGATATACTATGTAATAGATTGTTGAGGAGGCGCTCATGCTCGAGATTATCATCGTTGTCTGCATACTCGCCGTGGATCAGGTCACAAAGTTCCTGTCCGAGAAGCTTTTGACCCCGCTGGGCGCATCATATCCTGTGATCAGCGGCGTTTTTCATTTTACGAGCGCGCATAATACGGGCGCTGCCTGGGGCTTGCTGCAAGGAAAAAAATGGTTTTTTCTGATTCTGACCCTGTTTGTTGTGGTCTACCTGTTCTTTTTCCTGATTCGGGGCCGCAATAAGATGACAGTGCTTTCGCGCATAACGCTCTCCCTGCTGCTTGCGGGCGCGTTGGGAAATGCAATAGATCGCGTGGTTTTTTCCTATGTGCGTGATTTTCTTGATTTCTGTCTGATTAATTTCCCCATATTTAACGTGGCTGACAGCGCTCTGACCATCGGATGTATATTACTTGTGATCGATGTGCTGTTTATGAAGGATCGCTCGATGTTCGAAATAAAATTTAAACTTCGCGATTTTCAGCAGCCGCCGGATACGCCGGATGCCAAGTGAGATCTGCCATATTTCAGGGCGGTTGGACGCCTGTCTGACCGAAATGTCGGGGCTGTCCCGCAATGCCGTGCAGCGCCTGATCCGCGACGGATACGTTTTGGTAAACGGCCTTGTTGCGGATAAGGCGGGGCGCGCGCTTCGTGATGGCGACAATATTGATTGGCGGCTTCCGCCGCCGGTCTCCGGCGTACTGACCGCCGAGGACATTCCGCTTGACATTCTCTATGAGGATGCGGACATCTGCATCGTTAACAAGCCGCAGGGTATGGTCGTTCATCCAGCGCCCGGGCACAGCGGCGGCACGCTGGTCAACGGACTGATGAATCATTTTGACGATCTGCCCGTTATCGGAGGCGAGCAGCGGCCGGGCATTGTACATCGCATCGACCGAATGACCTCGGGATTGCTGGTGATTGCCCGTAACGATGAAGCCCACCGATCCCTTTCCGCGCAGTTTCGGGATCATACGGCGGGCCGCAGTTATCTGGCCATTGTGGATGATAATCTTCGCGAGCAGAGCGGCACCGTATCCGCGCCTATTGGACGCAAGCCGAATGACCGCAAGCGCATGGCTGTTACGGAGTCCGGACGCAGTGCCGTTACGCATTGGGCTGTTGTCGAACGCTTCGACAGTTATACGCTGATAGCGCTTAAGCTGGAAACAGGGCGCACGCATCAAATACGCGTACATATGGCCTATATACGGCACCCGGTAACGGGCGACGAGGTTTATGGAAAACCGCGCAACACGCTCGGCCTGACCGGTCAGGCTCTTCACGGCTATCGCCTGTCGCTGCGCCATCCGGTCAGCGGTGAGGAGATGACGTTTTATGCGGACCTGCCGGAATACTTTCTTCAAGCGCTCAAGCATCTGACTGTGCAGGCCAGCTTCCCGGGCAGCTTGTGGACGAACCGCGCGGACGAAGCGCTGTTTGGAAAGGATTAATATGAAACGGTATTTACAGATCTTTGCATTCATTTTGGCGCTCATGCTGTTATTGTGTGCCTGTCAAAGTGCGACGATCACCTCTGAGCCGGAGCCTGTTTCCATTGTGACCAGCGCGCCGGAGGAATCAGCGGGGGCGCCTGCCGCACAAGCCGAGGCTTCCGCGGCGCCGGATGTGCTTACGGCCGCAGAGAGCTTTCATGCGCTCGATCGGGAGGTGTTCATACGCTATATCACCGACGACGGATATTCCTTTCACCAGATGCTGACTGACCCTTCCGCCTATGGCTTGGACAGTAAAAGTCTTTCCATGACCTGGGGCGAGCTTTCGGAGGAGGATACCGAGGCATACGGGGCGGAATGCGCCGTATATCTGGAACGGCTGCTTGCGATCGCCCGTACCGAACTGAACGAGCGTGATCAGCTTTCCTACGACATCCTTCAGCAATATCTTGAAGACGCCTCTGCGGAGAATATCTATGCCTACTATTATGAACCGCTGACGGAATACAACGGACAGCATTCCGGTCTGCCGCTGGCTCTTGGCCTGTTTGAGATAGACAGCGAACAGGATGCTCTGGATTATCTGTCCTTACTGGAGGATGTCCCGCGCTACCTGACGCAGGTGCTGACCTATGAGCAGAAACGCGCCGAGCTCGGGCTGTTTATGACCGAGGATGCGCTCGATAAAATACTGGACGCCATTCAGGACATCATTGACGCGCGCGACAGCTTCTATCTGATCGGGACCTTCAACGACTCTCTGGATATGCTGGAAGGCCTGAACGCAGACACCGCTGAAGCATACAAGGAACGCAATCGCAACAGCGTGACGACCACGTTTATTGACGCGTTTCAGACGCTTTACAACGGTCTCAACGCGCTGCGCGGCTCCTGCCGTGCGCCTGCCGGACTTTGTGCATTGGGGGACAAGGGACGCTCCTATTTCGAATATGGCTTACAGCAGGAGGGCGACAACCGGCTCAGCGCGGAAGAAACACGCGAGCTTATTGAGGATGAGCTTTACTATGCGCTGGCTATGTATTTTGAAATTGCCGACGCGAATCCGGGCGTAGCGTCTCAGCAGATTCAGCTTTCCAGCGGAGATGCACAGAAGGATATCGATCTTCTAAAGACCTTGACCTCCCAAATTCTCTTTGCTCTGCCTGAGCATAATCTGAGTATATCCGATTTTCCGGAGGAGCTGCAGCAGCAGATGAGCGGAGCGGCCTATGTGATACCGTCCATAAACGACTGGCAGGACAACGTTATTCTCGTCAATCCGTCCAATACTGACAGCGAGCAGCTTTTAACGCTGGCGCACGAGGGTTATCCGGGCCATATGTTTCAGTATGTCTATCAACGCTCGCTTACCGATACGGGCCTGATGCAGCGCGCGCTTCATTATGGCGCCTATGCCGAGGGCTGGGCACAATTGGCCAGCTATCTGATCGCCACGACGCAAACGGCCTATAACACCGCTTACAGTGAACTGTCCTTCTATAACGACATGATACTCTATGTCCTCTTGCCCGGCATTATCAGCATCTATGTCAACTATTACGATTATGATAAGACGGACGTCAGTGCGTATCTAACCTCTCTGTCGCTTGGCGACACTGGCTACGTTGAGTATTATTACAATCTGGCCGTGGAGCAGCCCTTCTATATTTTTAACTACGCGACCGGCTATTGCCAGCTTGCTGCGCTGCTGCGGGACGCCGAGGACACGATCGGCGACAGCTTTGACCAAAGAGCCTTTTTGAAGGCCTATTTGGATTTGGGCCCCGCGTATTTCAATATTGTGCAGGAGCGCATGGATGTGTGGATTGATGAAAATACGCCCGAATAAGACTTGACAAGCGCGCCGCTCTGCGCTAAACTTGCCAAAAGATACAGGCTTTGAAGATGAGGAGTACGCACCGTCGCGCATCAGAGAGGGAGCTTGATTGGCTGTAAGAGCTCCTGGCGGCAGACGTGCGGAAGGTCGCATCGGAGCTTGCGGCGTGAATACAAGCTAGCGCCGCACGGTCGTCCCCGTTATGGATTCGAGTGGAGCGGCATAGAGCCGCTTAACAAAGGTGGTACCGCGAGCGTCCGTTTCGTCCTTTGACGAAGCGGACGCTATGTTTCTTTGAAAGGGCAGGGAAGAGCTATGACAGTGGAAATGGAAAAAACTTATGACCATACAAACGTGGAACGCCGCCTTTATGAGCGTTGGGAGAAAGCCGGCTATTTTCATGCCGAACCAAACAGCGGAAAGCCGCCGTATTGCATTGTAATTCCACCACCGAATATCACCGGAAAGCTCCACATGGGCCATGCTCTGGATGAAACGCTTCAGGATTCGTTGACTCGCTATAAACGCATGTGCGGCTATGAGACCCTCTGGCTGCCAGGCACGGATCACGCCTCCATTGCAACGGAGGTGAAAATTGTCGAGCAGATGACGCGCGAAGGCCTGACCAAAAAGGATATCGGACGCGACGCCTTCTTGCAGCGCGCCTGGGACTGGCGCAATCAATACGGCAAGACCATCGTCAAGCAGCTTCGATTTCTGGGCTCCTCCTGCGACTGGGAGCGCGAGCGCTTCACCATGGACGAGGGCTGCAATAAGGCCGTGACCAAGGTCTTTGTTTCCCTATACAATAAGGGGCTTATCTATCGCGGCGACCGTATTATCAATTGGTGTCCCGCCTGCAAAACCGCGCTTTCGGACGCGGAGGTGGAATATGAGGAGCAGAACAGCAGCCTTTGGCATGTGCGTTACGATGCGCCTGACAAGAGCTATTCCATTACCGTGGCGACTACGAGGCCGGAGACCATGCTTGGCGATACGGCCGTGGCTGTGCATCCAGACGACCCGCGCTATCAGTCGCTGATTGGCAGGATGGTCGTCATTCCCGCCGTGGGACGTGAGATTCCCATTGTGGCGGACGAATACTGCGAGATGGAATTCGGCACCGGCGCAGTGAAGATCACGCCGGGTCACGATCCGAATGATTTTGAGGTCGCCAAACGCACCGGCGTGCCGGTGATGCGCGTGTTCACAGACGACGGCCATATCAACGAACTGGGCGGGATTTACGCAGGTCTGGATCGCTTTGAGTGTCGCAAGTCGATCGTGGCCGCGTTGGAGGCCTCCGGCAATCTGATCAAGGTGGAACCATATGCGCATAATGTGGGTACTTGCTATCGCTGCCATACTACGATAGAGCCGATCGTGTCCAAGCAGTGGTTTGTGGATATGAAGCCGTTGGCCAAACCTGCCATAGAAGCCGTGCGCGACGGGCGCGTGAGGTTTGTTCCGGAACGCTTTGCCAAAACATATTTTAACTGGATGGAGAATATCCGCGACTGGTGTATTTCCCGCCAGCTCTGGTGGGGACATCGCATTCCCGCCTGGTATTGCGACGATTGCGAAGAAACCATTGTACAAGAAACTGCGCCTGCATGCTGCCCCAAATGCGGCGGCAGTCTGCGGCAGGACGAGGATGTGCTGGACACCTGGTTCTCCTCGGGCATGTGGCCATTTTCCACGCTTGGATATCCGCGGCAGACGGAGGAGCTGAAATACTTTTATCCTACCTCCACGCTTGTAACGGGCTATGATATCATATTCTTCTGGGTCGCACGCATGATCGTGTTCGGCCTTGAGGTGATGCACGACATCCCCTTTGATACGGTGTTTGTGCATGGCATTGTGCGCGACGGACAGGGCCGTAAAATGTCCAAGTCGCTTGGAAACGGCATCGACCCGCTCGAAGTGATCGATAAATATGGCGCGGATTCTCTGCGGTTTTCTCTGCTCTCCGGTACTTCGGCGGGTAACGATATGCGCTTCTATTGGGAAAAGGTGGAGTCCGCCGCAAACTTCTGCAATAAGGTCTATAACGCCTCGCGCTTTGTACTGATGAGCACGGACGGCGTGGTCAAAATGCCCATCGATCCCGGTGAACTGGAGCTGCCGGACCAATGGATACTGTACCGCCTCAATCAGATCATCGGCGAGGTGACAGACAATCTGGACAGCTTTGAGCTAGGACTCGCCACGCAGAAGATTTATGACTTCATCTGGTCGGAGTTTTGCGACTGGTATATCGAGCTTATCAAGCCGCGCCTATATGGCGGTCAGAGCAAGGAAAACGCCGCCGCCGTGCTTCTGCATGTGCTTGAGACCTGCATGAAGCTGCTGCACCCGTTCATGCCCTTTATCACCGAGGAAATATTTGACAAGATTTCCGATGAGGAAACGATAATGCTTTCCGAATGGCCAAAGCAGGATCCACGCTTTGACTATGGTGAGGAAGCGGACATGATGACCGGCATGATGGACACGATCCGTGCCATCCGCAATCAGCGTGCCGAGCTTAAGGTGCCGGCCTCCCAAAAGATTGAACTGCACCTGATCGTGCGGCAGACGGATGCGGATGCTTTCCGGACGGTGAGCGACTCTCTGGCTCGTCTGGCCGGCGCAGGCAGTATTACGGTGTCCTCAGAATCGCGCGCTGCGCTCAAGGGAGATATCCGCATCGTCAACGAGCGGGCCGAAGCCATCGTGCCATTGTCCTCCATGATTGATATTGACGCTGAGATCCTGCGCGTCAATAAGGAAATCGAGAGATTGAAGGGAGATATCTCGCGCATCGAGGCAAAGCTTCAAAACGAAAACTTTGTCAATAAAGCGCCGGAAAACGTGGTCTCAGAGGAACGCCGTAAGCTCGAGGTCGATCGCGTTCTGCTTGAGAAGACGACGCAGCGATTGGCAGATTTAAAATGAAAAACTGTGTTGACATTTAGTTTTCGGTGTTGTATATTGTTAAGGTCGCGAAAGCGGTGCGTGGTGATGACGGGGTGTAGCGCAGTCCGGTAGCGCACGTGCTTTGGGAGCATGGGGCCGGGGG
>CAZCAV010000019.1:0-36373 GCA_964496795.1 uncultured Oscillospiraceae bacterium
GGGCCGACAAAGCCCGTCACGCCGCGCGTATTGCGACCCACATACCATGCGCGCGGATTCATCACAAGCTCTGTGGTCACGCCGCCGCCCTTTTCCTCGGGGCGCGGCTTTTCCGCCACATCGACAAGCATCTTGACCATGACGTAGCCGGGATATACCTTGCGCTGCGTTACCTTCCGCTTGCCATTGGGCTGAATCTCAATTGTCTCCTCGGTAGGGTACTTTACCTCCAGGACGATATCCTGCAAGCCTGCGTTTTCCACGGACTTTTCAAGGTCTTCCTTGACCTTGTTTTCATAGCCCGAGTAGGTGTGTACCACATACCACTTAGCTTCCTGCGTCATTGCCTCACCCAATCTTGATTGTGGCGATCGCACTGAATCCGCTCGAGAACGCGAGGTCGAGCAGCCAGATCAGCACCGCCATGAGCACGACGAATACGATAACCGCCACCGTGTGAGAAGCCAGATCCCTGCCCGAAAGCCAGGTAAGCTTTTTGAGCTCGCCGGCCATCTCCCTTAAGTACCGCGCCAGCCGTACGTTCAGCCAGCAGACCGCAATAATGGACAGTATCAGATCCACGATCAGCACGGCCATAAACTGGCCGTTGACATTGTAGATCGTAACGAAGGCGACGATCACCATGATCAGGTTGATGATAATGACGATGTTCAATACCTTCTGGAACTTGCCCGCGATCGAGTCGATACCCAAAAAGAGCTTGAGAAGTCCGCCCAGCGCCAGCCAGACGCTCATCACGATCAGGAAGGTCGCGCTCATGCTGAAGGTCTCGCCCTTGGCGGTGGCCGCCGCGGCAGCATCCGTTACGATCGACTCAGCATTGAGAACGGACATAACGCCAAAGAAAATAACGAACGCGCCGAACACGGCCAGCACGATGCAGAAAATCTTCCGTAGCAAAGCCGCCTTTTCAGGTTCCAGGACCTTTTGGATATTCTTGTCCCCAGTTGCCATACCTGTATCCCCTTCGCGTTATTTGGATTCCCGATGCAGCGTGTGCTTGCGGCAGAAGCGGCAATACTTGCTAAACTCCAGCCTGTCGGGATCGTTCTTCTTGTTCTTGAAGGTGTTGTAGTTCCTCTGCTTGCACTCTGTGCAGGCCAACGTGATCTTTACGCGTGCATCCGCTGCCATAGTCAAACCCCTCCTGTTTCAGGTCAAAACATCATAAAGCGAGCCCCTTTCGGGGGCACCGTGTAACGATACCATACCGCAAGGGGCCGTGTCAATGTTTATCTTTCAAAATGCCGTGACTTTTTTCGATAAATCCGCGTTCAAAACGCCTTCAGTGCCGGCGCGCCGTGCATTTTCGGCAGGCATGCTTCGCCTCAATCCGGATACAGAATCACCTTGAGCGCCTCTCCGCGGCGCATGGCCTCCAGTCCCTTGCCAAACTCACGCATCGGCAGGCGATGCGTTGCAATTCTTTCCACCGGAATCATGCCGGTATCCAAAAGGCGAATGGTAGCGGGCATCGTATGCGGGCCGATATAGCTGCCGAACACCGTCAGCTCGTTGCGCGTAATGGCGCTTTGAGCAATTTGCTCGGTCTTTGCCGTGTTCTGGCCAAACAATACGATTTCTCCCGCGCGGCGCGTGCATGTCAGCGCGTCGCCGATTAGCTCGCCGACAGCGTCAATCGTAAAATCAACGCCGCAGCCATCAGTAAGCTCGCTCACCGTCTGAGAAAGATTCTGTCTGAATGGATTCACTACGGCATCCGCCCCGCACTGACCGGCAAAACCGGCACGATACTCCGACGGTTCCGACACGATAATCTTTCCGGCGCCGCAGCACTTGAGCAGCATCAAAAAATACAGGCCGATCGGCCCTCCGCCCAGAACAAGCCCCGTCTGTCCAGGATGTATATGCAGCTTGTTCAGCGCTCCCATAACGCAATTGAGCGGCTCCGCAAATACGGCCGTATCCGCCGGCATGTCGTTTGGTATTCTATACAGCGCCCGCTCCGGAGCCAGAAAGCAATCGCAGAACACTCCGTCAGTCGTGACGCCTAAAGTCCTGTCATTGCTGCAAAGATTCGGCTTCCCCATGCGGCAGTAACGGCAGGCGCCGCAGGCCAGATTCGGCTCCAGAACCACCCTGTCGCCGACCGTCAGATCGATAACGTCCGGACCCGTTTCCACGACCTTCCCCACACACTCGTGACCCAGTATGATCCCCTGTTCTCCCTGAAATCCGGGAGGATCGTCAAGAATGTGCACATCCGTGCCGCAGATGCTGGCCGCTTCCACGCGAACCAGCACGTCCGTTGAGTTGAATATCTTGGGAAGGCTTCTCTTTTCATATGCGAATTTTCCCGTGCTTTGAAAAACTACGGCATTCATCAGTTTCATAGGCGCCCCTTCCCGCAAAACGGCAATCGCACTGGATTCCCCGACGTCCGGCGTCCGTCAGACGACGGGCAGCAGATCCTTCGTCTCTTTCAACGCTTTACAGCTCTGTTCAGAGCCGTTCAGAATTGCCTCCAGCAAGGCAATGGTCGTTAAAATAGTGTCCTTACGGGGGCAGCCGCATTTACCCGGCGCAATCTGCGACAGAAAGCTCGTGAGCTCGGTAATGAACATTCCAGTAGGCGGAATATTGATCCCTGTCGACACTTTGATCTTTTCCGTTGTGTCAAGGACCTCCGGGGGATTTCCAAACGAATAGACGGTCACGGCTTTTCCGTCGTTAACAGCTACCGCGTTTTCAAAGTACACGCGCCATGTCGCTGTAAACGGAATATCCGCGTTATACCAGGCCGCTTCGGCGCTGACCGACTTGTCCGGCCAGACATATGTAAACCTATAATGCTCTTTGTAGTCCTTATCCGCGTTACCGCAGCAGGTGTAGCCGAACGCCTCCGGAACGCCAAACAAAGACAGAATCAGATCCAGATCGTGAATATGCAGATCAAAGGGCAGCAGGCCGCTCTTTTCCTTCTGAAACATCCAGTTGTTTTTTATCCAGCGGGGACAGGCCGATAAACGCAGGAACTGCGCGTCGAGCACCTTGCCGTAAGCGCCGGACTCCACTAGCCTGTGCAGTGCGATGGCTTCCTGCGAATATTGCAGCACCTGTCCCACAAACAGCATGACGCCCGCTTCTTCCGCAGATTCGATGGCCTGCCTGGCGCCCGCCAGGGACAGATCCAGAGGCTTTTCACAAATGACGTGCTTCTGGGCTTTGGTCGCCTTCAATATGTTTTCCCGATGCGTATAGGTGGGCGTACATATATCAATAATGTCCAAATCATCATTTTGGAGCATATCTTCTATGGTGCGATAGTATAGCACGTTATTGCTCTCGGCAAAGGCTTTGGCCGATTCCGTGAAATCACATACCGCAATCACGTTTGCGTTTTCTATATGCTCATAGTTTTTAAAGTGCACGACGCCCATTCCGCCGACGCCAACGATACCGATGTTAAACATATGCCTTCTCCTGCAGCAGCTTCTTTAGAAAATCGACTGCCTTTTGAATGTCTGCCGCCGCGTTTTCATGCGCTTCCCGTTCTATCGTGAGAAATCCATCGTATCCGATGCCATGCAGCGCGCTCAGGTAGTCCGGGAATCGAACGCTTCCTTCGCCCAACGGCGTTTCATAAAAATAGTTTGTCAGCAGTTCATTAATGGCTTCTATGCCGCCGCTGGCAAAAACCTCATAGGTCTCCTCCGGCCCAAGATACTTTTTCATAACGCCGTCTTTGGCATGGGTGTGTACGATCAGGCTGCCTGCCGTCTGAACGCCGGCGACCTCGTCGTCGCCTGTGACCATCACCAGATTGGCGGGATCGTAGTTGATCGACAGCCCATTGCACCGCCGGCAGAATTCCGCCAATCGCTTGACAGGCTCGGGGCCGGTTTCCACAGCGATATGTACGCCGCGCGGCTGAGCATACCCGCCGATCTCCTGACAGGCCTCCAGCATGGCAGCGTATCTTGCCGAGGATGCGTCCTGCGGTATCCGGCCGATATGCGTAGTCACCGTGTCCGTTTCCAAATAAGCCGCGCATTCCACCGTTGCCTTTAAATACTCAAGCTTCTGCGGATTCTCCTGTGCGTTTTCCAGGCCGTGGCCGCCAAGCTCGCCGCATATTGCTGCGATTTCCTGGGAATGCGCGGCCGCAGTGCGCTTGATTTCACCCAAAAAGCTGCGATCGGCTTTCAGCGGATCCAACTCGTTCCAAGCGTAAATCTGCACGCCCTGCGCACCGCAGCTTTGCGATGCTTTGATGCCCTCGATCAATCCGACGCCAAACCAGTCGGCAAACGTACCTATTTTCATAAGAGCCGCCCCCTAAAGCGTCATGATCTTGTCAAACGACGGTTTATTGCTGTATATGCTCTGCAGCGGGTATTTGATATAATTCGGGAACATCTCAAGCGTAACATAGTCATCATAGCCGATGCTTCTCAGTGCGCTCATGACCGCTGCAAAATCTACGTCTCCGGCCAGGAGATCCACAAAACCGGCCATGGAAACCGAGCTCCGGCGAAAGTCCGCAAAATGTATCTTCTTGATCCGTTTATTCAAAATGCTGATCCATTGATCCGGATAGCCTGTGTACAGTACGTTGGAAACATCGAAGTAAGCGCCCACATACTCGTTGCCGACTTCGTCTATCAAGTTGCGCATTTCCAGAGGGGAAAGCAGAAATTTGTTCCATACGTTCTCTATGCCGACCGAGACGCGAACGCTCTTGGCATGCTCGCCAAGAAGGCGCAAGGCCTCCCGCACATTCTCATAGGCTGCGTCATAGCCGATGATCTCGGCATCCGGATTGAAATCCGTGCCGGTCCATCCGGGGATCAACAGCATCATACTCGCGCCGAGAGCGGCGCCGATGTCCAGTACGCGCTTTCCAAGCTCGATCACGCGATCCCTTACCCGGACATCGTTGCTGCAAAGAGGCTCGTTCCAAAACATGGGCGTTCCAATGCTGAACAGCTCAAGTCCAAAATCGTCAGCCATACGTTTTATGGCCTGAATATCCGTCTTGCTGGTGTTCAGCGTCAGCTCTCCCCTGTCCTGAACAACGGCTTCAAAGCCGTCATATCCGGCCTCTGAGCATGCCTTAAAAACATCTTTCAGAGCGCAATCCGCTGAAAATGAAAATCCGCTGTAGCCTTGTTTCATAAAGCATATACCATCACTTTAAATCATATTGGTTGTAATCGTCCGATTCGTCGTCGCTGTGCGCGGCGGCTCACGCCGCCGCGCACACCATGATCTCCGATCAATAATAACCTGCCTCGCGCATCATTTCATCTACGCGCTCCTGCACGTTGGCAAGCGCTTCCTCGACGGTGATCTCGCCCATAAGAGCCTTTGAGAGCTCGTCAGACATGACCACCTGATGAATGTTCATATAGTCCGGGAACATTCTCGGCGCCCAGTGCTTTCCTGTGACAGCCGCATCCGCAAAAGCCTGCATCCAGGGATATTTCGTAGCTGCATCCACGCTGGATGAATACCGCGAACCGGTCACGCCCATCAGCGCGAGCTGATCCTGCACGGGCTTGGACAGCGCCCAGGTCAGGAAGGACTTGGCAGCATCAAGATGCTTGGAATTCTTGTTGATCGCATACAGATGTCCGGCCAGAAGGCCCTGGGACGCTTCCACGCCGCGAGCTCTCGGCAGAGCGGTGAACATGATCTTGCCGGCATATTCCGATTGCGCGGGATCATTCGTGCTCTCGCAGAATGCCGCCCAGTTAATGCTGGTGGCCGCCTGACCGCGCTGCATAAGAAGCTGGACCTCGGAGAACCAGTTGTTCGGGGAGGACGGCGGTACAACGTTCCACTTCCTGTACAGATCGATATAGAAGTTGGTCGCCTCGATGCTCTTCGGATCCAGGTAGTTCGGATGCAGATCCGTAGTCATGTAATCAAATCCCCAGGAGTTGGCATACACGATATAGTCGGACGCGATTGCCACGGGGGCCGCCATCATCGTCGTGCCATAAAGGTCTGTTTCTCCATCGCCGTTTGTATCTCTTGTAAAGAACTTGGCGATATCAAGAAACTGATCCCAGTATTCCGGCGGCTCCAGATCATATCCATACTCCGCCTTGAATTCGTCCGCATACTCCTCAAACAGGTCGCTGCGGTAATACATGCCCATCAAATCAGACACCATGGGTACGAAATACACGTTGTCCGTCTCGCCGGTGGTATCGCCGTAGGCGTCCATAAACGTGGTATAGAGATCGTCATAATCGAACTCAGGGTCGGCTTTCCATGCGTCCACAGGCATCGGCTCAAGCTGGTCGGTCACCGTCAGCGCGGCCGTCCAGGTAGCGTCCGCCGTGATAATATCGTAGGTATCAGCCTTACCGGTCAGCGTAAGAAAGACCTTTTCCTGCAACGCGGAGGTTTCCAGAATGTCCCACTGAACCTTTCCGCCCGTCTGCTCTTCCCATTGTGCAGACAGCTCGCGCATCGCCTGACTGCCCAGCCAGTCGATGGCAGGAATGTTCAGGGTAACGCCTTTGAAGTCTTCGACGTTTTCGGTACCGGAAACGTCCTCCGTACCGGCGGGCTCGGCGGTAGCGGCCGTGCTGCCGCCGTCAGCAGCCGGCGCCTTGGTGCATGCTGTGGCGATGCCGGCCAGCATAGCGACGGCTAAAAGTAAGGCCAAGAATTTCTTTTTCACACTAATTTCCTCCTCTTGTACTGTGTTTATAAACGGTTTCAGGGTTACTTTAAGCTGCCCTCCCTTCCAAAAGCCTGAATCGGCTCAATTCTGTCATGCAGGGCGTGCGTTCGTTGCAGACGGCTTTCCCGGCCTGCTACAACAAGATCTTCTTTCCGTTATGGAGAACGGACTGCTTCGCCATCGTCAGTATCTTGATGACCTCAAGCGACTCCTCCAAAGCCACGGGCTCCTTCTTGGTAACAAGCATCTCGATATAATGCTGGAGCATGTTCCAATAGAAATAATCCCAATCCTCACATAGATATGAGGTCTCTCCCTTTGTTCCAAACAGGGACAGTTTAAAGTTCTGTTCGATTTCAGGCAGCACCACGAGCGTTAAAATGCGGCCGTCGCTGTAATCGATCTTAACGACATGCTTTTTGCCCTCGCCAATGTTCTGTACGGCAACGGCGCCGCGGCCAAAAGCAGAATAGGCGAACTCCAGCGCGTGTATGCCATAATGGATAATGTTGTCTTCTCCCATGTAAGCGCCCTGACAGACGGTGGAGCCATACTGAATATCGCCCACCGCTTCGATCTCCGCCCCATGCTCAGGCGTCTCACGGCAGTACCGCAGGCCGGAGCCCGTCATAAAAAGCGTTCCGTATTTCTTCGCCTTGTCAATAATTCCCGCCGCTTCCTCATAGCTCATAGCCAGAGGCTTATCCACAAAGGTCGGGATTTTGTTCTCAAGGAAAAAGTCCGCTCTCTTCTGATGCTGCATGGAGATATCGTCCACGATCAATACGCCGTCGACATGCTTGGCGACGTCCTCAAGGCTTTTCTCCACGCGGTCAATGTGGAACACGCCTGCAAGATGATTGGCGGCCGCTTCGTCCGGATCCCATACCGACGTGATCCGCGCGCCCTTAGCCTTAATGGCATGGAGGCATTCCCACCATTCCTCGGGCACCTCGCTTTTGTCAAAGCCGTTGATAATGGAAGAAAAGGATCGCGCGTGATACGAGGACGGTCCGCCTCTTCCAACGCCTATCAGTCCCAGCTTCAGTTCTTTGTTGTCTGCCATAACCTGATCCTCCTAATCATTATTATAGAAAGTCCCGACTCAGGACAACGCATGCCATGGGCCGCTCAGCCCTTCACCGAACCAAAAGTCAATCCCTTTACCAGATGCTTCTGCACCAGCAGCAATACGATTGCCACGGGAATGATTATCACGATTGAAGCCGCG
Organism: uncultured Oscillospiraceae bacterium; assembly: GCA_964496795.1. GTDB lineage: Bacteria > Bacillota > Clostridia > Christensenellales > CAG-138 > CAZCAV01. The sequence goes on from CAZCAV010000019.1 coordinate 7,914, forward strand.
CAGGCTTCCGCCCAGCGCACCTCGCGCACGCCTACATACGCCACCGCCGCGATGGGCGCAGTCTTGGCCCCAAGGCTTCCAAGCAGGTTCGCATACATGAATTCATTCCAGGTCGTCATAAAATTCAGTATCATGGTCGCGATGATGCCGGGCTTGACCATTGGCAGGATCACCTTGATAATGATTTTCCAAAACGAGTATCCGTCCAGCATGGCCGCTTCTTCGATCTGGTACGGTATCTCCGCGATAAAGATGCGGATAAGCCACATGGATAGGGGCAGATTCATCAGCGTGTACATCAGAATCAACGCAAAATGCGTATCCAGCAGGCCGATCGAGCGAAAAATGAAATACATCGGCAAAACCACCGCTACCTGCGGAAGCAATCGCAGACTGACGACAAAAAACGATGCGTTGTCAAAAAACTTGCCGCTTCGCCTTGCGGTCGCATACGCCGCCGGAACAGCAAGCGCAGTCGACAAAATCAGCGCTCCAAATACGACGATCAGGCTGTTCAGTATATTCTTGAGAAATCCATCCTGGACAAACACCTGTCTATATGCGTCAAACGTCGGAGTAAAGTTGAAAAACTGGGGCGGGTATGCGGTAAAGTCGATCTTGGTCTTCAATGAAGTAACCGCGATCCAGAACAGCGGGAACAACGTGATGATCAAGCATATGCCAACGCAAACATAGGAGGCTATTCTTTTTACAGTGTTTTTAACGGCGATCGGCGTACATTTCATTTCCGTTTCCTCCTTACTTGGCATTGTTGCGAACGCACATCTTAACAAAATTCTTGCTTATGAAAATCAGGATCACCAGAATAATCCAAGCGATTGCCGCAGCCTGCGCGATATTAAAGGTGGCCAGGCCCGTCTTGTAGATATACATGCCCATGGTTTCCGTCGCCTGGCTTGGACCTCCCCGCGTAAGAACATACGCCTTGTCGAAGCTGTTGAAGGAATCGATGACCCGAAACAGCAGCACGATCGATATGACCGGCTTAAGATGCGGAAGCGTGATCCTGCGAAAGATCGCCAATGAACCCGCGCCGTCCAGCATAGCCGCCTCATAGGGCTCCTTTGGCAGCGACAGAATCCCCGCCAGCAGAATCAAAAAGCAGAATGATGTATACTGCCAGACGTCGGCGACGCAGATCGCCGCCATAGCCGCGTTGCCGTCAATCAGCCAGGGGATCTTGAAATTGGCTATCGTCTTGGTAAGATAGTTGATCACGCCGTAATCGTCGTTCATCATATACCGGAAAACCAGAGCCGCAATAGAAGGCGCCACAGCCAACGGCAAAATCATGATCGAACGAAATATGTTTTTCCCGTGTATATTGGTTGCGAGAATCTGCGCCAGTAAAAAGCCGAGTGAAAACGCAACCGATACGCTGATAACGGTAAACACCAGCGTCAGCCACAGCGATCTCCAGAAAAACGAGCCTTTTCCAAACAGTTGGTTGATATAGTTGCCCAAGCCGACAAACTTTAATTCCTGCTGGCTTGTCAGCGAGTAATTCGTCATGCTGATGCCCAGAGAATACAGCAGCGGAATCACGCACAGCAGCAAAGCAAAAATCAAGATGGGATATACCAGCAGCTTGTACGTTCTGTCTTTTTTTTGAAGCGATGTCTGTTTTGCATTCACGACATTCATGAAACCACCACCAGCTAATTCAGTCTCTGTTCTGTTTCCGCGTCATAAACGTGAAGCTTATTCCGCAGGAAGTTCAATGCCGTATGCTCGCCGCGCGCCAAAGCCTGCCGGCTGGGATCAATAAAGATGACATGCCATCCGCCGACGCTGCCGCTGATCCTGTTTTCCTTTCCCATCGGCTCGACGATTTCGATCTTCATATCGCAAAAGCGCACAGCGTCCGGATCGTCTCCAAAGGTAATATCCTCCGGCCTGATGCCGAGCCATACCTTCCGCGGCTCCGAGACAACGCCCTTCAGTTCGTCAATGACCGCGCTGATCCCCTGAGGACTCTGGTTTTCGTCCACCACGTCAAACCGTCCGTCTGCATGAAGCATACCCTGTATCATATTGATTTTGGGATTGCCAAGGAATTCTGCAACAAATTTGTTGGCAGGCCGGTCATACACCTCCTGAGGTTTTCCGATCTGCTGTATCGTTCCCTTGTTAAACAATATGATCCTGTCCGCCAGGGCCATGGCCTCCTCCTGATCGTGCGTCACATATATAGTAGTAATCTTCAGCTGCTGATGCAGCCTCAAAAACTCCTCGCGCATGCTGTTTCGCAGATTGGCGTCCAGATTGGAGAGCGGTTCATCCATCAAAAATACGGACGGCCTCCTAATGAGCGCCCTGCCCAACGCCACGCGCTGGGCCTCGCCTCCGCTGAGCTGGGACGGCTTTTTATCCAGATGCTCCTTTATGCAGAGCATCTCCGAAATCTCCTCGATCTTTCTGTTGATCTCTTCCTTGGGCATCTTCTTCGCTTCCAGAGGAAACGCGAGATTCATCCGTATAGTCATATGCGGGTACAGCGCATAGTTCTGAAAAACCATGGCTATATTCCGATTTTTGGGAGCAACCTGCGTTACGTTCTTGCCGTCAATATATACCTCGCCGGAGCTGGGGTCTTCCAGACCCGCAAGCATACGCAGGGTCGTGGTCTTTCCGCATCCCGACGGTCCCAGAAATATCACATACTCTCCCGGTTCAACATCAATGGAAAAATCGTTCACTACCGTCTTGCTGCCGAAGGTTTTGGTAACATGCGAATAAGCAACGCTCACACTTTTAATTTCTTCGCTAATCATTGTGCAATCACTCATCTCCAATATATTCTTTATCCAATGTAGAGACGCTGTTCCATCTCTTTGCTGAACATGAAGTATTGATCTATGTAATACCTTGCGGCGCCGATCAATGCAAACGACCGGTTCTGTCGGGTGAATCGCAGCTCGACCAGTCTTTCAAACGGTGGAAAACCCATATGATCCAACGATTTCTTAATGGCCGTCAGAAACGGATCTCCCAGCGCCACACAGCCTCCTCCAAATACGATCTCCTGCGGATTGAACAGGCTGATCAGGTTGCTGATTGCATAAGCGACGTTCTCAGCCAAAACCCGCATAAACTCCAATGCCGTGCCATTACCATGCGCTATCTGCCCGCCCAAATATTCAAAGCTTGCCTCGCTTTCATCGGAAAACAAGGTTTTGAAATTCCAGTCCTGTGCCCGCTTGTAAATATAGGCCTCTCCCACCATACATTCCAAGCAACCGTGGTTTCCGCAATCACACAGCGGTCCGGACCTCTCGATAGAGAAGTGTCCAAACTGCGTGGTCATGCCGTTGGCTCCCCGAAACATCTTTCCGTGATCGATCAGGACGGCGCCAACGCCACGGCTTATGTTGATAAATGAAAAATAGCGGTTATTCATATTGTTGTGAATACACTCGGCATAAGCGTAGCAGGAAGTATCGTTCAGGATCGCGATCGGATAGTCGGTGATCTGATTCTGAAGCTGCAGCACCAGGATCTCCTGAAAGCCGTGTCCCAGCACCGTCGAGAATATCTCCTGCGTCTCGGCGTTTATCATAGCCGGCACAATGATGCAAACTCCCAGAATACGGGCTTGGGGATTAAACGTTTCAAGATCTTCATGCAGGATCCGGCTTGTAACCTGCGCATAATTCGTATTCTCATCAATACTGAGCTGCTTTTCAAAGACAATACTTTCTTCCAGATTGATCAGCACGGCATGAATGCGCGACGTATGCCAATGAAATACAGCCACATAGCAGTGTTCTCCGTCGAGCTTGAGTGCGTTCGGCTTCCTGCCGATAGATGCGCTGGCGTTTTGTCCGCAATCCAGCACATATTGGTTTTCGATCAGTTCATCCACAAGCGCGGAGACTGTGGCCTTGCTCAGCTCTGTCGCCTTTGCCAGCCGCGCCCGCGATATGTTTTTGTTGTCCTGAATTAACCGATACAGCTTCTTCATGTTCATGGACTTAATATCCTGTTGGTTAATCGTTGCCATGGCGCGAACTCCCATCCACAGTATTCTGTCGGTTCATTAAAATGTAAAAATTAGTTTGTTCAGTCAACTTACTATTTATTATAACAGCTCGCCTTGATTTGTCAAGGCATAAAACAAACCAAAATATGCCGCGCGTTTTGTCAGGAAACGCCGCGCACATGTGATGTTTTCAGTACAGGTCGACCGTTTGGACATATACTAGGCAGTATTCAGCCTTGAATCATTCTTGAACGCAACGCAAAAGTCCGGCATGAAGAAATGCAGCACGTCCGGAAACCGTTTCGCATCGATCCGGGGAAAGGTGTTTTTGATTTGTTGCAGGCTGCGCCGCCCGTTTCGGCGCTGCGTCCCAAAAGCAGCGGGCGGCGGCGTCTTATGCCAGGTCTTATTGTCGGGAGGAGCCGTTCTCCGTATCATTATGGATGTTCAGGCTGTCTGATACGATGGTTACCCGATCGTGCAGCACCGAGGCCATACCCGTTTCAAGGTCGGCAGCCAAAAGTGGCGCGCCGTCCTTGAACACGAGCGCTCGGCCCTTTCCCAGCACGATCAGGGCCTGGATATGGCCGGGGCGTACGCCCATGCTGCCGCCGTCTTCGCCGTCGGGTCCGCCGGCCAGCGGCAGGCGCACGGAATCGCCGACAAGCTCGGCGGCGATCCCTTCCGGCGTCACGATACAGACCCTCAGCTCCCGTCCGGCTCCGTTCATTTCTTGGTCCCGCCTTTATCGGCGGTCTCGACGCTGTCATTCTTCTTATACACGTCGTCGATCGTACCGGCCATGAGAAACGCCTGCTCGGCGATCGCGTCGCAGTCGCCGCCGAGGATCGCCTCAAAGCCGCGTATCGTTTCCTCAATGGGCACGAATGCGCCCTTGACGCCGGTGAAGTTTTCCGCTACATGGAAGGGTTGACTCATAAAGCGCTGCACCTTACGCGCGCGCATAACGGTGAGCCGATCCTCGGGCGAGAGCTCGTCCATGCCCAGTATGGCGATAATATCCTGCAGCTCATTATAGCGCTGCAGCACCCGCTGCACCTCCTTGGCCACCTTGTACTGCCGCTCTCCCACTACGTCAGGCGCAAGCATGCGCGAGCTGGACTCCAGCGGCGCCACCGCCGGATAGATGCCAAGCTCCACAATACTGCGCGAAAGCACCGTCGTAGCGTCCAGATGGGAAAACGTGGTGGCCGGCGCCGGATCGGTCAGATCGTCCGCCGGCACATAAATGGCCTGCACCGACGTGATCGAGCCGTTTTTGGTGGACACGATACGCTCCTGCAAGGCGCCCATCTCCGAAGCCAGCGTGGGCTGATAGCCGACCGCCGAGGGCATACGCCCCAGCAGCGCCGATACCTCCGCGCCGGCCTGAGTAAAGCGGAATACATTGTCAATAAACAGCAGCACGTCCTTATGGGAGGCCTCGCGAAAATACTCCGCGATGGTCAGTCCCGCCAGCGGTACGCGCAGCCTCGCGCCGGCCGGCTCGTTCATCTGACCGAAAACAAGCGCGGTTTTATGAATAACGCCGGACTGCTTCATCTCCTGCCAGAGATCGCTGCCCTCGCGCGAGCGTTCGCCAACGCCGGCAAATACGGAATACCCATCATGCTCAAAGGCTATGTTTCGGATCAACTCCATGATCAGCACCGTTTTACCAACGCCCGCGCCTCCAAACAGACCGATCTTTCCGCCTTTGGCGTAGGGCGTCATAAGGTCGATGACCTTGATGCCGGTCTCCAGTATCTCCGTCGCCGGCACGATATCCGTAAACTTCGGTGCGGTATGGTGGATCGGCCAGCGCTCATCGGCGCGAATGGAGCCTTCACGGTCGATAGGATCGCCGGTCACGTTGATCATCCGGCCGAGCAGCTCCTCGCTGACCGGAACGGTGATGGGCGAGCCGGTATCCGTGGCGGTCATGCCCCGCGACATGCCGTCGGTCGAGCGCAGCGAGATGCAGCGCACCTCGCCCTCGCCAAGCTGCTGCAGCGTTTCCAGCGTATAGATCTCGCCGCCTATCTCCACCACGACGGCATGGAAAATATCGGGGATCTCCTCCGGCGCGGGGAAATGGATATCCACCACGGGGCCGATGATCCTGGTAATAATGCCTTTTGTTCCTGCGGCCATAGTTCTGTCTCCTTATGGGTGGTCCGAAGCCGTTTCAATAACGCCCGCCGTTACCTCTGCCTGCCGGCGGCGGTTGATAGTGGTTTCCAGCTCCGCGGCCGACTTCTGCGCATTGTCGTAGGTAGAGCGCATAGCCATCAGCGTAGCCGCCTGCGCTCCCGCCGCGTTCTCGAGCGTCAGAGCGTATACCGCCGCATCCAGACCGGCGGCCCACAGCTCGCGGCGAACCGGCTCCGGTTCCGGCAGAAGCAGCGTCTCCGTGCTCTGCTCCGCGCCCTCCGGCGGAAGCGGCGGCAGAAGCTGCTGCGCGGCGGGCGTCTGTACGAGCATGTTCTTAAACCTCTGGTAAATAAAGCTCACGCGGGAGGCCCTGCCGGATTCATACAGCCCCCGTACATAGGCGGCTATCTCGTTCGCTTCCGTCCACGAGGGCACATCGGAAAGCGGAAAGACCCGCTCCGCGGAAAGCTTCCGCTCCTTGCAGCAGGCCTCGGCGATCTTCCCGCAAGCGACCAGCATCGGCTCTTCCTCCGCCTGTGCGGCCAGCCAGCGATCGAAAAAGCCCGTCAGCTCGGCGTTGAAACCGCCGCAAAGGCCGCGGTTGGCGCTCATGAGCACCAGGCAGGGACGCGCCCCGGGCGCAGCTTCAGCAGGCTTATCCGAAACGCACCCGCCGGCCAGCGCCAGCATGCCGTCAAAGGCCTCGGCATAGGGGCGGTATGCGCCGAGGGCCGCGCTGAGGCGCGCATACTTGGCCGCCGCGACCGTCCGCATCGCGCCCGCCAGCTTGCCGGTCGTGCGAATGCTTAAAAGCCGCTTTCTCAGCTCGCGCAGCCCCGCCATATCAGCCTGCCTCCACGAAGCTTGTCAGCGCGGCCCGCAGCCTGCGGACCGAGGCGGCGCCAAGCTTTTTACCGGTCGCCAGCAGGCCGGTAAGCTCGGGCTGGGCCGTTTCAAAATGCGCCGTCAGCAGATCGGAAAAGCCCTCCATATCCTCCGGCGCCGTGCCGTCGGCAAAGCCCTCCGAGACCGCGAAGATCAGCAGCGCCTGCTGCCAATCCGGCATCGGCGCGTCGCGCCCCTGCCGGAGCGCAGCCGTCATGCGCGCGCCGGAATCGAGAACCTTGCGCGTCGAATCGTTCAGCTCGGAGCCAAACAGCGCAAACGTCGCCAGCTCGCGATACTGCGCAAGGCTCATCCTCAGGCGCGAGGATACCTGCTTCATCAGCGGCGTCTGCGCGGCGCCGCCCACGCGGGACACGGACAGGCCCACGTTGACCGCAGGCCGCTGTCCCTCGTTGAAAAGACTCGTTTCCAAAAATATCTGCCCGTCGGTGATGGAGATCACATTGGTGGGGATATAGGCGGATATATCGCCCGCCTGCGTCTCAATGATGGGCAAAGCGGTCACTGAGCCGCCGCCGGCCTCGTCGGAAAGCTGAGCCGCACGCTCAAGAAGCCGCGCATGGAGATAGAATATATCTCCGGGATAAGCCTCGCGGCCGGAGGGCCGGTGCAGCAGGAGCGACAGCTCACGATAGGCCACGGCGTGCTTGGAAAGATCGTCGTATATAATCAGCGCGTCGCGGCCGGCGTTCATGAAATATTCGCTCATGGCGGCGCCCGAAAAGGGCGCGACATACTGCATGGAAGCCGAGGTGGAAGCCGTGGCGGAAACGACGGTCGTATAATCCATCGCTCCGTACTTTTCAAGCTTGGATACGATCTCCGCCACAGAGGCTTCCTTCTGGCCGATAGCGACATAGATGCAGACAACATTTTTCCCTCGCTGATGGAGGATGGTGTCGATGGCGATGGCCGTTTTTCCGGTCTGACGGTCGCCAATGATCAGCTCGCGCTGACCGCGGCCGATGGGCACGAGCGCGTCGATGGCTTTGATACCGGTCTGCAGGGGTACCGATACGGACTTGCGATCCGGAATGGCCGGCGCGCGGCATTCCACAGGTCTGCGCTCTGTGGCCCAGATGCGCCCCTTTCCATCGATAGGCTCGCCAAGAGGATTCACCACGCGGCCAAGCAGCGCCTCTCCCACCGGGACGCTGGCCATGGCGCCGAGGCGGCGCACGCGGCCATAGCTCTCGATGTGCTCATAGCGGCCGAATATGATGCAGCCGACGCGCGAAGGCTCGATATCAAGCACCATGCCGTGCTCGCCGCGGTCAAACTCCACCACCTCGCCGTACATGATATCGGAAAGGCCGTTCAGCCAGCAGATGCCGTCTGAAACGCTGATCACGCGGCCCACCTGAAAGATCTCGACATCCATTTTCTGCTCGGAGACCGCGTCCAGCATTTGCTTGAGTATGCTCTCCGGCTCCATTTCGGAAAGCTGCTGCTCGCTCAGCGCTCTGCCGATTCGCGAAAGGCCGTTGGCCAAGGTATAATCATGTATCGAATCGCCTATACGCAGCCGCATGCCGCCGATCAGGGATTCGTCCACCTGCACCCAGAAGGACGGCTTGCCGCCGACCGCCTTTAGCATGCTCTCCGCCCGTGAGCCTATACGGCTGACTGTCTCCTCGGAAAGCGGGTAGGCCGAACTGAGCGTAACATACAGCACCTCGTGCTGCGCCAGATAGACCATATCGCCCGGCGTAAGGCTGGCGGCCTCCAGTATCCGATCCGCAATTTCGGATTCGCGACTGCGAAAGCGCGAGGCATAGGGCTCCCGGCTGAGCAGGGCGGCCGCCTGCTTCTGCGCCTCCTGAATCAGGCTGCGGCGTTCGTCAAGCAGCGTCGCGCGGCGCATATCCCACAGCCTGCGCTGATACTGCGCTTCAAGACGCTGCCGGTTCTCCTCCGCCGCCGCCGCAATAGACGCAAGGGCGGTCTGGGCGTCCCTGCTCTCCTGTGCGCAGGACGCCTCCGGCAAGGCCGAGACCGGCTCAAACTCCGGCAGTCCGGCCTCCGCCTCGTCCAGCTCCCGCGCGATCCGCTCGCGGCGCGTACGGAACATGGCCGCAATCTTTTTGCGTCCTATCAGCCAGACAATGCCGATCAGCAGCAAAAAATTGATCAGCGCATAAATATACTGCATCATACTCTTCCCATCAGGAAGCCAGCTTCTCGGCAAGCGCATCGGCCAACCCCGCAAGGCCTGCGTTCAGCTTTTGCCGAATCGCCTGCCTTTCCGCGTCCGCGTTTGCCGTCTGCGCCGCCAACTGCCGCTCAAATTCCTTTTTCTTTTCCTGCACGTCTCTAAGCGCCGTGCGTCGCGCCTCCTCGATGGCGGCCTCCGCCGCCTCGCGCGCCTTCTTTTCCGTCTCTATGCGGGCGGTCTCCGCCTGCCGGAGATTCTCTTCATGCGTCTTGACGGCGGCGGCCTTCGCCTCTCTGGCATTGTCGATCTTCTCCCTGCGCGCATCCATAAAACGCAGCAGCGGCTGAAACAGCAGCCGGTCAAGCAGCAGCATCAGCACAAAGAAGTTGATCATTGTCCAGATCAGAACGGATACCTGGATGGACATTGCCTCTTCCTCAGATCTTGGAGGTCAGAATGAACGCAATCAGCAGGCCGTAGATCGTCAGCGCCTCCATCAGCGCCATGGAGATGATCAGCGCGGAGCGGATATCCTTGGCCGCGTCCGGCTGCCGGGCGATGCTCTCCATAGCGGATTTGGCGGTTTTTCCCTGTCCCAAAGCCGGAAAGATCGTGCTGACGGCGATCGTCAGCGCAGCGGCAATGGCAATGAATGCAGAATCGGTCATAATCATCTTCTCCTGTTCTCTATGTTCGGTTTATTCTTCAATTTCGGTGGCTTCTTCCAGATATATCGAGACAAGCATGGTAAACACCACCGCCTGGATCGCGCAAAACAGCAGCGAGAGCGCCATCATGATGACCGGCGCGCCGATGGGCAGCAGCCCGTATAGCTCCTCGATCACGGTCTCCTCGCCGAAGATGTTGCCAAACAGCCTCAGCGCCAGCGAAGCGGGCTTGATGATTTCATCCAGCAGCAGCAGCGGCAGCATGACCACGATGGGCGTAATAAAGCGCTTAAAGTAATGCTTGCAGCCGACCGCCGTGATGCTTGCAAGCTGAAGGAACACAAAGGTCACGACGCCCAGCCCGAGCGTAGTGGACAGGGAAGCCGTGGGAGCCTTGAAATACTTGGTCAGTCCAACGCCGGGGATCAGGCCCGAATAGTTGGCGACTATGATAAACACGAACAGCGAGCCCAGAAAGAAGAAATACTTACGGGCCTTTTTGCGGCCTATGATACCCGTAAAGAACTGATCCAGATACTCTACGCCGGACTCAACGACGTTCTGAAACCGGCCAGGACGCTCCTTGAGACGGCGCGTCGTCACAAGCGAAAGTATGGAAAGCGCCAGTATGATGACCCACATCATGATCACCTCGCCTGTGATATCCAATATCCCGAACAGCGGGATGATCACCTCCGACGCCTCACCCATCCAAGTCGTCCTCCTCATCCAGACCTTTGCGCGCGGCCTCCGCACGCTCCGCATCATTCTTACGGGCAAGCCGGCAGGCAAACAAGATGGACGGCAGCGTAACGCCGAGCCCGCCGCCGATCAGCAGCGGCGCCAGCCCCCAGGGCAATACCCGCGAAAGAAAATACAGCGCGACAAGATACAGCACGCTGATCATCTGCCGGACAACCGACAGCGACAGCAGCAGCGAGGGGCTGCGCTTGAATGCCGCGCGCGAAATACAGTCGTTGAGCCAGGCAACGGCCGCGCCGGCAATAAACGCCAATCCCGCGCCAACCATGGCATGCTCCATCGTCAGCCGCACCTCCCTCTCCGAAAGCCATTCAGCGCATTGTATACCAACCGCAGACCGTTGTCAACGCAGCCGCTACCTATCTATACGCGCAAAATATGCGTAAAGGGCGGGCCGGTCTAAAGCTTGGGATAGCGCCAATCGAAAAGCCATCGACGCGGACGTTTCAGACGGCCCGACATCCCGTCCCTCAGCTCTGCGGCAAACGCCGCCGCCTCATCACGTTCCCGTTTGGAGCAGGCTCTGCCGGAAAAACGCGCGCGCTGCGCAAGCTCGAGCAGCCGCCTCAGCCGCTCCGTGTCGAGCCACGGCAGCGCTTTGCCCGCCAACGGGACATACTCCTCCGGCGTTTGCAGCGGTCCTATCGGCGCACAGCCGGAAAAGCGCAGCATATCCATTACGCAGCGTCCGACCGCCAGCACCGCCGCGTTGGTGTCGGGCTGTGTAAACTGTTTCCTGCGGCGCTCCCTGCGCGCGCGCCGCCAGGCAAAGGCTGCCAACAGCAGTCCTCCGCTCAGCGCCAGCGCCGGCAGCAGCCACGATAAATATCCGGAATCGCTTTGCGGCGCTCCGCCGCCGTCTTCCCCGTCAGGAGCGCTCGCCTCCGGCGGCGCGGGCGTTGCGCCATCCTCGGGCACAGCGCTTTCCTCCGCAGGCGCGGGCGTAGGCGCGGCCTGTTCCTCGGGGCTTTGCTGTTCCGCATCCTCCTCCGGCGTTGCCGTAGGCGTTGGCGTGGGTGTCAGCGTAGGCGTAGGCGTAGGCGTGGGCGTGGGCGTTTCGACGCTCTCCGTCTCATTGGAACCCGCAGGCGCCGCATCCCCGCCCGTGGCGTCCGCCGTCATTTCCACCGGAATCCACTCGAGCTGTACGGGATCGAATACCTCCACCCAGGCGTGCGCATGCGTATCCTCGATATCGATATAGCCGTTTTCATCAGGCGTCTTGTTGTAATCGGCCAGTACGACGATATAGCCCTCCGCATAACGCGCCGGAACGCCAAGCGCGCGCAGAAGCACCGTCGCCGCGGTGGCAAAATGTACGCAATAGCCGCTCCGGCTCTCCTGAATAAAATATGTTGTGAAATCCTCGCCGCTCGGGATGCGCGGGGGCGAATAGGCATAATCGCAGCGTTCGGAAAGCAGCGCATGCAGATCGTAACAGGTTGCATAGATATCCAGAGCTCCCTCGTTGCGGCGCAGCGACAGGCCATAGGCCGATATCAGCGCCTCCGCCGCCTGCTGCGTTTCCTCCGGCAGAGCGGTATAGACGTCAAACACATAGGAAGCATAGGCTCCGGCGGCGTTTCGCACCCGCTCCGCCGACGCGCCGGCGGTATCCGACAGTCCCAACGCTTTTGCGGCCGCTGCCTGATAGGCGGTTTTCAACGTTTCGGCGTTGGCTTCGGCGGCGTCAAAGGGGATGTCGGAAGGCGTGGGCGGGCAGTAATACGCGCTCAGCGTATAGTCCCCGACGCCCGAAGCTCTGGCGGCGCCTAACGCCGTATCCTGAACGTTGACTGCCCCCGCAATCGCGCCGGCCTCCGTGATCAGTCCGTTCGGCGTCCAGAGCGTATCTGTCCTTGCCGCAACATTCTGCACGGAGATCGTATATTGCGCATATCCCGCATCGGTCTCCTCCAGGGCCGCCGCCCGAAGATTTTGCGGCGCAATGCTCAAAAACTCCTTTGCATATGCGCCATAGGATGCGTCGGACGCCCGTTTCCAGCCATTGGCCGTGTAAACGGCGCCCGCATAGCCCCGCAGATACAGCGCGCGCTCCTCCTCCAAACGCAGCTTGAGAACCGTTTCTCCCGTAAACCGAATGGCCGAAAGATTGCGGAAGCTGCCGTTTGTCAGGCCGTCGTTGCTGTTTTGAAACAGATTGCCAAGATCGAGTGAAAGCAGCTCCTCGCGCAAAGCCTCGATCCTCTCCGGCCGCGTATAATCGCGACTCGGCAATATCAGGCCCGAAAGCAGAGCCGCCAGTACCACCACCGGCAGCGTGCTGAGCGCCAGAAGCCTCTGCACGGGATACTGTGAGGAAAGCTCCTTCTTCCCAAGCTGCAGGGATGGTTCCGCGTCCCTCCGCGCGCGCGCCGGCTCCGCCGCGCGGCGGCTGACGCCAAGCACATACTGCATCAGATAGGCGCAGACCAGGCAGAAAAACGGGAGCGCGGACGGCGCAAGCGAACAAAACGCCGCCGGCAGCAGCAGCGGCAGCGTGGAGATCGCCTGGCCGAAGAGACTGGCGCGGCACACGACAAAGCAGGCTGTCAGCAGGCTCACAAAGAACATGAGCGCCACAAGCGCACGGGTAGCCGCTATGACCGCCGCCTGCGCGTCAAGCTCTGCAATAAGCGCCTGCATGCCGTTTGGCAGGCACAGCGAGAGCGGATCGAGCGCCTGCTCAAGCAGATACAGAACGCCCTGTGTCAGTTCGTCCGCATTTCGCCATATCCAAAGGCCGGCCAAAAGCAAGCAGGCCAGCATCCAGAGGCCGCTTCGCTTCAAGGAACCAAGCGCTGAAAACAGCGCGACAAACGCCAACGTCGCCCAGACCGCGCGCTCCGTCAGCACCGTCAGGGAGTAGCTCGAGATGAGGCAGAACAGAAAGCCAAAGGCCGTCAGCGCCAGCACCGCCGTCTGCTGAAAGTATTGCAGCAGCCTGTCGAAGCCCGAAGATCTGATTGGATGCGGAGCATGGCGGCTTTTCACAGCGCCTCCTCCGTTTCCGCGGAGACGCTGCGGCCGCTCAGCAGCTGCGTCTCGCAGCCCAGCGCCAAAAACCGTTTTGCGGTTTTGGGCGAGCAGCGATCCATCATCAGCGTGATGCGGCGGCAAACGCCAAGATCGATCATGCTGCCGAGCAGCCGCTCCGCGTTCTCATCCTCCGCATCCTCGCCGCGGGCGCCGGCGATCAGGCAGATCAAATGCGTATCCGCCTGCGGAGAAGCACCGGCGGCAAAGCGCGCAAGCGTATTCCAGGGCGTTTGGGCGGGCAGCGCCAAAAGCGCGTTCAGCGCCGACGCAAGCGTATCCGCGCCGGTAATTGCCGCCGTACGCAGCACGCCCTCCTCGCCAAGCCAGCTCACGGAATGCACGATATCCCGCGCCATCAAATATTCGGAAAAAGCAAGCGCCGTGCCAAGCATGTATTCCACCGCCTCCGGCTTTGCGCCCTCGCGCAATTCCAATAGAAAATGCAGCGACGGATTCAGCGGCAGTCCGAATTCCCGTACGATCAGGCGGTTCATGCGGCTGCTGAGCTTCCAATGTATGCAGTGGCGCGCATCTCCCGGCCGGTAATCGCGCAGCTCGTGAATCTCCGCGGGATCGCCGCCTGATTTTTCCGTCGAATAGGTCGCGCTGTCCATGCCCAGATCCGCGGCGTCCTCCACGGGAATGGAGCGGTTCTGCAGGGCCGGCAGCACATATATGCTGGCGGCGGCGTCCGTCCAGTTCCGCTTGGGAACGGGCAGGCAAAACAGGCCCAGCATATCGCAGACCGCCATGCGCCGTATGGAGAAATCCACACGTCCGCAATGCGGCATGTCCACCGACGGCCGCAGCGTCAGGGAAGAACGCGCCGGCAGCGAAAACTGGAGGATCTCCTCGGAGGCGTCCGCGTATGCGTCTCCGACGCGGCCGAGCGCATTGCGGCGCGAGAGCCGGATGCGCAGGCGCGCGCAAGGCAGCAAGCTCGTATTGGCGGCCGACAGGCTGAGAAGGCAGCTTCCCTTCGGCACGATATCGTCCTCGGCTTCCATGCGGCAGCGCAGGGCGCGCCGCACCGGCAGCGCCGCCAGCAGGCAGACGAGCGGCAGGCACAATACAAATATGAAAAAGAGATGAAATAAATAGTGCTCAAAGAGTACGAAAAACACAAGCGACAGCGCCAGCAGATAAAAATACAGCACCCTGCTTCCGGTCATTGGCTTATACCGCCACAGGCGACTGCACCTGCGCAAGCGCGCGCTTAATGAGCTGCGCTTCGCTGAGTCCGCTGACCAGCGCGCGTGGGCTGAGCAGCAGCCGGTGCGCGCAGACGTTTTCAAATACCGCCTGAACGTCCTGCGGCAGCAGATACTCCCGTCCGGTCAGATAAGCGGCCGCCTTCGACATGCGCAAAAGCGCAATGGTGCCGCGTGGGCTGACGCCGAGGCGGATCGCCGGCTGTGCGCGCGTCCAGGAGCAGAGCGCCGTAATATAGGCGTACAGCGCGTCGGAAACGAATATGCTCTCCGCCTCGCGCTGCATGGCGGCCAGATCCCTCGGATCGATGACCCGGTTAACGGAATCGAGCGACACGGTGTTCTGATGGCGTCTGAGCATCTCTATTTCGCTGCGGCGATCCGGATAACCCATGGAAAGCCGCACCATGAAGCGGTCAAGCTGCGATTCCGGCAGCGGCTGCGTGCCGGAGGAGCCCGCCGGATTCTGCGTTGCGATCACAAGATAGGGCTGCGGCACGGGATGGGTCACGCCGTCCACCGTGATGCGCCCCTCCTCCATGACCTCGAGCAAGGCGGACTGCGTTTTGCTGGAAGCGCGGTTGATCTCGTCCGCCAGAAACAGGTTGCACATCGCAGCGCCCGGCACATAGGCGCCCGGTACGCCGCCGCTTGACAGCGTGGTATAGCCGGTGATGTCGGAGGGCATGACGTCGGGCGTGAACTGCATGCGCTTGTAGGACAGGTCCATGGCGCGTGAAAAAGCCAGCGCCATCGTGGTTTTTCCTACGCCCGGCACGTCCTCGAGCAGCACATGGCCGCCAGCCAGCATGGCCATCAGAATGCTGCCTATGACCGCGTCCTTTCCCACGACTACCTTGCGTACCTGATTGACAATCTCCTGTACCTGCTGCATCTCAACCCTACCTCATAAGACCGCAGCGCATACCGCTGCAATGTTACTCATCAGTTTATCCCCTATCGTTGGCTGGATTGTTGCAAAAATGTATACAATTTGGAAATATTGAGCAAAACAGTCCGTCGGATTTTCGGAAAAACCCGTGCGTTTTTGTCCGACAAAGTGTAGGAAAGGAAAACAAATAATGCCAATAATCTGTGTTATATCCTTTTTTAGTAAGACATGTTAGAATAGCGGAAATCGAGAAAAAAGCTGAGTTTTTGCGCGAATATCATCCCTCCGGATATGAGAAGCTTTTTTGTCGGATCTGTTGCTGTGCAGCGGGCCTTCCTACATTTTCCTTAGAAAACTGTAAACGATTTTCCATAAACAAACCATAATATGAATAGCGCAAGAGGAGGATTGAACATGAAAAAGGTCACGGATGTCATGAAGGAGCGTATGGCTTTGTCCTTCGAGGTATTCCCCCCCAAGACGGACGTCGGAACGGAAAAGCTGCTTTCAAAGGACGGCGTGCTGGACAAGCTCTATACCCTGAAGCCGGATTACATCTCCTGCACCTATGGCGCGGGCGGCACGAACGTAGGCAAGAACCTGGAGGTCATGCAGGCGGTCAAGGCGGCCGGCAAGGCCGTGCCCGTGACGCACTTTACCTGCATCGGCAACACCCGTGAGGGCATTCGCGAGCAGCTTCAGGCCTACCTCGACAGCGGCGTCGACCATATGCTGGCGCTCCGCGGCGACCTGCCCTTTGGCTGGACGGGAACGGGCGGCGATCTGCATTATGCCACGGAGCTCGTCAAGTTTGTACGCGACAGCTTCGGGGACAGGTTCTGCATCGCCGTGGCCGGCTCTCCCGAGGGCCACATCTCCTGCCGCAGTCTGGAAGCGGACATTTCGTTTTTGAAGCAGAAGCAGGACGAGGGCGCGGACTATATCATGACCCAGCTCTGCTGGGATATGGATCAGTTCCGTCGCTGGATGGACGCCATCCGAAAGGCCGGTATCACCATGCCCGTGGACGTGGGCATTATGCCGGTGCTGGATATGTCCGCCACTATCAACATGGCGCTTTCCCGCAACGGCTGCGTCATGCCGCGGGCGCTGTGCGAGCTGATCTCGAAAAACTGGATCTTCCCCAATCCCTTTAACCCGAACGAGTCCGAAGAATCCGTCGCCGCCAAGAAGGCCGCGTTTAAGGAAGCAGGTATGGAATATACCATCCGCCTGATCGACGAATACCGCGTTTGCGGCATTGCCGGCATCCATCTCTACGCGCTGAACAAATTTGACGGCGTCGCCGCGCTGATCAAAGAGTCCGGCATCAAGGACCTGTAAAATTAAGGAGGAAAAACGCTATGCTCGACCCCACCGTATACAAGGATTGGCAGATCGCCGAGGAAGCCGAAAAATCGCTGCCCGGCATCGAGTATTTCCGCGAAAAAATGGACCTTCTGCCGGATGAGATCATCCCGCACGGCAAAACGCCCAAGCTGGACTTTATCAAGATCATGAACCGTCTGGCCGACAAGCCCGACGGCAAGTATATCGAGGTGACGGCCATTACGCCCACGCCACTCGGCGAAGGCAAATCCACCACCAGCCTCGGTCTGATCGAGGGGCTTGGAAAACTTGAAAAGAACGTGGGCGGCTGCCTGCGCCAGCCATCCGGCGGCCCCACCATGAACGTTAAGGGAACGGCCGCGGGCGGCGGCAATGCGCTTTTGATTCCAATGACCGAGTTTTCACTCGGCCTCACCGGCGACATCAACGACATCATGAACGCCCATAACCTTTCGATGGTGGCTCTCAACGCGCGCATGCAGCATGAGCGCAACTACTCCGACGAAGAGCTGGCCAAGCGCAGGCTCCGTCGTCTGAACATCGATCCGGACCGTGTCGAAATGGGCTGGGTCATCGACTTTTGCGCACAGTGCCTGAGAAATATTCGCATTGGCATGGGCGAAGGAAAGATGAACGGCTTTGAGATGGATTCCAAGTTCGGCATTGCGGTCGGCTCCGAGCTCATGGCCATACTGGCGGTCGCTCGCGATCTCAAGGATCTGCGCGAACGCATCGGCAAGATCGTCATGGCTTACGACAGGGACGGCAATCCCGTCACCACCGAGGATCTGGAGGTCGCCGGCGCGATGACCGCATGGATGCGCAACTGCATCAACCCGACGCTCTGCTACACCGTCGAGCATCAGCCCTGTCTCGTGCACGCGGGCCCCTTCGCCAATATCGCCATCGGTCAAAGCTCCATCATCGGCGACCGGCTGGCGCTCAAGCTCTTTGACTATCATGTCACGGAATCCGGCTTCGCCGCGGACATCGGCTTTGAAAAATTCTGGAACGTCAAATGCCGTCTCTCCGGCCTTACGCCGCATGTATCCGTAGTCGTGGCGACCATCCGCGCGCTCAAAATGCACGGCGGCGGCCCCGAGGTCAAGCCCGGCCGCCCGCTGCCCGAGGAATATGTGCAGGAGAATCTCGAGCTGCTTGAGAAGGGCTGCGCCAACCTGTTCCACCATGTGAACAACGTGAAGAAATCCGGCATCAAGCCTGTGGTCTGCATCAACAAGTTCTACACCGACACCGACGCCGAGGTCGCGCTTATCCGCCGTCTTTGCGCCGAGCAGGGCGTGCGCTGCGCGCTCTCCGAGCATTGGCAGTACGGCGGCGAGGGCGCCGTCGAGCTGGCCGAAGCCGTCATAGACGCCTGCAACGAGCCGCAGGAGCCCATCCGCTATCTCTACGATCTGGACACGCCGCTTAGAGAGCGCGTGGAGCGCATCGCCAAAGAGGTATATGGCGCGGACGGCGTGGACTGGGCGCCGCTGGCAATCGAAAAGGCCGAGCGCTTTGAAAGCGACCCCAGGTACGCCGACTACTGCACCATGATGGTCAAGACGCACCTGTCGCTCTCGCACGAGCCAAGCTGGAAGGGCGTTCCGAAAAACTGGCGCCTGCCGATCCGCGACATTCTGGAATACGGCGGAGCCAAATTCCTCTGCCCGATGGCGGGAACCATCAGTATGATGCCCGGCACCGGCTCCGATCCGGCCTATCGCCGCATTGACGTGGACACGGAGACCGGCAAGGTCAGCGGCCTGTTTTGATCATGGGAGGCAATATGCGCTTTTCGGATATGAGCATTCAGGAGTTCACGGAGGTCCTGGCCTCCAAGGCGGCCGTGCCCGGCGGCGGCGGCGCATCCGCGCTCGTCGGCGCGGTCGGTACAGCGCTTGGCAACATGGTCGGCAGTCTCACCACCGGCAAAAAGAAGTACGCCGACGTCGAAGCGGATATCGTTTCACTCATGGAAAAAGCCAAGGCGCTGCAAACGCGGCTTCTGGATCTGATCCAGAAGGACGCCGAGGCCTTTGAGCCCCTGTCCAGAGCCTACGGGCTGCCGCGCGATACGCCCGAGCAGCTTGCGCACCGCGAAGCGGTCATGGCGGAGGCTCTGGAAACGGCCTGCTCGGCGCCGCTTTCGATCATGGAAGCCTGCTGCGAGGCAATCGAGCTCAACCGCGAGTTCGCTCAGAAGGGCAGCGCTCTGGCACTGTCCGACGCAGGTGTTGGCGTTACCTTCTGCAAGGCTGCCCTGAAGGGCGCAAGCCTCAACGTATTCATCAACACCAAGGCCATGGCAGACCGTGAGCGGGCCGCGGAGCTCAACCGCAGCTGCGATGAAATGCTGACAAAGTACGGCGCTATGGCCGACGAGGTATTCGGCGGCGTTATCGCGAAGCTCCGCTGAGCAGACAACAGAAGGGGGAACTTTATGGCACAGATACTCAAGGGCGCGGAGGTTGTGGCCGCGCTGAACGCAAAGATGAGCGCCGAGGTGGCCGCGCTCAGGGCTGCCGGCGTCACGCCTACGCTTGCCATACTGCGCGTGGGCGAACGCGCCGACGATATTTCCTACGAGCGCGGCGCCATGAAGCGCTGCGACACCGTGGGCGTAGCGGTAAGAAACGTTATTTTGCCGGCGGATGTGGATCAAACGACGCTTATGGAAAAGATCGACGGGCTCAATCATGACGCGACCGTCCATGGCGTACTGATCTTCAGGCCTCTGCCTAAGCATCTGGACGGAGAGGCCGTGCGCCGCGCGCTGGCGCCCGAAAAGGATGTGGACGGCATTACCGACGGCTCGCTTGCGGGCGTATTCACCGGCTCTAACGAGGGCTTCGCACCCTGCACGGCGCAGGCGGCCATGGAAATACTCGATCACTTTCATATCGATCCAAAGGGCAAGCGCGCCGTCGTGATCGGCCGCAGTCTGGTCGTCGGAAAGCCCGTTTCCATGATGCTCATGGCAAAAAACGCAACCGTGACCGTGTGCCATACCAAAACTGTGGACATGCCCTCCGTCACGAGGCAGGCGGAGATCCTCGTGGTCTGCGCCGGCGCGATGGAGTCCGTCGGGGCAAACTGCCTCTCAGCCGGTCAGACCGTGATCGACGTAGGCATCAACTGGAACGAAGCGAAGGGCAAGCTCTGCGGCGACGTATGCTTTGACGAGGCGGAGCCTGTCGTGGCCGCCATAACGCCCGTGCCCGGCGGCGTGGGGACCGTGACCACAAGCGTGCTCGTATCGCATGTGGTGGAGGCCGCAAAAAGGCAGGCAGGCCGCGTATGAAATGGCTCAAGACCTTCGTCTACGGCATGCTGGCCGGACTGTCTATCGCGCTTGGCGGCACAGTGCTGCTCTCGATAGAAAACAAGGTGCTGGGCGCTTTGTTCTTTACCGTCGGCCTGTTCATCATCTGCACATTCGGCTTCAGCCTCTTTACCGGCAAGGTCTGCTATGTATTCGAGCGCGACAAACGCTATGCGCTTGAGCTGCCGGTGATATGGCTTGGAAACCTCGCGGGCACCTGGCTGACGGCTCAGGCTCTGCGTCTCACCCGCGCCGGCGGTATAGCCGAGCGCGCCGCGGCGCTCTGCGAGGCCAAGCTGAACGACAATCTGCTGAGCATATTCCTTCTGGCGGTGCTGTGCAATATCCTGATATTCGCCGCGGTAGAGGGCTTCATGAAAAACCCGCATGAGCTCGGCAAATACCTCTCGCTGTTTTTCGGCGTATCGGTATTCATCATCTGCGGCTTCGAGCACTGTGTGGCCAACATGTACTACTTCTCTGTGGCAGGCATGTGGAGCTGGAAAACGCTTTTGTACATCGTCGTCATGACGCTTGGAAACGCGGTAGGCGGCGTGCTCATTCCTCTGCTCCGGATGTGGCTTAGCAAAGAACGGCCTCAGGCCTGAGCTCATTCTTTTCCATCGATTCAACGGCGCAGCCGGCCGCCATGCCCAGCAGCAGAAACAGATAGGGCGTGGAGACCGGCTGCGCTATATTCACGACCGCCTGTGCCGCATAAGCGATCACGCCCGCCATGCCGGCCAGCGCCAGTGGTGATGCTTCAGCGCGTTTGAGCGCGGCGGCGGCCGTGCCCGCAATAAGCAGCAGATAGCCGCTAAGCCCCACGATACCCGAAGAAAGCAGGTATTGCAGGTATTCGTTGTGCGCGCTGTCCAGATAGGCGTCCGGAAACAGCGGATGCTGCGCGTCATATGCCAGCAGACAGGCAGGCCCGCCGCCAAAGAGCTTTTTAAAGGCTGAAAACTCTCGAAAGGCACTCAGGCAATAGGCCCAAATGCGTCCGCGGTCCGTTCCCCAGGCGGCGTTTAGCTTAATGAAGCGGTCCAACGAGCCGAATGAAGTCTCCCGAAACGCCGTATTGGCAAGCGTTACGCCCGCGACCGCCAGCACGGCAAGCGTCAGGCTGATCCAGCAGTATGTCCTTTGCGCGCATATCGGCGCGCTTTTTTTATGCAGCATGAAAAGAAGCGCGCCGCATACGGAAAACATCGCAAGCAGCGTCAGCGGATGCGACAGCAGGCGCATCGAGGCCGAAAGATACTGCACCGTCGGCACAAAACGCGTGAGCAGTCTGAGCGCCGCCAGTATCAGCGCCATAGCCATCAGCGCCGCCAGATAGCGTTTGAGCGCGCGCGGCCGCCGCATCAGGAATGGCGGCAGCAGCCACAGGCCGGCCAAAAGCGCCAGCATGAAGCTCTCGCTGGCCGTGGGCAGCATGCCCATAAAGCCCAGCAGCAGCGTCAGGCCGGAAACCGCCTGCCGGACGCCTTTCTCGGCATAGCACCAAAAGCACAGCGCCACCGGAAGCAGCGCGCCCAAAAAGGCGCTGTAAAAATTCGTGTTGCCGAGCGTGGAAACAAACTGCCAGCGCTGAGAGGAAGCCAGCGCTCCCGCCATGCCCAGCGGATCGAGGCCGAAATCATTCAGTACCGCCAGCAGGCAGGCCAGCCCAAGGCCAAGGCTGAATGCCGCCCAGTTCAGTTCTGTCCAGCAGAAATTGCGCGACAGACACAGGTACACAAGCGCGTAGACAAGTATCGTCATTACGCCCTGGTAGCGCGCGCCAAGGCCCACAAATGCGCCGGGATCATCGGACATGAACGCGCCAAGACAATAGGCCGCCACAAACAGATACAGTCCGATATCCGCGGCCAGCAGCCCCCTGTGCGGCTGAAACGGACACGCTGCGCGTCCAATCAGCCACAGGAGCAGCTCAAGAAGCGCATACGATGCGCCCGCGGCCAGAAACACGATATGCTTGGTTTCGGTGATATCAAAATAGCCGTCATGCACCGCCAGCGGCAGCGCGATAAAAACGGCGCCGAGAAAGACGGATGTGGCAATGCGGCCGGCCCGCTTCCGAGGCTCTTTAGTGCGCATATCATCGACAGAATTATGACTCATTCATGAATTTTACCATAAAAACAGGTCCTTGACTTGACAGTGGAAAAATAAACCAGTATTATACGAGCGTACTAGTACAAATAGTACACCGATTGCCAAGGATGAAAGGAGCTTTCCATGAAAAAGTTTTTGATTATGCTGGTTTCCCTGTTGGTCATCGCCGCCCTGTGCGCCGCCTGCACGCCCGGCTCACTGGTGGATACGCTCAACGGTCTCGGCGGCGCCACGCCGGGCAACGCGTTTCGGATCGTAACGCCGGGCGGTGTGCAGTAAAGCATCAATTTCCGGGGGAAAACAGGCGGGCCGCTTTAAAAATGGGCGGCCCGCCTGCTTTCTTCTTCTATTGCAATGGATTGTTTACTTCAGATTTTCCGGATTCAGGCACTCGAGCTCCGGCAGCACGAAGCGGCCGTCCTTACGGATGAGTACGTCGTCAAAGTAGATCTCTCCGCCGCCGTAGGCCGGCGTCTGGATAAATACCAGATCCCAGTGCTGAGAGGATTTGTTGCCGTTGTCGCACTCGTCGTAGCAGCTGCCGGGCGTAAAGTGGATGCTGCCGGCGATCTTTTCATCGAACAGGGTATCCTTCATGGGCCAGGTGATATAGGGGTTGACGCCGATGGCAAACTCGCCGACGTAGCGGGCGCCCTCGTCGATATCGAGCTGCTCGTTGATGCGCTTGTTGTCGTTGGCAGTCGCCTCGATGATCTTGCCGTTCCTGAACGTAAAGCGGATATCCGTATAGGTAAAGCCGTTCTCCAGAGAAGGCGTATTATAGTGGATGACGCCGTTGACGCTCTCGCGCACGGGAGCGGTATAGATCTCGCCGTCAGGAATGTTCATATGTCCGGCGCACTTGATCGCGGGCAGGCCCTTGATGGAGAAGCTGAGATCCGTATCGGGGCCGGTGATGCGCACGCGATCGGTACGCTCCATCAGCGCCTTTAAGGGATCCATGGCGCGGTCCATCCTGCCGTAATCAAGATTGCAGACGTCGAAATAATAGTCTTCAAAGGCCTCGGTGCTCATGCCGGCCATCTGGGCCATGCCCTGGGACGGATAACGCAGTACGACCCATTTGGTCTTGGGTACGCGGATTTCGCCGTGCACGGGCGTCCAGTAATAACGCATATAATCGTTCATGCGTTCGGCAGGCACGTCGGCGTCTTCGCTGGCGTTCTGGCCGCCGCGCACGCCGATAAAGGCCTGCATGCGCGCCATAAGCGCTCCGTCCACCTCCGCGCGAAGCTTAAGCTGCTCCGGCGTGCAGCCAAGCAGCAGCTCGCGGTTGTAGCTCTTGTCGCCCATCCACAAAAACGGCTTGGCGCCGGCCTTATAAACCGCCTTGATAAGCGCGCGGCAGAGATCGTCGTTTCCGCCGATGCTCTCAATGAGCACATTCTCGCCCTGCTGTACGGCGCAGGAGAAGTTCACAAGATTATCGGCCAGTTTCAGGATTCTCGGATCAAACATGGTATGTCCTCCAGATACAGAATATGGTTATTATGGCATGTTACGGGAAAAAAATCTATACGTCCACATTGTAAATTGTTTTCACGGCCTCTTTGTGGGGCAGCATCAGGAAGATCACGCCGAGCACGTTGACCGCCATGGCGCCGACAATGACCGGCCGCATGGGCAGAAACTCGCCCAACGTACCCGCGATGAGCTGCCCGATGATGCCGCCGAGCATATTCAGCATTGCAAACAGGCCGTTAAAGCGTCCGCGCATGCTGTCCGGCACATAGTTCTGCGTGCTGGACATGCGGATGTTGAAGCTTGTCACGCCAAACAGGCCGGAAAGGAACAGGAACGGAAACATGGCCCAGTACGGCGTGAACAGATAAACAGACTGAAACACGCTGAGTACTATATAGACCGCGATGGCAATGGCAAATTTCCTGGCCGTCGGATACCGAAACCGGTAGTGGATCACGCCTCCCACCAGCCGTCCGACGGTGGAAACCGCCATAAGCAGCGTGAAGCGTGTCACGCCGAGAAGCGGATTGGACTTAAAGTACGGCAGCTCCAGCGTCGTGCATACCGTATAGGTGAGCGTGGATATGAAAAAGTACCAGGTGATAACCGACAGTCCCTTTTCCCGCCGCAGGTATTGCACGCCGCTCTTTAGGTCGGTCATAAAGCGCGAGCGGTCGAATGTCTCGTCCTTGCGCGCGGCAATATGCGCCTCGCTGCCCGAAATGCGCGTTTCAGCGACCGCCGCAACAAGGAAGGTTACGGCGTTGAACAGAAACAGAGGCGCAAGTCCCACGCTCTGATAGCAAAGGCCGGCAATGGGGACCATGATTGTGTTGGCAAGGGGGTAGATAAGACTCGCGATGGAATAGGCGCGCCGAAAATTTCCCTCGCTGATCAGCGTAGGATAATAGCTTTCATACGCGACGTTATACACGCTGTCGATGCTGCCGATGATCACCGCGGTAAGCACGAACAGCCAGTACTGGAAAAATCCGCTTTTCAGCAGCAGGAATATGAGCGCATACAGTCCGGCGGAGATAAAGTCCAGCGTATAGATGACCTTTTTGCGCGAAAAACGGTCGAGATAGGGGCCGGCAAAAATAGGCAGCACCAACCGCGGCAGGCAGTAGCAGACCATAAAGAAAGCGTAAAGGAACACCGAGGAGGTGTAATCCAGAACCAGCAGGCCTATGGCGAAACCGGATACCGCGTTGCCAAGCATCGAAACCACGGTGCCAAGAGTCAATATGTTGAAGTCCTTTGTCCAAAGGGGCTTTTGAACCGATTCCATATGCGATACTATACCATGAAAAGCGGTGATTGCAAAGGCTGATTGCGGATGCTATAATCCGGATAACAAACGAATAAGGGGATGAAGCTGTTGATCGAGGACGTACTGGCGCGCGAAGCGCTTGACGCGGCGCTTGGCGGCGGCGCGGATTTTGCGGAGCTGTTTTTTGAGGATACCGAAAGCACGCATATCGAGCTGACGGATACGCTTGTCAGTCAGGCGGCTTATACACGGCTTTGCGGCGCCGGCATACGCGTGCTCTGCGGCACGCAGAGCGCCTACGCCTATACCAGCGATCCGACGCGTGAAAAACTCATGGCTACGACGCGCGCAGCCGCCGCGGCGCTCTCCGGCAAATCGTCGGCGCGCGCGGGAGGCTTTGCGGTAAAGGCATACGAAACTCCCGTTCGGATCCCCTTTTCTGAGATAGACAACGCGCGGCGCATTCAGCTTCTGCGCAATGCAGCGGCTGCGGCGCGCGCCTGTTCCGGCGATATTACACAGGTGGTCGCGGATTATATGGATAAAACGCAGCGCGTGCGGATATGGAACAGCGAGGGCCTCTGCGTCAGCGACGAGCGCCCGCGCACGCGCGGCTATGTGCGCGCGGTCGCAAGCGCCGACGGCGTGGCGCAGGAAGGCTTTGAAGCGCCCGGCTGCTGCCGCGGCTTCGAGGCTTACGAAGCCGCGATCGATCTGGCGGAGGCGGGCCGCACGGCAGCGCGGGTCGCCTCGACCATGCTGCACGCGCCGGACTGTCCCGCGGGCCGCGTGCCCGTGGTCATCGACGGCGGTTTTGGCGGCGTGATATTCCATGAGGCCTGCGGCCATTCGCTCGAGGCCACGAGCGTGGCGCGCGGCAATTCCGAATTTTCCGGCAGGCTCGGCGAAATCATCGCCGCAAGCTGCGTCAGCGCCGTGGACGACGGCACGCTTGAAGGCGAATGGGGCTCCATCAACGTGGACGACGAGGGCTTTATGCCACAGCGGAATCTCCTGATAGAAAACGGCGTGCTGCGCGGCTATCTCATCGACCGTCTCGGTGCGAGGCGCATGAACATGAAGGAAACCGGCTCCTCGCGGCGGCAGGGCTATGCTTTTGCTCCGACTTCGCGCATGACGAACACCTTCATCTGCGCGGGCAAGGACGATGAGGAAGAGATGCTGCGCACGATGGGCGAGGGCCTGTACGCCGCCAAAATGGGCGGCGGTTCAGTGAATCCGACAACGGGCGAATTCAATTTTGCAGTAACCGAAGGCTACTGGCTGCGCGACGGAAGGATCGTTAGTCCCGTGCGCGGCGCGATGCTCATCGGCCGCGGCGGCGATGTGCTCAAGCTCATCGACCGCGTGGGAAAGCACATGTGGTTCGGTCAGGGCATGTGCGGCTCGATCTCCGGCATGGTGCCCACCAACGTGGGACAGCCGCGCATTCGCGTATCCTGCCTGACGGTAGGCGGAAAAGGAGCTGCTCTATGATGGACCCGCGTGCTTTTATTGAAGACGTGCTGCGTGCAGCCAAAGCAAGGAACGTACAGGCGGAGGTGTTTGCTCTCAGCGCAGAGTCCGTGGAGGCAGGCGCCTCCGAGGGCGTTCTGGAGCGCTACAAGGCCAGTAAGACCGGCGGCCTTTCTCTGCGCGTGAATATAAACGGCCGCAGCGGCTACGCCTATACCGAACGCTGTGAAAACGCCGACAACCTGGTCGAACGGGCGCTGGACAACGCGCGCTCCATTGAAAGCGGCGACGAGCATCCCATGCAGGGCCGCTGCAGCTATGGATCGGTGTCCCGGCCGGTATTTCCGCTCGAGGGCATGCCGCACAGCTACAAGATCGAACTGGCGCTGTCTCTCGAAAAGCGAACGCTGGCGTTGGACC
The DNA here is from genome assembly GCA_964496795.1 of uncultured Oscillospiraceae bacterium. Taxonomy (GTDB): domain Bacteria; phylum Bacillota; class Clostridia; order Christensenellales; family CAG-138; genus CAZCAV01. The sequence continues at coordinate 35,157 of CAZCAV010000019.1, forward strand.
CCCGCGTCAAGCGCGTCGTCTACTGCGACATAGGCACCGGCACGGGCCGCATTACGATCCGCAACAGTCTGGGGCTCGAGGCCGCGCGTCAGAGCGCGTCCTCCTACGCCTATGTCATGCCCGTGGTGGAGGAGGACGGCGAGCTGAAAACCGGCTTCGGCTTCCGGCTCCACGAGGAAGCGGCCGACCTCGACGCCTGCGCCCGCGAGGCGGTCGAGAGAGCGCTGGATAAGCTGCACGCCTCCCCCGTTCCCTCAGGCAGCTACCGCGTGATCCTTGGCAACATCGCCATGGCGGATCTGCTGGAAGCCTTCACGCCCATGTTTTCCGCGGAGGAAGCGCAAAAGGGCTGCTCGCTGCTCGCGGAGCGGGAAGGACAGCGCATCGGAGCCGACTGCATCAGCATCACCGATAATCCCTTCCACGCCATCGCGCCGCGTGCGTTTGACGACGAGGGAACTCCCTGCCGCAAGAAGCGCGTCGTAGACCACGGTATATTCAAGACCCTGCTGCACAATCAAAAAACAGCCAAAAAAGCCGGCGTTCCCAGCACAGGCAACGGCTATCGCGCCTCGGCAGCCTCGCCCATAGACGCGGCGCCAAGCGTATTTTACATTGAACCGGGGTCTGTCGACGTCCATGCCCTGACAGAGCGGCTCGGCGACGGGCTTTTCATCACGGAGCTTGCGGGTCTGCACGCCGGCCTCTCGACCGTTTCCGGCGACTTCTCGCTTCAGGCCTGCGGCAAGCTGATCGAGCATGGAGAAATCATCCGCGCGGTGGACAATATCACGCTGGCCGGAAATTTTCTGGAGCTTTTACAGCATACGGAGCTGGCGGCGGACGATCTGCGCTTTACCATGCCCGGCGGCGTATATACGGCCTCGCCAAGCCTGTTGATCTCCTCGCTCAGCGTCGGCGGCGAATAGAAACGCAGGATCGTTCCCAAATCCGCTCCCCGTACAAATAATCGTCCGGTTTTTCCGGATATATATGCTTGCCGCAGCGATTCCGCGCTTGACATTCCGGCCCGCGAATGCTAGTATAGTCAAGGCTTCAGCAGCATGAATCATGCTCTGGGCACTGCGTCTGGGTGTAGCGCAGTTTGGTAGCGTGCTTGAATGGGGTTCAAGAGGCCGGAGGTTCAAATCCTCTCACCCAGACCATAACAGTTAAGGTAATTGATACAATCGTATCAGTTACCTTAACGTTTTTTT
>CAZCAV010000020.1:0-36072 GCA_964496795.1 uncultured Oscillospiraceae bacterium
AGGAGGCTGCGAGGGCGTCCTCCCAAGGCCCCTTTTTGAAAGGGGCTCCGCCGCAGGCGGTGGGGATTGCAGATACGATTACGGGGAGGTTTTATGCCGCTGACCATACTGCTGTATCTTTACGCATTCGTCGTGGGCCTGTGTCTCGGCAGCTTTTGCAACGTTCTGATCTACCGTCTGCCGCGGGGGCTGAATATTGCAAAGGGGCGGTCGTTTTGTCCGGACTGCGGCCATGCGCTGGCGGCGCAGGATCTTGTGCCGCTGGCAAGCTGGCTGTGCCTGCGGGGGAAATGCCGCTATTGCGGCGCAGGGATCTCGCCGCGTTATCCGGCCGTCGAGCTGCTCGGCGGACTGCTGGCGCTTGCGTCGCCGCTGGCGTTCGGCTGGACGCTGACAGCGCTGTTTTCGTTTCTTGCGGCCATGATACTCTTGACGCTGGCGTTCATCGACGCGGATACCCAGGAGATACCCGACGCGCTGGTTCTGGCGCTGGCGGCCGTGGCGGCGCTTGCCGCGATATTCACAAGGGATGTGCCGATACTTTCGCGGATCATCGGTCTGTTTTCCATATCGCTGCCGATGCTCCTGATCAATCTTGTCAAGCGCACAAGCTTCGGCGGCGGCGATATCAAGCTCTGCGCGGCGAGCGGCTTTCTGCTCGGCTGGCGCTGCATGCTGGTCGCGGCTTTTCTGGCGCTCATCGGCGGCGGAGGCTGGGGGATCTATCTGCTGGCCTCGGGGAAGAAGGGCGGAAAGGAGCATTTTGCTTTCGGTCCCTTTCTGGCCGGGGGCATATATGCGGGCCTTTTGTTTGGAGACAGTCTGATCGCATGGTATCTGCGGCTCTTCGGTCTGTAAGAAAACTGTCGCATATCCATGGAATATCTGATATAATAAAAGACTAAAAACAAGGACGGCGCATGACGATCGCTTTGATGCGGCGCCGCGGACAAGGGGGGGAGAAGTCGCGTGCCTGTTTACCGGTACAAGGCGGCAAAACTGGATGGCAAAACCGTGCGCGGCGAGCTGCAGGCAACCGGCAGGTCGGCCCTGCAGGAACAACTGCAGCAGCAGGATCTTTTCCTGACCTCCTGCTCGGAAATCCGCAGCGGCCAGGAGGGGAAGAAGCTGAATTCCCGTCAGCTGGCGGAATTCTGCCGTGAACTCGGGATGATGCTTGGCGCGGGCGTACCGCTCACAAGAGCGCTGGCCATTATGTCGCGCCGCGATATCAAGCAGAATATCAAGGACTGCTACACCTTTCTGTTCCGTCAGCTGAAGCAGGGGGACATGCTCTCCGAGGCCATGACGCATCAAGGCGGCTTTCCGGAGCTTTTGGTGAGCATGATCCGCGCGAGCGAGGCCAGCGGCTCCATGGATAAAACGGCGCTTAAAATGGCCGATCATTATGACAAGGCTTACAAGCTGAACCGCAAGGTCCGTTCCGCCATGACCTATCCCATCATTCTGGCGTCGGTGACGGTGATCGTACTGCTGGTGGTGTTCCTTCTGGTTCTGCCCAAGTTTTTTGAGCTGTTTGAATCGCTGGACGTCGAGCTGCCGGGCATTACGCAGTTCATGCTGAATTTTTCGACTTTTCTGGGCCATAACTGGCTGTGGCTGCTCATCGGCGTGCTGCTGGTGGTGCTCGTTTGCCGCATGCTGCGCCGCATACCCTCCGTTCAGGTCGCGCTTGACCGCACGAAGCTCAGGATACCCGTGGTGGGCAAGCTGCTGAAAATCATCTATACCGCGCGCTTTGCCCGCACGTTTTCAAGCTGCTATGCCAGCGGCATTTCGATTATCAGCGCGCTCAACAATACGAGGGATACCGTCGGAAACGCCTATATCGCTTCGCAGTTTCCGGAGATGCTGCGCGCCGTGCGCGGCGGCAGGTCTCTGTCGTCAGCCATCAAGGCGGTGGACGGCTTTGACAACAAGCTCGCGGCCAGCGTGCTGATCGGCGAGGAAACGGGCCGGCTTTACGATATGCTGGAATCGACGGCGGACGCTTTCGATTATGACGCCGATATCGCCATCGGGCGTTTGACGGCGCTTTTGGAGCCGCTCATGATCGTGATCATGGCGGTGATCATCTGCACGGTGATACTCTCCGTCATGCTCCCCATGACCACGCTGTACGACGCGATCGGCGCTTCCGCATAAGCGCCCGAGGAAAGGAACGGATATGGCAAGCTGCTCCCTGTGCATTAGCAATGAAAGGCTTTGCGCCGTCATCGGCACGGCGGCGCCCAAACGCATAAACGTAAAGAGCTTTGCGTCTGCAGCGCTTCCCGAGGGCGCGCTGATAAACGGCGTGATCACCGATGCGCGGCTCGTGGCAGAGACGCTCCAGGCGCTTGGAGACAAGCTGCCGAAAAACGCGCTGCATGACATACGTCTCGCGCTGCGCTCAAGCCAGATCTTTGTAAAGCGCGCCGCGGTGCCGGCGCTGTCGCAAAGGAAGATGCGCGAATGGACGGCGGGCGCTTTTTCCGACGTCGTGGGCAGCGACGACATGTTCTACGACTATATGATACTCGAGCGGGACAAGACTACCGGCGGACAGGCAGCGCTCCTGTGCGCGGCGCAGCAGCAGCTTGTGGGCGATCTTTGCCGTTTCTTCGAAGAGCAGGCCTTGTCCATCGCCTCGATCGACACCCTGCTCTCGGCGCACATCAAGCTGGCGCGCCGCCTGAGGGAAACGCGCGCGGGAACGTTTATACTCTTGAACATGGACGGTCAGAGCATGGACGCGGCGCTGTTTGTAAGCGGTTCGTTCCGTTATGGCAACAGTGTGCGGCTGCTCTCGGAGCGCGGCACCGCGGAAAGCGCCGCGGAGATATCCCGTCAGGTGAGCTCGATCATACAGTTCAACACCTCCGAGCGCAGCGGACAAAGCATCACGAACGTATATGCCGTGGGACTCCGCGAGGGCGAGGACAAGCTGTTTGCGGCGCTTCAGAACGCTTACGGCCTCACGGCGGGCCCGCTGACGGATGCGGACGGCTGCGTCGGCTCGACAAAGGAGACGCCGCTGACGCTGAACGAGTACTCAGGCGCCGTCGGCAATTTGATCGAATGGTGAGGGAGGGCGCATGAGCAGATTTGGCAAGGATATCAATTTTTACACCGCGTACCGCGACAGCCAGCGCGCCAAAAAGCCGTCGGCGCAGTGGCTTGCCGGCGTGATTCCTCTGGCCGTGGTGCTGATAGCCGTCATTCTTGTCGCGGTATCCATTCGGTTCGGAAACCTGCAAAAATCTGCGGTGCTGGACGGATTGAACCGGCAGATACAGCAGATGAACACAGAATATGAGGAGGTGCAGACGCTGATGACGCAAAGCGACTCCCTGTCTGTGCTGGCGGGCGAGCTGCAGACCGACCGGAATATGGCCGCCGCGCTGCCGAAGCTCAACGAAAACATATTTCGGCAGATCAACGCCTGCGCCGCAAGCATCTTCACAATCAGCGTTTACCGCTATGATGAGCGGACGCGCATGCTGGAGATAGACGCTTCCGCGCCCTCCGTGAACGATATGCCGGAGCTTGTGGAGGCTCTGCGCGATACGGCGCTGTTTGAGTCGGTGCAGTACGTCGGCTATACGAGCGATACGGACGGCGTATATTACTGCACGGTCGGCTGCCTGCTGGCGGAGGAGGCGGAAGCGGATGAGTAAGCTGTCGAAACGCGAAAAGCTGTTGCTCTATATCCTTTTGATCGTATTGCTGATCATGGCCGGATGGTTTTTGATCAAGCCGGCTATGGAGGAGGCTCAGGAGTTGGAAAGCTCCATAGAGGCCGCGGAAACGGAGAAGAGCTATGTCGAGCAGATCATTGCCACCCGTCCCACATACGCCGCCGCTATCGACGAATCGGAGGCGCTCGTAAAGGAATTGCAGAATGGTTTTCTGCCGTCTATGACCAATGACGACCTCGACCGCTACATCACGGGACTTCTGCAAAAGAACGGCCTGCTGGCCGAATCCCTGCTCATATCCGCCAGCGCGGACGAGGCGGCGAGTCTGGCGGTGACGAAGCTCGGCGTCAAGGTCAACGCGACGGGAGAGCTTGCGCAATTCGTTGCTCTCGTGCAGCAGGTCAGCGAGCTTCAGGGTATACGGATCTCCGGCGTCACCGTGCGCGAATCCGGCGAAAAGACCGTGACGGTGCCGCTCAGCGACGAGGAGATCGCGGAGCTTACGGCAGACGGCGGCGCTGCGGACGATAAGCCGCTTACTAGAGAGGTCAGCGTTACGGAATACGATATAGCAGTGGAATTCGAGGTCATAGAATTCGACGCGGCGCTGTTTGCCGCCATGGCGGGCTGAGCGGAGGAGAAGGCATGCAGAATATCCCCATCGGGCAGGTGCTCACGCAAAACGGATATGTTACCGAGGAGCAGGTCAACGAGGCGCTTGCCTACCAAAAGTCGCATCCGGAGCTTCGACTGGGCGCGGTGTTCCTGAAGCTTGGCTATGTTACCGAGCTCCAGCTTTTGGAGGCGCTGTCCAAGCGCATGGAGCTGGAGCTTGTGGATCTCAAGCAATATCTGGTGGATCCCGCCGCCGTTGAGAAGCTGCCGCGCCAGATCGCTGAACGCTACTGCCTGATCGCCATCAGCGCGGCGGGCGGCAGCCTGAAGATCGCCATGAGCGATCCTCTCAACCTCTATGCCATCGAGGACGTACGGCAGATCGCGCAAATGTCCGTCGTTGTGGCGCTCGCGCCCACAGACGCCATTCATGAGGCCATTGAATACTATTATGCGGAGATCGACGCCAAGGCGGCGGCACGCATGGCCAACGATATCATACCGGCCGAAGCGGCGGCCATTGAGACCGTGGAGGAGGATACCGGCGGCGAGGCGCCGGTGGTGCAGGTGCTCAATTCATTGCTGGTGCGCGCATACAGCATCAACGCCAGCGATATACATATCGAGCCCTTTGAAACGCATGTATCCGTGCGCATGCGCGTGGACGGCGTGATAACGGACTATGTGACGCTTTCGACCTCCGTGCATCAGTCGCTGGTGGCGCGCGTCAAGATCATTTCCAACCTGGATATTGCGGAGCGGCGGCTGCCGCAGGACGGGCACTTTAAGATCAACCTCGGCGGCACGGAGATGAACGCGCGCGTATCCATCATACCGACCGTATACGGCGAAAAGACCGTCATTCGATTTCTGTCCATGCAGGCTAAGATCGACAACGCCCAGTATTACGGCATGACCGAGGACAACTACTCCAAGTTTAAGCGCATGCTGGATTCCCCGCACGGCATCATTTATATCACCGGCCCTACGGGCAGCGGAAAAACCACGACGCTGTATATGGTGCTTGAGCAGATGGCCAGGCGGCCCGTCAATATTTCCACGATCGAGGATCCCGTAGAAAGGAATCTGGCGCGCGTCAATCAGGTGCAGGTCAACAATGTTGCCGGCCTGACCTTCGAGGCGGGTCTGCGCTCGCTTTTAAGGCAGGATCCGGATATCATCATGGTCGGCGAAACGCGCGACGCCGAGACCGCGCAGATATCGGTGCGCGCTGCGATCACGGGGCACCTTGTGTTTTCCACGCTGCATACCAACGACGCCATATCCTCCGTTGTGCGTCTCAGGGACATGGGCGTTCCGGCCTACCTTGTGGGAAGCTCGCTTGTCGGCCTTGTGGCGCAGCGTCTCATGCGCAAGGTCTGTCCGGACTGCGCCTACGAGTATACGCCTGACGAGAGCGAGGCCGCGCTGCTCGGGCCGGAGGTCAAGCGCCTGGTGCGCGGCCGCGGCTGCCATCTGTGCAACAATACGGGTTATCGGGGCCGCATTGCGGTGCATGAGGTCGTGTATTTCGACAAAGCGATACGCCGCATGGTGGTGAACGAGGAATCGACCGAGGCGATAGAGAACTATGTGCGCGAGCATCAGTCCTTCAAGACGCTGCGCGACAGCGCGCTCGAGCTGGTCAAAAACGGCGTGTCCACGCTTGAGGAGTTCCAGAAGATCGCCTATTATTCCAACTAGGAGGCGCAGCTATGAAGATGGAAGCGCTCTTACGCTTTGCGCGTGCGCAGGGCTGCTCCGATGTGCATCTTTCCGCAGGCCTTCCGGCGAGCATGCGGCGCTTCGGCGCGCTGACGCCGGTCCCGGCGGAGATGACGGGGGAGGAGACCGAGGGGCTGATTCGCTCGCTCTGCAGCGCGGAGCAGCTGATGCGGCTGGATGGCGGCGAGGATCTGGATTTTGCCTTTGAAACCGGCCCAAAGGAACGCTATCGCGTCAATGTGTACCGGGAGCGGTACGGCGTAACGGCCGCGATACGCATACTCAACGACGGGATCCCGTCCCTGGAGCAGCTTTTCCTGCCGCCCGTTCTCAAGGAATTTTGCGCCTGCCTGAACGGACTGGTGCTGGTGACGGGGCCTACCGGCAGCGGAAAATCCACGACGCTAGCGGCCATGATCGATTATATTTCCAGACGGCGCAGCGGGCACATTCTGACGGTCGAGGATCCCATAGAGTATGTGTTCGATCAAAACAAGGCGCTGATTCACCAGCGTGAGGTGGGCGCTACCGTGCACAGCTTTGCATCGGCGCTTCGAAGCGCGCTGCGGGAGGATCCGGACGTGCTGCTCGTGGGCGAAATGCGCGACTATGAAACGATATCCACGGCTGTGACGGCTGCCGAAACGGGGCATCTGGTGCTTTCGACGCTGCATACCACGGGCGCGGCGCAGACCATAGACCGTATTGTGGACACCTGCCCGCCGAACGCGCAGCAGCAGATGCGCACGCAGCTTTCCATGATATTGCGCGGGGTCATCACCCAGCAGCTTTTGCCGCTGGCGGGCGGCGGCGGGCGCGTCGTGGCTACGGAGGTGCTTGTGGGCACGGACGCTGTGGCGAATCAGATCCGCGAGAACAAGTGCTTCCAGCTTGGCTCGACCATGCAGTCCGGCCTGTCGCAGGGCATGCACACCATGAATACCGATCTGGCGCGGCTTGTCGCAAACGGGCAGATTTCTCAGGAAACGGCGCTTGCGTACAGCAACGACAAGTCGGATTTTCGCCAACAGTTTGAATGAGAGGAAGCGGAGCGGGCATGCGCAGACAAAAGGGCTTTACGCTCATAGAGGTCATCGTGACGCTCGTCGTGCTGGTGTTGCTGGCGGGCATGACCTTTGGCGGCGTGAAGGGCCTGCTTGCGCATGCCGAGCAGAACGCCCGCAATCAGGTGGCACGCTCCCTGTTTATGGCGGCGCAGTCCTCGCTGACGCATATCTACAACAACGATCTGGAACAGGCCAAGCAGTATGCCGGCCTGACGGTCATAGATCTAGACAGCATACAGCAAAGCGCCGGGGGCGACGAATGGGATAAGGAGCTGTCGGAAAACAGCAGCGACATCGTAAGCCTGTCGAGCGATTTTGAAGCGCAGAAGGCCATGCTTCTGGAAATACTCGACTCCTATGTTGACGATCGCAGCGTATTGACGAACCACATTCTGATCGAATTCAACAAGACCACGGGAAACGTGCTGGCCTGCTTCTACTCTGATGAAGAGGTAAGCCTGGGCCACGGCGACGGAGGCAGCTACAATGTCTATGACCGCCGCGAAGGATCGCTCAAGGCGGCCCGGATCGGCTGCTACGGCGTGCGCTACACCGGCGCGCGCGCAGCGCGTCTTCCGGTGGATGAACCCGTGAACAGCGACGTGCTCTCCGTTATGCTGGTGGATTACGATAACCTGAACGCCGCGCAGGGAAACGACATCAACGGCGGTAAAAACTACGGGCTATTGACGCTCGAATGCTCCTTGCCGAGCGGCGCGCAGGCGGATACCGTCTATGAGATCACGATTGACTGCTATGTCAGGCAGGGACAGTCCGAAAGCTTTACCCTGACCGTCGGCGGCACAGGAGCGCAGATCGCGCTTGACGATCTTGACTCCAGCCTGCGCAATGCGCTCGAGAGCCCGATCAGCTATACGGCGGGCAATCAGAGCCGCCGCGCGGCCGTATTTATCAATCCGCAGCCGGACGCGGACGGAAGAACGATACTCGTGCTGGTGCTCGACAGTCAGCAGACGGGCGCCGGCATCCGCGACCTGTACAGCGAGATCAGCAACGGCGTGCTCTCCGCCAGCGTGCATGCCCAAAGCCTGTCCGGCAGTGTGGTGTACGACGCCAGCTCCGCAAGCAGCGAGCATGCGCTTTACGCGAGCGTGGGCGTATCCAGCGGGAATCAATCCGGCAAGCTCGCTTCGGCGGAGGTGGCCAGCGTGCGGCACTTGAACAACGTGCGATACAAGAATACGCTGGATACCGTCTCCGGTTCGCATGATTTTACATTTACGCAGACGCGCGACGTGCTGATGATGGATTATAACGAGAACATGCAGGAGCCGTTTGAAATGGTTCCCATCTATATGAAAGCGAAGCAGGCGAATCAAAGCGACACGCCCTTTACCGACATATATGACGGCGGCGGCTATATCATCAGCGGCCTTTGCGTGCCAGCGGGCACCGCAGACGCCGGCCTGTTTCGGGAGCTTGGCTCGGGCGGCTCCGTAAAAAACGTCTATCTGCTCAACGCGAACCTCAGCGGCACGTCGAAGGCCGGCGGCATTGCGGCGACGAACAACGGTACGATACAGCGCTGCACGGTGTACCGGAGCCTCCTGCCCTACGCGTTTAACAACGCGGCGTTCAGCACGGCGGACGCGGTCATTACCGGACGGCTGTCCGGCGGCGTTGCGGCCACGAACAACGGCAGCATCAAAGCCTGTACAGTGTACTGCGAGACGGCGGTGGATTATGGCTTCTATATTCGCGCCGCGGGCGACGACTATTCCGGAAGCAGCGCGCCGACGGGTGCGGACGGCGTGACGAGCGGCATTGCGGGCGGCGTGGCGGCGGTCAATACGGGAAGCGGCGTGATCACCTCCTGCTTTGTCGGAACGGGCGTGCGCGCGAACAACATCGCGGGCGGCATAGCCGGAAAATCCTCCGGAAAGCTTCGCTTCTGCGAGGTCTGCACCGCTATGGCCGCGAAGGTCAATTCCGATCCGGGCGAGCTTTCGGGACAGCCGTATTTTGGCGATTTCGATTCCTTCCAAAGCCTTAGCAGCTGCTATTACGGCGATCCTGGCAGCGGCAGCATCGACGTCAACCAGCGCTGGATCGAGGCGAGCGGCTCCGTGCAGTATATTCGGGGGACGTATCGGGCCGTATGCGGTGTGTCGGGCGGCATTGTCGGGCTGCTCAGGGACGGTACGGTGGATTACTGTGTCAATGCGGCGCTGGTCTCCGGTCCAAGCGGCGTGGGCGGCGGCGTGGCCGGCAGCGTTTATGGCGACGGGGATAATGAGAAGGATCGCGCCGTGCTGAACAGGTGCTATAACGCGGGCTTTGTCAAGGCCTCGGCCGAGGCGGGCGGCGTGGCCGGTCAGGCGTACCGCGCCAGCGTCAGCCAGTGCTACAACACAGCGCCGATCAACAGCGATATCAACTATTCCGTGCCCGCCGGCGAAAGCGTCTACCGCATCTTGAATGCAGCGCATCATACGACCGTTGCGGGCGGTATCGTAGGCCGCGTACACTTGAGCAGCAGCGTGAAATACTGTTACAGCTCCGGCTGCGTCTGCGGGGGCTCGAACACGGCCTATGCCGGCGCGTTCGGCGTTGTGGCGGAGAACAGCATATTGTATTCCGCCTCCGTTGAGGGCTGCTATTTCCTGCGCAACTGCCTGAATGTTTCGGAGCGTTACCGCGTGGGCTATACGGCGAGCAATGAAACGCTGGAGGTGCGCAATGCAAGCCTGCTTCTGGGCGGCGATAAATGTGTGACCATGCTGGCTGCAGCCGATCTGGCGAATCTGACCGCCAACAGCGGCAGCTTTGGCTATCTCTACGACGGCAGCCTGCATGTGTATACAGATAACGGCGGCAACGCGATCGGCGCGGGCCCGCGCTTTAAGCGCAATGCCGCCATGAACGGCAGAAGCGACTATAAGTATCCGGTTCTGAGCGTGAATGTGAACGAATACTGCGCGCTCTTAACGGAGTTTCATCGCACGCCCTATTATCCGGTGCTGGACAGCTTTGGCGGCTGGCTTATCGCAGGCAGCGTCAGCGGCGGCTGCCGCGTTACCTGCTATCTGCCCAAGGACGCTTCCGTAACGCTGCGCCTGAACTGGCGAAGAGCGGTCACCATGAACTATTACACATTGAACGCCTCTCCACGCGTTACGGGCGATATGGGCGCGGTGGGCAGTACGACAAGCCTGAGCTTCAGCGACGGAAACGGATATTCCTTTACGGTCAGCGGCACGGTGCAGGATTTGACCAGCGCCGAGGAATGGTATCGCGCGCAGGGCTGCGAGCAGAAATTTGTGTTTGACATCTCCAATTCCGACATCCGGAATCGGGTGGTTGGCAAGCTGTATGTGCAGATGATCGGTTCGACCGGAAGCACGGATCCGTCAACCGCGGTATGGTGCGAGGATTATGTCAGTTAAACAGGAGGGATACACCGGCTTGAAACGGCGCATGAATACAAGAAGGAGCGTTTTGGGTACGCGCGGCGAATCCATGGTCGTCGCGATCGTGCTGATGCTCGTATTCTTTATTCTGGGCCTCGCGGTGATGACCGGCGCCTCCGTGGCAAATTCCAGCGTGAATTCTCGCATGCGCTATCGGCAGGCTTATTATTATGCACGCTCCACGCTCGATCTGCTGGATGAGAGCCTGCAGAGCGGCGAGCTTGGCGAATATGTGCGCGAGTACGAGCTAAGCCGGCTTCTGACCTCCGGAGAGAGCCAGCTTTCGGCGGACCGGACGCTGGATATCGATCTGAGCTTTGACGAGGCCATGACAACGCCGGAGGGGATCGGCTTTTCGGACGGCCGGGCGGTGCTGAGCTATCGGGTGGACGCGCAATATATCATTGGAAACGCCGCCGCGCGCATACTGATTTCCGATGCCAAGCTGTCGTTTCGGACGGAGTACGGGAGCAAGAGCTATGGCGTGGAGGTCTTATACGCCTATTCCGGCGTCGCCGAGAAGATCAACGGCGTCTGGATGTGGACGGGCGGCTGGCGATTGAGGAGCATGGCATGAGAAAGCGGAACGGCAGAAAGGGCGAAACACTCATAGAGACCATCGTAAGCTTTGCCATCGTGCTTTTGACGCTTACGACGATCACGGCGGTCGTACAGCTCTGCATTGGCTTGAATAACAGGGCTATGACAAAGGCGGAGGCGCTGGAAACGGGTACGACGGCGCTTGAGAGCGGCGCGCTGGAAACGGCCGAGGGCGCGGGCCGGCTCATTCTCGGCCCGCAGTATACGGAGGAAGCCGCGGCGGGCGGCGATATTTTCGTCCCGTTCCAGCAGTATGGGTACAGCTCCGGTGATGTGAACCTGCACTATTTTGAACCGCCGGCGTCTGCCGGAGGAGGCGGCTGACATGAAGAAACAGCGCCTGATCAATCCGGGCTATACGCTCATAGAAATGGTGGTGGCGCTTGCCGTGGCCGCCGTGCTGTTTGCCAGCATGATCGCCGTGATCGCGCCGGTTTACCGCATCTATGCGCGCACGCGCGAGCGCTCTGACGCGCAGCTTGTCGCGGGCAGCGTGCTCGACAGCATTCGCGCCACCTGCTCGAATGCGCGTACGATTACGGCGGAGGACGGCCGCCTTACGCTCAACGGCAGCATGGTGTTTTTTGTGCAGGACGGCTATCTTTACTTTGACGAGGATACCGAGGAGGCTCCTGAGGCGGATACGGTATTGGCCACGGGCGTATATAACGGCAAGACTATCACCGCCTTTTCCTGCACGCAGATCGAAGCGAACCGGCTGGTGAATCTCAGCATCACCGTTTCGGGCGGCGACGGCGCGTCCTGCACGCTCAGCGCGACCATAGGTTCCATGCGCGAGGTGATCAACACGCCCTCGCCCAGCCCTGCGCCAACGCCGTAAGCGGCTTTAAATACATGAAAGAATAAAAGGAGAACAGACAGGCATGAACAAAATCGTTATCGCTCTTGGAGGAAACGCGCTGCAGGAAGCCGGAAAACCGGCGACTGCCGAGGCGGAGCTTGCGGTTGTGGAAAAAACGGCGCAGTACATTGCGGATATCATTGAGGCCGGCTACGGCGTCGTGCTGGCGCATGGAAACGGCCCGCAGGTGGGCCGCATCGTGCTGCAGAACGAGTATGCCGACGCCATCACGCCCGCCATGCCCTTTGATGTATGCGGCGCCATGAGCCAGGGCATGATCGGCTACCATATCCAACAGGGACTGTCCAAGGTGCTCAGGGAACGCGGCGTCCATAAACAGGCGGTGACGCTTGTGACGCAGGTGGTGGTCGATGAAAACGATCCGAAGTTTCAGAATCCCTCCAAGCCCATCGGTCCCTTCTACAAGGAGGACGAGGCCAAGACGATCGCCGCGGAGAAGGGCTATATCATGAAGGAGGATGCGGGCCGCGGCTGGCGGCGCGTGGTCGCCTCGCCCGTTCCGGTAGAGATCGTGGAGATCGATGCGGTCAAAAGCCTGATCGACGCGGGCTTCATTGCCGTGACCGTGGGCGGCGGCGGCATTCCGGTCGTGCGTACGGCGGACGGGAGTCTTGCGGGCACCGCGGCGGTGATCGATAAGGATCTGGCGAGCGAAAAGCTGGCGGAGGATATCGACGCGGATGCGCTCGTCATTCTGACGGCAGTGGAAAAAGTAAGCCTCAACTATAATAAGCCCGATCAGAAGGATCTCGATCTTGTAACAGCCGCTCAAACCCGCGCGTATATGGCCGAGGGGCATTTCGCGCCCGGCTCAATGCTGCCCAAAATGGAAGCGGCCGTCAAATTCGTGGAGAGCAAACCCGGCCGCAAGGCCATCGTCACTTCGCTCGACAAGGCTGTGGACGCGCTGGCCGGCAAGGCGGGCACCACCATTCAGTAACCGGAGCGAGTATAAAACAGGGCCGTCCGAGTATGGACGGCCCTGTCAGTCTGTCAAAAAGCCCTTTAGGGTTGTTAAGGGGCCGCAGCCCCTTAAAGTTGTTCCGGCTCCGGCGGTTCATCCGCCGGAACGGATCGCCCATGTATGGGCGGTTTCCCTGTGCTTTTTGCCGGCCGCACCATTCATGGCGCAGGCAAAAAGCGGTTTACCCGTCAAAAAACAGAGTTTTTTGACGGTCTAACAGGGCCGTCCGAGTATGGACGGCCCTGTTGCGCAGAGCAAAGGATTTTAAGCGGTCAGGCTGCGGCGCTTCCGCAGTCCCGCCTCCAGCGCTTCAAACGCGGCCCATTGCAGCAGGCCGAGACCCATAAGTACATACGGTGTGATGAAAAAGCTGGTTTTGGTGGCGATGAGGCCATAGAGCGGCTGAAGGCAGAGCGTGCCAAAGTAGGCGGCGCCCATCTGAAAGCCCACGATGTCCGCCGCATAGGCTCGCCCGAAGCGTCCGGCTGTGGAATGGAGCGTACAGGGAAATACCGGCCCGCAGCCGCAGCCGATCAACATCAGACCCGCAAGCGCAAAGCCGCCTCCAAGGGGCAGCGCCAGCAGAAGCGCCCCCGTCAGCATGACCGCGAGCCCGCCGCGGATCAATGCCTGATCGCTGAGCTTCATGGCAAAGAAGCCGCAGACAAAGCGGCCGATCATGATGCCGCCGTAATACAGCGCGGTCCAGCGGGCGGCCGCGGCCGCATCGACGCCGCGCGTAAGGATCAGGAAGCTGGCGCTCCAGGTACCGAGTATGGATTCAAAGCCGCAGTACAGAGCCAACATCAGCATGGCGAGCCTGACTCCCGCGATCCGCAAAGGCTTTTCTTCGGCGTTCGGCTGCGGAACGGGCGCGTCAACAACAGCCCCGCCGCTTTGGACGGCGACCCTTTTCCAGAGCGGCAGCGCCAATATCAGTATCAGGGCAAAGCAGAACTGAATGTACGATATGCAGCGATAGCCGCCGCGCCAGGAGGCGTCCTTCAAAAAGGCGGACATGATCAGCGGACCGACGGTCACGCCGACGCCCCAGAAGCAGTGCAGCCAGTTCATATGCTGCGCCTGATAGTGCGCGGCGACATAATCGTTCAGGCCAACATCCACGGCGCCCGCGCCGATGCCGAGCACGATCATGCAGCCGATCATCCACCAGATGGAGTGCGCGATCGAAACGCCGAACAGTCCGGCGGCGGTGAGCAGCACCGAAACGGCTGTGACGGGGCCCGTTCCGTGCTTTCTGATAAAACGGCCGGAAAAAAAGCTCATGCCCGCCGTGCAGCAGCCTGTGATCATGGTCAGAAGGCTCGCAAAGCTCAGTTCTATGCCGAAGTCGAGATGCGCCACCGGCCAGGATACGCCAAACAGAGAATCCGGCAGGCCGAGCGAGATGAACGCGGCATAAATGATGATCAGAAGTAAGGTTGCCATGACCCCTATTATACAGACTGCGCCTTATCGATTGCAACCGGGGGAAGCTTAATCCTTGAGCCTTGAAAGCACCTCCTGCATCTTTTCGCGCTGCTTGGGCGTGAGCATGGGCGACAGCTTTTCGTACAGATCGTCCATGATCCCGTTGTCCATACGCCCGGCGGCGCGTTCCTGCCGCGTGAGCTCGCCCAGCTCGTCAAGAAGCTCGCTTTCGCTCCTGCCGTTGCGGCTTTCCAGGGCATCGCGGAGCGCGTCCCCGCTATTCACGTCTTTATAGTCCTTGAGTGAACGCGTCATGGAATACTCACCTCCTACATACCCTATGCCTATGAACCGCATCGCGTGAACAGTCATAGAATGAAGAAAGAAGGAGGCGTAAGCATGCAGCGATATACGCCGGGCGCGTTGCCCAATCAAAGTGCAAACGGGTCGCCGCGCGTCAGCGAGGAGATGCGTCCGCTGACCGGAGCGGAGCGGCTGTGCGAGCTTATTCGCAGCGAGCACGGGCGCGCGGGCGTCGCGCGTTTTCTGGTGGTTCTGGCTCCATTTGTGCCGCGCAGCTTCCTTGAGCGTCTCGCGGAGCGCTGCGGCGTGGATTGTCCGCCTGCACAGGATGCGCCGCGCCATGAGCGGCCCAAGGAAACGCCTGCGATCAAACCGGAGCAGCTATTGAAGCTGATGAACATGGGCGGGAGCGGCGGCCTGGATACGGCGGCGCTGCTGCAGCTCATTGGCGAAATGAATAAATAGAAAAGTCCAATAAAAGGCCTAAGGCAAAGGCCTCCGGTTTTGCCGGAGGCCTTTGCTGGGATGGGATGGGAGGTAATATTGGGGGGTCTGATTGTTCCTGTCCTTGCTCTGATGATAAGATACCCCATCCTTGCGTCATAGCAATGGATAGAAAGTGAACTTCCTGCAACACGCAAAAAAATGCCGTTCAAATCGCGAAAAACTCACAGACTTACCATGGAGTGCCGCAGGGAATTATGCTATAATCTATTCAAAGAAGTAAGTCTGGCAAAGCAACACGTTTTGCCGCAGGGAGGAGTGGAATACATGCGCATTTCGATTTCCGGAAAAAATCTCGAGATCTCCGACTACCTGCGCGACCTCGTGGAGAAAAAGGTCTCCAAACTGGAGCGCTATTTCCCACAGGATGCGGAGGCACAGGTCACGCTGTCAGTGGAAAAATCCCGCCATATCGTCGAGGTGACGATCCCTTACGAGGGCGTTATCATTCGCGGCGAAGAGATGACAGGGGACATGTATGCTTCCATCGACAACGTGCTCGATAAGCTCGAAAAGCAAATCATCCGCCACCGTACCCGCCTCGAAAAGAACCTGCGCGCCGACGCCTTTCGCTATGATGAACCGCTTTTCGGCGGCTCCTATGACGAGGCGGAGGAGGAAGGCCCGCGCATCGTCCGTGTCAAGCGCTTCAACATCAAGCCCATGAGCGAGGAGGAGGCCATGATGCAGCTCGAGCTGCTGGGACATTCCTTCTATGTGTTTGTGAATTCGGATACCAATCTAATGAACGTGCTCTATAAGCGCAACGACGGTGACTACGGCCTGATCGAGCCGGAGGCATGATTTTTTAGGCAGACCTTCAAAGCGCTCGCCGCATTTTGCGACGGGCGCTTTGACGTGCCGCCGGCGCTTCGCCCGAAAAGGATAAATTCGGGAGGATAATGTTATTTGTCTTGCCTGAATGTTCGGAATGCGTTATAATCATGTTATAAAATAACATTTGAAGCAGGAAGGAGCACCTATATGAAGGCACGAAGCATGTTGGCCTTTGATCTTGGCGCATCCAACGGGCGGGCGGTGCTTGGCAGCTTTGACGGCGAAAGGCTGACGCTGAGCGACATGCACCGTTTTGAAAACGAGCTCAGCGATGACCACGGTCTGTTGAGCTGGGATGTTTCGCGGCTGTTTTTCGAAATGCAGCAGGGTTTTCGCGCGTGTAAACGGGCGGGCGTTCATTCCGTAAGCAGTTTTGGCATAGACACCTGGGGCGTGGATTACGGTCTGTTGGACGCTGAGGGGAAGCTGCTGCAGAATCCGCGGGCGTACCGTAACGCTGTTGACGCGGATATGGAGCGCTGCTGGAAGCGCATGGATAAGCGCTCGCTGTTTGAGCGCACAGGCCTTGCGGCCATGAGCTTTAATACCGTCTATCAGCTTTACCGGCGAAAGCTTGAAAACGATCCGACGCTTGAGAAAGCGGAGACCATGCTGCTGATGCCCGACCTTCTGGGGTATCTGTTCACGGGCGACAAGCTGAGCGAGTATACGATCGCGAGCACGACCAATCTTTTGGACCCCGCTGCGAAGGATTGGGATTTTGAGCTCATCCGGCGGTTAGGGCTTCCCGAGAAGATATTTGCGCGCATAGATTTTGCGGGCGAATTGCGCGGCAGTATCCGCGCGCCGCTGTCGGAGGAGCTTGGCATAGGCGCGGTGCCTTTGGCCGCAGTGGGCTCGCACGATACGGCCTCCGCTGTGGCCGCGATCCCCGGGCGGGGCAGCTTTGCTTTCTGTTCCTCCGGAACATGGTCGCTCTTTGGCATGGAGACCGACGCGCCCGTATTGAGCGACGACGTGTATGAAGCGAATTTTTCCAACGAGGGCACCGTGCAGGGTGGATTCAGACCGCTGAAAAATATCATGGGGCTCTGGCTCATACAGGAATGCCGCCGCGAATGGACGGCGGCCGGAAAGAGGTATAGCTGGGGCGAGCTGGTGCAGCTTGCAGGTCGGGAGGAGCCCTTTCGCTCCATCATCGATCCGGACGACGGGCCTTTCTTTTCCGCGGGCGGCATGCAGGCAAAGATCGTTGCCTACTGCCGCGCGACGGGCCAGCCCGTGCCGGAAACGGCGGGTCAGTTTGCGCGGGCGATCTACGAGAGCCTTGCCCTGAAGTACCGCCATGCGCTCGAGACGCTGGAGACCATCAAGGGCGCGCGCATAGATACGCTCAATATTGTAGGCGGCGGCATACAGAACCGGATGCTGAACCAAATGGCGGCCAACGCTATCCGGCGACAGGTCGTCACAGGCCCCATCGAGGGCGCTTCGGCCGGAAATCTTCTGATGCAGGCGCAGGCGCTGGGGGATATCGGAGGCATTGACGAGCTGCGCGAGATCGTGCGGCGCTCATTCCCGCTGGAAAGCTATGAGCCGCAGGACGAACAGGCCTGGCAGGACGCCTACGGACGCTTGCTTGGATATATGGAGGATAAGAAGCATGATTGACATGACCAAATGGGAGGACATGGCGCGCTGCAGAACTGCGGGCGCGGAGGGAACGGGCCGCCTTGCCGGAAAGGCTGCGATTGTAACCGGCGCGGCGCAGGGCTTTGGCAAAGGCATCGCCGAAGAGCTGTACCGCGAGGGCGCCTCGGTGGCGATCGCCGATCTGAACGAGCCGTTGGCCGCTGAGGTCGCCGGAACGCTTGGCGAAAGGGCCTTCGCCGTGAAGGTGAACGTGGCCGACGAGGAGAGCGTGGCGCATATGATCGGCGCCTGCGTGGAGCGCTTCGGCGGCTTGGATCTGTTTGTGTCCAACGCGGGCGTGCTCAAGGCCGGCTCGCTGGATGAGATGGAAAAGAAGGACTTTGAGTTTGTTACCAGCATCAATTATACAGCATTTTTCACCTGCGTTCGCTATGCCAGCCGCATTATGCGCGCACAGCATGAGACCGAGCCGAAGGCCTTCTACGACATTATTGAGATCAACAGCAAGTCAGGTCTTGCCGGCAGCAACAGGAATTTTGCTTACTCCGGCGGCAAGTTCGGCGGCATAGGGCTCGTGCAGAGCTTTGCGCTCGAGCTGGCGCCCTATCAGATCAAGGTCAATGCCATCTGCCCGGGCAATTACTATGACGGGCCGCTGTGGTCGGATCCCGAACGGGGACTGTTCGTGCAATACCTGAACGCGGGCAAGGTGCCAAACGCCAAAACCGTGGAGGATGTGAAGGATTATTATCTATCCAAATCGCTGATCCCGCGCGGCTGTCTGCCTTCGGACGTGGCCAAGGCGATATTCTATGCCGTGGAGCAAACCTACGAAACGGGACAGGCGATTCCGGTCACGGGCGGGCAGGTGATGCTGCGATGATAGAGGAAAGGCTTTTAAACCGGCTCAACGCGGGCGGCCGTACAGCGCGGCTTGAGGCGCTGACGGAAACGCTGAAAACGGCGGACTTTCCGCCCATGGATCCGCGCTGCATCAATAATCATATCCATACCAGCTATTCCTTTTCGCCCTATTCGCCGTCGGCAGCCGTATATGCGGCGCGCGCAGCGGGCCTTTGCACCTGCGGGATCGTGGATCACGATTCCATGGGGGGCACGGAGGAATTCATAGAGGCGGGCCGGCTTGTGGACATTCCCGTTACTGTGGGCGTCGAGTGCCGCGTATCCATGGCGGGCACGCCCTTTGCCGAGCGGCGCACCAACAATCCCGATCAAACGGGGATCAGCTACATGGTGCTGCATGGCGTGCCGCATCAGCATATCGCACGGGTGCAGGCCTTCTTTCAGCCGCTGCGCGAAAAGCGGAATCTGCGCAACTGCAGGATGCTGGAGCGTATCAACGATGTGATGGGAATGCACTTGGACTTTGAGCGCGACGTGCTGCCGCTTTCAGAGTTTGCGCACGGCGGGACCGTGACCGAACGGCATCTTATGCTGGCGCTGGCGCGCGCCACGGAGCCGAATCTCGATATGCTGTCGGAATACGATCTGGTAGGCAAGCTTAAAAAGGACTGCATTCCCAAGGTATATATTCCTGCGACCGACGAGTGCCCGTCGCTGGAGGAGATCACGGCTCTGGCGGCGGAGATCGACGCGATACTCTGCTATGCTTATCTCGGCGATGTGACGCAGTCCGTGACGGGCGATAAAAAGACGCAGACCTTTGAGGACGCATATCTCGGCGAGCTGATCGGGACGCTGTACGACGCGGGCGTCCACGCGATCACCTACATGCCTACGCGCAACACCGACGAGCAGCTGGCACGGCTGCGCGCGCTTGCGGAGAACTGTAAAATGCGGGAGATCTGCGGCGAGGATATCAATTCGCCGCGGCAGAGCTTTGTGATCGAAAAACTCAAGGAGCCGCGTTTTTCCGGCTTGATCGACAGCACCTGGGCGATCATTCGGCACGAGACGGAAGCAAGCGCGGTCTAAGCGGAAAAAAGGAGGAGTACGCATATGAAAACCAGAGCGGTGCGCCTGTACGGCGTGAATGATTTAAGGCTTGAGGAATTCGAGCTGAGTCCCGTCGGAGATGACGACGTTCTTTGCGAGGTCATTTCCGACAGCCTGTGCATGTCGAGCTATAAAGCGACCGTGCAGGGCCCCGCGCACAAGCGCGTGCCGGACGACGTAGCGGAGCATCCCGTGATCGTCGGCCATGAGTTCTGCGGCAAAATTCTGGAGGTCGGCAAGAATTGGAAGCATCAATATCGGGCCGGTCAGGGCTTCTCCATACAGCCGGCGCATTTTTATCACGGCTCGCTCGACGCGCCGGGCTATTCCTATCAGGAGTGCGGGGGCGACGCCACCTATGTCAAAATACCGCATGAAACGCTCTTGTCGGACTGCCTGCTGCCCTATGACAGCGACGTCTATTTCTACGGTTCGCTGGCTGAGCCAATGAGCTGTATCGTGGGCACCTTCCACGCTATGTATCATACGACGCCCGGCAGTTACGAGCATAGCATGGGCATTGCCGAGGGCGGCTGCATGGCCCTGCTTGCAGGCGTGGGCCCCATGGGCCTTGGCGCTATCGATTACGCGCTGCACTGCGAGCGGAGGCCGAGGCGGCTGGTCGTGACGGACATTGACGACAGCCGCCTTGCGCGCGCGGCGTCCATCTACACGGTGGAGGAGGCGAAGAGACAGGGGGTGGAGCTGCATTATCTGAACACGGCCTCAGGCGACGCCGTCTCCGCGCTTCTTGCCTTGAACGATGGCAAGGGCTATGACGATGTGATCTGCTTTGCGCCCGTGCGCGCGGTCGTGGAGCAGGCCGACGCGATACTGGGCTTCGACGGCTGCTTAAACTTTTTCGCCGGCCCCTCGAATGCGGCATTTTCCGCGGAGATGAATTTTTACAACGTCCATTACGCGAGTCATCATCTTGTGGGGACCTCAGGCGGCAACACGGCGGACATGCGCGAATCCATCGCGCTCATGAATGCCGGAAAGATCAATCCCGCGGCCATGATCACGCATATCGGCGGCCTTGACTGCGTGCCTGAAACCACCAAAAACCTGCCGTATATTCCTGGCGGCAAGAAGCTTATCTATAACCATATTGAGCTGCCGCTCACCGCGATAGCCGATTTTGCCGAGCTCGGCAAGAGCAATCCGCTCTTTCAGGAGCTGGATCGCATTGTGTCCGCCCATAACGGCCTTTGGTGCGGCGAGGCGGAAAAGCATCTGCTGAGGGCCCTCAAGGCCTGACGTCAATACAAAAGAGCGGCCGCACGGGATATCCCGTGCGGCCGCTTGGCGCTGTCATGGAAACAGCAGTCGGTACCGGCCGCCGGCTTCACACCGGAGCGCGGAGGAATACAGGCAGCGCAGCACGGAGGCAAGGTAGCCGGCGTCTTTACCGCCCGCCGTTTCATAGGGTGAGTGCATGGCCAATTGCGCAAGTCCAATGTCCACCGCGCACAGCGGCACCTGCGTGCTGGATATATTGCCGAGCGTAGAGCCGCCCTTGCTGTCGGAGCGGTTGGTGAATTCCTGCCAGGGCGTGTGCGCGCGGCCGCAGAGCTGCTTGAAGATCGCGGCGCTTACGCCGTCGGTCGTGTATTTCTGATCGGCATTGTATTTGATGACGACGCCCTTGTTCATAGCTGGCCGGTTGATCGGATCAGCGCAGTCCTCATGATTGGGATGCAGAGCGTGAGCGTTGTCCGTGGAGGCCATGAAGCTTGCGGCCACTGCCGAAAGATATTGCTGCTGTGAGCGGCCGCAGGCGTCGTTGATGCGCCGAAGCACATCGGTCAGCATTGTGGAGGCGGCTCCCTGACGGGTGGCGCTCCCTACCTCCTCGTTGTCAAATACGGCCAGCACCGGAACGCTGTGCGGATTGTCCGCGTCGAGGAAGGCTCTCAGCGAGGCGTATGTGCATTGCAGGTCGTCAAGCCGGCCCGCGGAAACAAATTCGTTATCCGCGCCCCATACCGTGCCGGGTACGCGATTATAGAGGAACAGATCCATGCCAAGAATATCGCAGGCGTTTACGCCGGCGGCATCCGCCACAATATCCATAAACCGGCCGCTGGCTCCAAAATCGCCCAAAAGCGGCAGCATGTCCTTTTGCGCATTGTAGGCGCGGCCATCGTTGGCGGTGCGATCCATGTGCAGCGCCAGACTGGGGATCATCAGCAGATCGCGGTCCACGTTGACCAGCTTGGCGGACAGGGCTTCGTGCTCCCTGCATACTATGCGTCCGGCGACGGACAGCGGACGGTCGAACCATGGCGCGCAGAGCATGCCGCCGTATTTTTCCGTGTTCAGCACGACATATTGCTCCCGCACCGGCATTTCAGGATTGACCTTGATCTTGAAGCAGGGCGAATCGCTGTGCGTGGCGGCGATCTGAAAACCCGTAAAGTCCTGCCGCGGCAGCCGGAAGGCGATCAGCGAGGAGCCGTTCCGCACCGAATAATACCGGCCGCCCTCTGCAAGGCGCCAGAGCTCCGCTTCCGACAGCTCACGATAGCCCGCGCCGGTCAGCAGCGCGCCAATATTGGAAACGACATGGTAGCAGCTGGGCGAAGCGGCTAAAAACGCCAGCAGATCCTGCGTAATAGTTTCATACATGAGTCTCACCCCTTTTAGATGCGGTATGATCATCAGTATAGCATGTTTGGACGCGGCAACAAGCGTTTTTGTGCTTTTTGTGCAGCGCCGTGGTATACTGAGAACAAAAAACGGAGGACAGTCATGACGGCAGAGGAATACTGGACACTGTTTCTGCAAAGGACGAACAGGGATCCGTCTGAGCGATACATAGAGTGCTTTCATTTTGGCATGACGGAACGATTGGCAAACGATCTGCTGGCGTTGGTGCTCGGCGGAAAGAAACGCGCTACGGCCAGCAGCATGGCGGCCTATTCGCTCGGTGGCAGCCGCGTACCGCAGGTCGGCGATCTGAGCATCGTGACCGACTGGGCGGGCCGTCCGCGCTGCGTGATCGAGACGGTTTCCACGCTGGTGTTGCCGTTTTGCGATATCGGCTTTGATATCTGCCGCCGCGAGGGCGAGGACGACTGTCTGGAAAGCTGGCAAAAAAATCACCGGCATTTCTTCACGGAGGAGGGCCGGCAGCTTGGCTATGCGTTTACGGAGGACATGCCGGTACTATTTGAGGATTTCAAGCTGGTGTTCACGGAATAAAGCGCTGTAAATGCGGATCAGGCGGGAGGATACGCCTCGCCGCCTGATTTTTGCCTGTACGACCGCCCCTAAGCGCGTAAGGAGGCGCTCAGTCCTTGGTGGTTTCCGTTTCGACGCGGCCGCTGCGCGTGCGGAACAGCATCGTAATGCCCCAGATGCCGGCCAGGCCGACAAGGGCATAGATGATCCGGCTGACGACGGTGGTGGAACCGCCAAAAATGCTGGCTACCAGGTCGAAACGGAACAGCCCGACAAGGAACCAGTTCAGCGCGCCGACAATCATCAATATCAGCGACAAAATATCCATCTGTCTTTTCCCTCCTTTTGCGCTTAGTGTGCGTCAAAGGAGTAGCTGACATGCGTTTCTTTCTTTTTTTCCGGAAAAATTTCGATCTCAAAGCGCGTAAAGGATACGCTCTCCATAAAGTCTCCAGGATAGAACACTGTGCGCGAAAAGCGCGCCAGCTCGCTGACATGCTTGTTTAGCAGCACAGGGCAGGCCAGATCGAGCGGCTTGCAGAGCTCGGTCATAACTTCTGCCCAGCCGTCGATGCTCACAGGCCGTGCGGAAGAAAACTCCCGCACGACCTGATCGATCCGTTTATGCTCCTGATACAGCTTAGCCCAGATCTTCACTTGTTGAGAATGAACCATACCCAGATATAGGGCATGGTGGAATCGTTGTAGAAGCCGAACAGCGAACCAAAGAGCTGCTTTTTCTGCTTGACGTCGCCGGAATTGATCTTGGATTTCGCGCTCCGGTTGACGCAAACGACCTCGGTATCGTCTGAGAGCTTCACCTTAAACACCGTATAGGGACTGGTGCCGAGGATCTCGGTAACGGTACCCGTAAAGTATACGTCTCCGCTCGTGGTCTCGCCGGAGGTGACCTTGGCGATAATGGAGCTCAGATCGGACGCGCCGGTCTTGAACTTCTTGTAGGTATCGGCGGGCGCGCGCTCCACAATCGTCGTCGTTGCAGCCTCGTTATAGCCGTCCTGCGTGGCCGTGAGCTTTATATTGTAAGCGCCGACTGCGCTGATCGTCACGGCGATGGTGAAGTTGCCGGTCGCGGAGACCGTAGGTTCGCCGATGCTCACCTTGTCCGAATCGCAGGAAGCCGTCATGACCGCGCCGGGCGTTACCGTACCCTGAAGGGTCAGGGCGCCGCTGCTGGTATCTGCACTGACGCCGGCAGCCGCGTCATTGGAAACAAGCAGCGACATGTTCTGGAACACATAGGGCTGCACCGTAATGACGGTCCTGGCGGTGACGCAGTTGTTCTTGCGCGCCTCGACGGTGATGGTTTCGGTTCCGGCGGCGCCAGTGGCGGCCGTCGTCGCCGCATCGGCTGCAGCCGCGGTATCGTCGGAAGCGGCCTCCTCGTCGGACACGGTGGTATCGTCGCCGGCGGCGGTCACGGTCTCGCCCAGACCGCCCGCGGTCGTTCCCTCGGGGGGCGTGGTAGCCTCCGCGCTGGGATCGGCGGCGGTGGCCGCAGCGTCGGTCGCGGCGCTCGTATCGGCGGGCGTCGCCGCCACGGTCGGCGCGATCGTCGGCGTATAGTTATAGGTAAAGGTGCCGCCTGCATACACGTCCACGCGCACGTCGTTGATATACACCTCAACGGAATGATCGTCCTCGGTGGTCGGATCGTCAACGGTACCCGTGATAACGATCGGATCGTTGGCAAAGGTCGCCTGCACGCTGCTTTCGGCCGGAGACTCCAGCGTAAGCGAGAGCACGGGTACCGTGATCGTGATCGGGTCAACGGAAATCGGGATCGTCTGTCCGTCGGCGGTAACGGCCTGAATACTGGGCGTAACGGTCACCGTCTCGCTGTCGCAGGGCGCGTTGGGAAGAAATACAGCCTCCGCCACGCGCAGTATGACGTTATCGTAGTCCGGCACGGTCGCTTCGCTGGTCTCAAGCGCCGCGCTGGAAACGACCTGCACCTTGCTGCCGGTCGGCGCAATGACGTTGACGTCAAAATACCGGTTGCCGGCGGAATCGGTATAGGGCGATATGGTGGCGGTATACATAGCGGCGGAGGTGGCCGCGGCGTCGCCGCCATCCTCTGTAATGGCGGTTTCAGCAGAGGCGTCCTGCTTGCCGCCGAAGATAGAGCCGATGGAGGCGAACATCTTGCCGAAATCGCCGTCGAAATTGCGATCCGCAATGACCTTGCCGCAGATGCCAATCACGGCGATAAGCAGTATGATCAGACCCCAGAACAGTATGGTCGTGCCCTTTCCGCGCTTCTTGGGCAGTTCGTCATAGTCCTCGTCGTCATAATCCTCGTCGTCGTAATCTTCGTCGTCATATTCTTCATCGTCAAAATCATCGTCGGCGTCGTTCGACTTTTTGCTCTGACGGCCGCTCCGCTTTTTGGCGGGCTTGGGATCATCCTCATCGTCATAGTCGTCATAGTCGTCGTCAAAATCATCGACCGGCGCGGCGTGGGCGGCCGCCTTTTTCATTGCCGCGGGAGCGGCGGCAGGCATGGCGGAAGCCGCCTTGGCAGGACCGTTCAAAAGCTCGCCGCAATACGCGCAGTAAGGCGCGTCCGCAAGCGTCGCCTTGCCGCAATGCGGGCAGGCGCGGCGCGTGGCGGGCTCGGCCGGCTGCTGCAGGGTGGAGCGAAGGGCGGGCCGCTGGGCCGCGGCGCCGGACGCCGCCTCCGTTTTGGGAGCGGCGGAAGCCGCCGCCTTTAGGGGAGGATTTTCAGGAGCGCCGGAAAAGGCGCTCTTGGGCCAGCTTGGCGCCGCCGCGAATTCGCGCGCGGGGCGGTCGGCGTTCTCCTCTCTGGCGGGCGCGGCAGGCGCTGCGGCGGAATCGTCGCGCAGCTTGGCGGCGCAAACGCGGCAATGAGTGAGATGCTCGGCGTTATAAGCGCCGCACTCTTTGCAAACCATATCGAAAGCCTCCATTCTGACATAAATCGTACAGCATATATATCAAATGTATTATAGCGCGCATATTTAATGAGTGCAAAGAACAATTCGTGAACAATGGGCGCGCCTTGGGGACTTTTGGCAATGTATGCGATTGTATAAACTTGACAAATTAACTAATATCGGTATAATTGGTATAACAAAACCTACTTTTCCAACCGGAGGTCAAATCGGATGAGTATGCGTGGCCCGGAGGGCAAATATTTGTTTGGCATGGCTAAGGTCGGCGCGAAGGGACAGATCGTGATCCCGAAGGAAGCGCGCGACATATTTGACATCAAGCCCGGCGACAGCCTGCTGATAGCGGGCGATATCGACGCAGGCGGATTGGCCATTCTCAAGAACGGAGCATTCATGGAGTTTGCCGCCGGGCTGCTCAAAGAGAAATAAGGGGGACGTCACATGTTTGCGGTAGAAACACTGCATTTGACCAAGCGCTTTGGCGCCAAGCTGGCGGTGGACGATCTGAATCTAAAGATCGGCACCGGACAGCTGTTTGCGCTGCTCGGCCAGAACGGCGCGGGTAAAACGACTACGATCCGCATGCTTGCGGGCCTGCTCCCGCCAAGCGCGGGCGACGCGCTGCTGCTTGGGGAGAGCGTGGTGCACAAAATGCAACTGGTCAAGCAAAGGATCAATATATCGCCGCAGGAAACAGCCGTAGCGCCTAATCTGACCGTCAGGGAAAATCTGGAGATGATCGCGGGCGTATATGGTATGCCGCGCGCGAGGGCGCGCGAAAAACGGGACGAAATGCTGGAGGCGTTTTCATTGCAGGACTGCGCCAAAGAGAAGGCCAAGGTGCTTTCCGGCGGCATGCAGCGGAGACTGAGCATCGCTATGGCGCTGATCTCCGAGCCGGAGATACTGTTCCTGGACGAGCCGACGCTGGGGCTGGACGTGGTGGCGCGGCGCGAGCTTTGGACGCATATCGAGCGGCTGAAGGGCAGCGTGAGCATGATCCTGACGACGCATTATCTCGAGGAGGCCGAGGCGCTGGCCGATCATATCGGCGTTATGGCCGGAGGAAGGCTGCGCGCCGCAGGCACGGCGGCGGAGCTGATCGCGTTGACACAGGCCAAAAACTTTGAGGATGCTTTTGTGGCTCTGGCCACGGGAACGGAGGCGCGTGCATGAGACTCAGGAGCTTTATAGACCGCAATTTAAAGGAGCTGGTGCGCGATCCTCTCAACCTTGGCTTCGGGCTGGGCTTTCCGATCGTGCTGCTGCTGCTGCTCACAGCCATTCAGGCAAACATTCCTGTCAGCCTGTTCGAGCTCGATCACCTGACGCCGGGTATCGCGGTGTTCGGCCTGTCCTTTATTACGCTGTTTTCGGCGCAGCTCATCGCCAAGGATCGCAGCACCTCGTTTATGATGCGGCTCTTTGCCTCGCCCCTGACTGCGGGCGAATTCATCGCCGGCTACACGCTGCCGCTGCTGCCGGTGGCCGTCGGGCAGGGAGCCATTTGCTTTATCGCCGCCCTTTGCCTTGGGCTTGACTGGACGGTAAACATACTGCTTGTACTGGCCGTTTTGATTCCGGCGGCAGTGTTTTTCATCGGGCTTGGGCTCCTGTGCGGCACGCTGCTGAGCGACAAGCAGGTGGGGGGCTTTTGCGGCGCGCTCTTGACCAATCTGGCGGCGTGGCTCTCGGGAACATGGTTCGATCTCGACCTTGTCGGCGGCGCGTTCAAAAAAGTGGCATATCTGCTGCCTTTTGCGCGCGCAGTCGACGCCGGACGCGCAGCGCTTTCAGGCGACTATGCGGCAATATTTCCGGATCTCTGGTGGGTGATCGGCTGGGCCGTTGCCGTATCCGCCGTGGCTGTGGCACTGTTCGATCGCCGCATGCGCAGCGGAAGGATATAGGAGATACATCATGCGCTGTACCTGCCAGAATTGCGGAACCTATATGGTTCAGGATGAAAAGGGCCTGGAAAGCCGCTGTATTTGTCCGGATTGCTTCCAGACCTGCTCGGCCTGCATGGGCACGCCGCAGCAGCCTGCGTCGCCCGAAGAGCTTGTGCGGCTTCTGGCCGAGCGCGAACGCGGCGACCGGCAGAGCGAAGAATAACGCTTTACATGCCGCCGGCGTTACGGCGCCACAGTACTGCCGTCCTGCGTTACGGGAGCGCCGGGGTTGGCAGAGCCGTCTCCGCTTTCGCCCGAACCGGAATCCATGGGCGTACCGGAATCAGGCGTGACGGTTGGATCGGCGGTCGGCGTGGCCGTGACCAGACATACCCATGTTTCACCGGCGATGGCCTTGTAGGTGGAGAGGGCCAGCGCCTCCTTCCTGACCAGCTCGCCGTTTTTATAATAGTTTTTGTAGGACTGATATTTGTAGCCCGTGCGCTGCGGGACGGCGATATAGGTTTCGCCTGCGACCATCAGCGTGCCGTCCGGCTTTTCCGTGCCCTCGGCCACCTCGATGGTCACGACCGGATCGGGGGACATGGTTTCCGTCTTGACGGCGGTGAGGCGGATCTCGTCGTATTCGTCGGTGGCGAAGGGCAGTCCCCAAATCTCAAACGTAAGATTCTTTCCTTCGGTATAGCCGAAGATGACGATATCGCTCGTGGTATTGTTCTTGAACTGGAAGTCGATCTCGTTGCCCACGGAATTGATCGTGGCGTCAAGTCCCTCGGAAATATAGTTGACGGGCATGGAGTGATTCCGGCGGTATACGACCTCCAGATCGGCCTTGACTATGGCGTTATAGAGCGTGCTCGAAAGCTGGCATACGCCGCCGCCAGCCTCCTCGACGACTGTGCCGCCGACATAGGCGCCGGCCATTTTCCATCCGTTTTTGAGCGTGCGCGTGCCGAGCGTTCCGTTGGCGGAGAATACCTCGCTGGGCTTCAACACCGTGCCGCTGATGAGCGAGCATCCCTTTTTGATGTTAAATATACGGTTGGAATTGCTGCCGGAAAAGCTGGTGGTCGCCTTGGCGCGCAGGACATACTTCGCCTCAAGCGACTCGCGCATGACTGCCGGCGGCGTTTCCAGAACGGGTATAGCGATGGGCGTATACTGACCGTTGAGTATCGCCTCCGTGATCGTCTGTATCAGCTCCTCCTGCTGCACGGTAACGCCCGATACGCCGTCAGAAAACACGATCGTGCGGGCTTCCGTGTCCACGCCGGATACCGCCGCATCGGCGGGCAGGCAGTCGATCTCCGCCGCGATCAGCGCGATATCCCCGGATATGCCGGAAAAATCGTAGCTCGCGGCCAATGAAAAGCTGCGTCCGTTTGTCTGAATATCCTCACGTTCAGCCTTCATGCTGGCGTAGTCTCCGGTCTTGCCGAGCGCATAGGCTTGCGTAAGCACTTCTTCAAGATTGCTGGTGGTGGTGATTTTACTCAGATCCAGAGAGAATACCTTATCGCCGTAGGTAAGCTGCAGATCGCCCGCGGGGCGATAGCCCTCATGCACGGTCGCCAACGCGGCGCGCGCCTCCTCAAGCGTCATGCCGCCAATGGAAACGTCGTCTACGGTAATGCCATCCAAAAAGACCGTGGAATTGGCAAATTCTTCGAATTCGATGCGCTCCTGCTCGAGCTGCAGGCGCAGCGCTTCCTCGGCCGCAAGCTGCGCGGCGGCTTCCTCGGCAGCGCGTTTCTGCGCGGAAACAAAGAGGTACACAAACACGCAGGCGATCAGCGCGACTGCGCAGCCAAGCAGGATGATCAGCGTGCGCTTCCGTTTTTTTGCCTGAAAATTAAACGTAAGCGCTTCGCTGGCCGCCTCTTCAAAGCCTGGGTCCTCTATGGGCTCAAGAAATACTTCGGGGTATTCCTGCTCTTCGGGCGCGGGCCGGCGCTTTTTGCCCCGCAGATCATCCATGGAATCTTGTCCTCCTGTTTGCAGTACGAATATTGTACTTGAATTGGAAGAAGATTGCATCGGTTCGGGACGGTGAAAAAAGAATTGTTACAAAATGTTCATCACATGGAAAGATGAAAAACTTCGACGCCTGACGATTGCCGGCGAAGCGTTTCGTATGATATGATGACCCTATGAGAAACAGCTTTCAAAAACGGAAGAGGCCGCCGGATTCCTGCGGCTCACCCATGGACGCGGCGCTGAAGTTCCTCGGTTATTCAGCGCGCAGCGCGCGGGAGGTCGAGCGTCATCTCGACGAAAAGCAATACGGCGAGGTGGAGGTATATGAGACCGTGGAGCGGCTCAAGGAGCTTGGGCTGGTAAACGACCGTGCCTTTGCTGAGGATTTTATCCGTACGCGCCTCGCCACAAAGCCTGTCAGTCGCCGCAAGCTTAAGGAGCAGCTCATGGCGCATGAGCTTGACGGCGAGACGGTCGAAGAAGTGCTTGCCGCCGTGGACGATGCAACCGAGCGGGAGAACGCGCGCGCCGTAGCGGAGAAGTATGCGCGTCAGTTTTCGGCGCTGCCCGAGCAGGAGCGCGTAAGCCGCGTGATGCAAAGGCTCGTCTCGCGCGGCTATGGCTATGACGAGGCAGAGCGCGCGCTCAGGGATTGCCTTTCAGGAGAGCGGCCGTGACAGCCGCAGTCTTCACCGGCGAAGACGCGCGCCGGCTGCTGCCGCCGCGCAGCGCGGATTCCCACAAGGGAAAAAACGGACGGCTGCTCATGTGCGTGGGCTCGGCAGCCTATACGGGCGCGGCGCTGTTAAGCGCCGCGGCCGCTCTGCGCGTGGGCGCGGGCGTAACGACCGTCGCCGTGCCCGCCGAGATCAAGCCGGCCTTTGCGGCCTTGCCGGAGGTTTGCTGCACGCCCGTAGGAAAGAGCGGCGTATGGGACGAAGCGGCCCTTTATCAGGCGGAAGCCCTGCTTGCCGGCAGGGACGCGCTGGCCATGGGCTGCGGTATGGGCGTTTGCGCAAGCGCTTCGCTGCTCAGCGCGGCGCTTGGCAGTAAAAAACCCTTCGTTCTTGACGCGGACGGATTGAATCTAATGTCTCAGCATCCGGAAATACTGGAAAACGGTCTGCACGAAAACGTGGTGCTGACGCCGCATCCTATGGAAATGGCGCGGCTTACCGGCCTGACGGCGGCGCAGATCGTTTCCGAGCCCATGGAAACCGCCGCCCGCTATGCCAGGCGCTGGGGATGCGTGCTGCTGCTGAAGGGAGCGGTAAGCTATATCGCCTTTGAAAACAGACTTATCAAAAATGAGACCGGAAACAGCGGCCTGGCAAAGGGGGGCAGCGGCGATGTGCTGACGGGGCTGATTGCGGGCCTGCTTGCGCAGGGGATCGCGCCTCTTGACGCAGCCTGCCTGGGCGCCTATCTTTTGGGCTTGTCCGCGGAGCGCGCGCTTGATCTGCTGCAAACCCGCATGCTGATCGCCCGCGACGTCATCGGCGCCGTAGAGGATACCATAGCATCCCTGTAAGCCGATCAAAAGCGGATTACGCGTCTATATAGATGCGCGGAACGCGAACGTCGACGCCAAGCAGGATTTCATAACTGATCGAACCCACCATATCCGCCAGCTCGTCGGCGGTGATGCGCTCCTTCCCCTGCTCGCCTATGAGCACGATCTCATCGCCGACGGCGGCGCCTTCAATATCCGTTACATCGCACATCATCTGATCCATACAGATCGTGCCGATCTGCCGGACGCGGCGGCCGTGCGCCAGCACGAAAGCACGGTTGCTGAGACAGCGCCGGTAACCGTCGCCATAGCCTATGGGCAGGGTGGCCACGCGCATGGGCCGGTCGGCCGTAAACGTGAGGCCGTAGCTGAGGCTCTCGCCCGGAGCCAGATCCTTGATCATGACGATACGGGTCGAAAGGCTCATAACGGGCCTGAGCGGCACGCAGGCCACGGCATGACCCGCGGGATGGCAGCCGTACATGGCGATGCCGCCGCGCGTCATGTCAAATTGCAGCGAAGGCTGGTTCAGGGTCGCGCCGCTGTTGGCGGCGTGCAAAAGCGGATGGAAGCCGGCCGCGCGCGCAGCGTCGGCAAAAGCGCGGAAACGCTCGGCCTGCATAAGCGTAAAGCTTTGATCCTCGCGTTCGGAGACCGCAAAGTGTGTGAACAGGCCGAAAAATTCAAGATTTGGGCATTGCTTAAGAAGGGCGAGCGCCTTTTGGAAGTCATCGAGCGTAACAAAGCCGATGCGGCGCATGCCGGTATCGGCCTTGAGGTGTATACGGCAGGTTCTGTTCAGGCGCGCGGCATGCCGCTGAAGACTTTCGAGCGTATGCAGATCGAATACCGCGGGCATAAGCCCGTTTTCAATGATCGCGTCATAGTTATCCTCCTCTGAGGCGCCAAGCAGCAATATGGGCGCGTCGACGCCGGCGCGCCGCAGGCGCAGGCCCTCGTCCGGAAAAGCGACGCCAAGCATATACGCGCCATGCGAAAGCGCGCAGCGCGCGACCTGCTCCATGCCGTGGCCGTAGGCGTTGGCCTTGACGACGGCAAGATAACGGGTGCCGGGCGCATAGCCGCCGCGCAGCACGTCGATGTTGTGCCGTAGATTGGGCAGAGAGATAACGGCCTGAGTGAAACGGCTCATGCTCAGCGCGCCTCTTTCCATGCAAGCCTGCCGCGCACGAAGGTCATTTCGCAGCGGGCCCGAAGGTCGAAGGGATGCGCGGAGAACACGCCGATATCGGCGTCCTTGCCCGCTTCAAGCGTGCCTACGCGATCCAGAAGGCCGGTGATATGCGCTGCGCTGCGCGTAATGGCCGCAAGCGCAGTCTCCTCGTCGAGTCCCGCGCGCACCGCAAGGGCCGCTTCGATGGGCAAAAACTGTATCGGGATGACCGGATGATCGGTCATGATCGCAAATTCGATGCCGGCTTCGTGCAAAAGACGCGGCGCGTCATAGGTCATGTTGCGCAGCTCGATCTTGCTGCGCTCGGAGATCAGCGGCCCGATGATAACGCCCGCGTGCTGCGCCGCCAGCTTGTCTTTGAGGATATCGGCGATCAAATGCCCCTCGGTGCAGTGATCGATCGTCACGTTCAGATGAAACTCGTCGGCCAGCCGCAGCGCGGTGAGAATATCGTCGGCGCGGTGCGCGTGGATTTTCAGCTTCAGGCTGCCGTCCAACACCGGCAAAAGCGCCTCAAGCCCAAGGTCGCGATCCGGCCGCTTTTCCGGATCCGGATCGTCGCGCTTGCCCGCATAATCCTGCGCGCTGGTCATTGCCTTGCGGAACAGGGCCGCTATGGCCATGCGCGTGTGGGGCGATTTGTTTTCATGCTCCGGCTGCTTGGGGTTTTCGCCCATGGCGGCCTTCATGGCGACGGGATCCTGCATGAGCATTTCATCCAGCCCGCGTCCGGCAGTTTTGAGCGCGGCAAAGGTACCGCCGATGACATTGGAGCTGCCGGGGCCGGTGACCACCGTGGTGATGCCTGCGCGCAGCGCCTCCGAAAAGCAGGGATCGAAGGGATTGAGCCCGTCCACGCCGTGGCACTGAGGCGTGATCGGGTCGGAATATTCGTTGCCGTCGGCGCCCTCCTCGCCCATGCCGTCCTCCCACATGCCTATGTGACAGTGCGCGTCGATAAAGCCCGGCATAACATATTTTCCGTCAAGGTCTATCTGCTCCGCGCCCTCGGCGCGGAGGCTCTTGCCCGTGGCCGCAACGAAGCCGTCCTCGATCAGCACGTCGCCGGCAAAGGGAGCTTCCGCCATGGTGTAGATCAGGCCGTTTCTTAGAAGTGTTTTCATTGTTTGCGCCTCCAGCTATGCGGATATCATAATACATAACGGAGCTTCTTTCAAGCATAGACTGCAACGGGAGGAAGAAAAGCATGGAAAAATCGCAACTGGAGCTAACGCCCTTTGTCATGATAAAAACTCAGCGGGATCGCCCGCGCTGGGCGGACGCGCCCAGCTTCATGCGCACGCGCCGCCGCGGTGTGCGCGCGCGCAGCATGTGGATCAAGATCAGTATCTGCATGGCGCTTTTGGCGGTCGTGGTGCTCTTTGAACTGCTGCTCCTTTCGCGCGAGGAACCGAGCGTTGCGGTTTCGGCTTCAGAGGACGCCTCCGGCACTGACGGCGAGGAATCGCTGGGCAGGCTACGCTTTGTGGAGGCGGGCGGCGTTACAAGCGTATTCAAGGTTTCACAGCGCTGGAACGCGCCGGTTTCGGCGACGGGCGCCGAGAAGCTGGAGGACGGCGCGGTGCTGAAGCTTAGCGCCGAAGCAGGCGCGTCGGTAGCGGTCTGCGCTTCGGGCGAGGTGCTCGCGGTTTCACAGGACGACCGCTACGGCGCTTATGTGCGCGTGAGCCATGGCAGCGAGCTGGAGAGCTTCTATTATAATCTGTCGGATATTACGGTCGAAAAGGGGCAGCCGCTGTCCGCTCAGGATACGCTCGGGCGCGCGGGCGCGGACGGCTGCGTCTATGTGCGCGTGCGGCGGGCCGGCGCGCCGGTCGATCCGGAGGATTTCATAGATCTCGACGGTCTGAACTGATATGCGGCTGTGCACGATACGCGGCGTGGAGATTCGCGGCGGCCCGCTGCTGCTTTTAGCGCTGACGGTCTGCTGCGTGCTGGGCAGACTTGAGGCCATGCTGCAGGCCATTCTGGCGCTGGCGCTCCACGAGGCAGCGCATGTGATCGTGGCGGCCGCCTTTGAACAGAAGATCGCCGCCGTAGAATTGCAGCCCTTTGGCTGCGTAGCGCGCATGCGCAATGCCGAGCTCAGTCCGCATGCCGAGCTTTGCATCGCCGTGGCGGGGCCGGTCGTGAGCTTCATAGCAGCCGGCGCAGCGGCGGCTGCTGCGGGCATGCTGCCGCGCACGGCCTTCCGCATGGACGCCTTTCTTTCCTTCAACGCGACGCTGGCGCTCGTCAACCTTCTGCCCGCTCTGCCGCTTGACGGCGGCCGGATCGTCAACGCGCTGCTGAAGGAGCATATAGGCTCAACGCGCGCGCAAAAGCTTATGGGCGGCGCGGGCGTGGTCTGCGGCGCATTGATGCTGCTGGCGGGCGGCGTGCTTTTATACTTCGATACAATGAATCTGACGCTGTGGATGATGGGCCTGTTCCTGCTGGTTTCGGCCATAGGAGAGCTCAGACGCACGCCGGACAACCGTCTTGGCGGCGTGCTTCGCCGCGGCGAGACCATGGATCGCGGCGAGGCCATGCGGGTGACGGAGCTGGCTGTGCGGCCCGCCATGCGCGCCAGGGAGGCGCTGCGGCTTTTGCAGACCAACCGTTTTCATGTGCTGCGGGTCATTGATCCCGGAAGCAACCGCACCATCGGCGAGGTGGACGAGGCGCAGCTCGTCATGGCCATTGCCAGAGAGGGGCTCTCCGTTACCGTCGGCGATATTCTCTCGGCTTTCTTTTCAGGAGAAAAAGGCGCAGCGGAGAAAGGCTGAACCGGCCGGACTGAAAAAACGCGTTTCACTCTCGCAAGCCGGCATGAACGTCTGCTGCCTCATTTCCCGAAACAGAAGAGAAAGTCCGCATTATTTGACCGCTGTGAAAGATTCTGATAAAATAAATTGGATCATTCATGGAGGAGAAGTCTTTGCGGAACGTGGAACTGGACAGGCTGCTTAACAGTGTTGAAAAGCCTGCCCGCTATATTGGCGGCGAATATAACAGTATTGTCAAGGAGCAGGCGCTCATACGCTGGGCGCTTTGTTTTCCGGACGTATATGAGATCGGCATGTCGCATCTTGGCTCGCGCATACTGTACCATGTGCTCAACGATCTGCCGGATACAGCCTGCGAACGCGCGTTTGCGCCCTGGCCGGATATGGAAAAGGCGCTTTCGGAGGCGGGCCTGCCGCTGTTTACGCTCGAAACCAAACGTCCGCTCGGGGAATGCGACGTACTGGGCTTTTCGCTGCTCTATGAGATGTGCTATACCAATATCCTGACGATGCTGAAGCTTTCCGGATTGCCGCTGCGGGCGTCGGAGCGGGGCGGGGAGCATCCGCTGGTGATCTGCGGGGGGGCCTGCGTCTGCAATCCGCTGCCGCTTTTGCCCTTCTTTGACGCCATACTGATCGGCGACGGCGAGGAGCTGGCCGCACAGGTCAGCGAAGCGGTCAAGACGGCCAAGCTTGACGGGATAAGCCGTGCGGAGCTGCTTGAAACGCTGTCCGGCATGCGCGGCGTGCTGGTGCCCGCGCTGAAGCCGGAGGGCGGTCCGGTCGTGCGGCGCGTCGTCAGGGATCTCAATGCCGTGCCCTTTACCGGCCGGCCCGTCGTGCCATATCTGAATATTGTGCATGATCGCGTGGCGCTCGAGGTCATGCGCGGCTGCACGCGCGGCTGCCGC
>CAZCAV010000021.1:0-31088 GCA_964496795.1 uncultured Oscillospiraceae bacterium
TTCCTTTCCATTATAACGAATGCTTTTTTGTCCATCAATTCGGGAATAGGGGCAAAGATAGTCATGCGCGAAGCGCGCGACGGAAAGACTGCGGTCACCTATAAGGAGTATTACAGCCGCGACGGCGAGCTCATGGACCGGATCGTCGCCTACGAGGACACCTACCGTGCCATTGACGGTCTCAGCTATGTATCCACCGACCTGTATTACACGCAATAATTGCTTTGCTTTGCACGTCGAATGCGCTATAATGGAAAAAATGCTTTGGGAGGATCTCTTCATGACGACTATCCCCATCGCCGTTGCTTCCATAATGAAGCTGCCCGACAACGTCGCTTTCAGTCTCTTTGGTCTTGATGTGTATTGGTTCGGCCTGTTGCTCGCCGTTGGCGTTCTGGCCGCCATTTGGCTGACATATCTCGAGTGCCGCCGCAAAGAACTGCCCGCCGACACCGCCATCGACCTGTGTCTCGTGGCTTTACCCTGCGGCATCATCGGCGCCCGTCTCGTATATGTGCTTCTGCATCTGTCACGGTTCAAGGGCCGCGCCCTTCAAGCCCTGTATCTCTGGGACGGCGGCCTTTCCGTCGCCGGCGGCATTGTCTGCGCGCTCATTGGTCTGTTCATTTACGCCCGCAAAAAGCACATCCGCTTCCTGAAGCTGCTGGATACGCTGGCGCCGGGCGTGACCGCCGCGCTGGCCATCGGCGCATGGGGGCATTTTTTCAATCAGGATTTTTACGGCCCGCTCGTAACCAACGGCGCTCTGAAGTGGTTCCCGCTCTGCGTGCGGCTGGAGGACGGCGGCATTCATCTGGCGCTGTTCTTCTATCTGTTTGTATTTCTGGCACTTGTGTTCGTTTATCTGTGGTTCCGTCTGCGTAAGCGGGCCAAGCATGATGGCGACGTCAGCTTCGCTTTTCTGCTTCTGGCGGGCCTTGCCTACGCCGTGCTCTTCGCTCTCCGTCGAGACGGCAGCGGCAACTATCTGATCGGCCAGATCACCGGTTCCGTGCTGTTTCTGGCCTGCCTGCTGTTCCTTCTGGTTAGAAGCATTCGGGAGAATCGCCTTGGCCGCCTGATATGGCCCGCTCCCGAGGAAGCATCCAGCGGCGAGGACGCGGACGAAGCCTGCGATGCGTCAAAAGCCGTCGAGAACGGCTCTAAGGCCGAGACCGACGCTTCCTCCGAGGACGACGCCCCTGCCGAGGACGACGCTTCCATAGAAGAGGATGCGTCTGCCGGCGATGAAACGAAGCCTGAAGAAGAAACGAAGCCCGAAGGCTGAGAGTATGCGAGGTAACACCGTGCGCAATCTGACAATGATGACCGACCTGTACCAGCTTACAATGATGTACGGCTATTTTCATGAGGGCATGACGAAGAACGAAGCGGTCTTCGACGTATTCTTCCGGCCCAAGGAAAACATCACCTATGCGGTCATGTCCGGCCTTGAAAGCGTCATCGACTACATCAACAACCTGCACTTTGGCGAATTTGATATCGATTATCTGCGTTCGCTGAATCTGTTTGACGAGGACTTTTTGCACGCGTTGTCCGAGCTGCACTTTACGGGCGAGATCTATGCCATGCCCGAAGGCACCGTGGTATTTCCCTACGAGCCGCTTGTGCGCGTGCGCGCGCCCATCATGCAGGCGCAGCTTGTGGAAACTGCCATACTGACGCTCATCAACCATCAGACGCTGATCGCCACCAAGGCCAACCGCATCTGTTACAGCGCGCAGGGCGACTCGGTGCTTGAATTTGGGCTCAGGCGCGCGCAGGGGCCGGACGCCGGCATCTATGGCGCACGCGCCGCCGTTATAGGCGGCTGCAATGCCACCAGCAACGTGCTTACCGGCCAGATGTTCGGAATCCCCGTCAGCGGTACGCACGCCCATAGCTGGGTCATGAGCTTCCCGTGCGAAATCGACGCTTTCCGCGCCTATGCGCGCCTGTTTCCCGACACCTGTCTGCTGCTTGTGGACACCTACGATACGATCCGGAGCGGGCTGCCCAACGCCATCCGCGTATTTGACGAGCTGCGCGCCGCCGGTCATGAGCCGGTCGGTATCCGTCTTGACAGCGGCGACCTTGCTTACTTGAGCAAGAAAGCGCGCGCCACGCTGGATGCAGCCGGCTATCCGAACGCAAAGATCTGCGCATCCGGCGACCTGGATGAATATGTCATACGCGATCTGAAGATGCAGGGCGCCCGTATCTCGCTCTGGGGCGTGGGCACGCGTCTGATCACCAGCGAGGACAATCCTGCTCTCGGCGGCGTGTACAAGATGTCCGCCGAAGTCATCGACGGACGCATTATCCCAAAAATCAAGCTTTCCGACAACCCGCTGAAGGTCACCAATCCCGGATATAAGAAAGTGTTCCGGCTCTACGGGCCGGACAGTATGGCTTTAGCCGACCTGATTGCGCTCGACGACGAGCAGATCGACGCCTCGAAGCCATTGCGTATATTCGATCCCGTGCAGACGTACAAAAGTATGACGCTCACCGATTACAGGGTTCGCGAATTGCTTGTGCCGGTGTTCAAAGACGGACATCAGGTATACGTCTCGCCCGACGTCAAGCAGATACAGACCTATGCCCGGCAGGAGATGGATTCCTTCTGGGACGAGTATAAGCGCCTGCTGGTCCCGCATGTTTACAAGGTTGATCTCTCCGACCGTCTGTACGATCTTAAGAAGCGCATGATTCACGACTGTGTGGGACACGACGAATGAAACGACCGGCCGCAGCGTTGCTCCTGTGCGCCGTTATGGCGCTGACCGCTCTGTTCGGCTGCGATAACGTGGAGCCGGTTGTGCGCGGAACGCCCACGCCCTCCGCCTCCCCAACGCCGCTGCCGCCGGCATTTTCCGCAGAGATCACCGCCGAGCCGCAATCCACCGACCTGCTTGGCAGCGAAATAGCCGCCAGCGATCATTACTTTAATTATTTATCGTTTGGCGATCTGCGCGTTTATGAATATGACGACGGCACATTCCTCGACGGCATATGCGTCAACGCCTATCCTTTGCCGCTCGACGGCGTGCTCAACATCGTATACTACACAGGGGAAGGCAAGATCTGCGGCGTCGGCCAGATTCAAAACGCGCTGGGCGGCACGCGTCTCGAAACGGGCAGCAACGCCATCTATGCTGAAATCTCTACGGATATCGATGTGCGCATGATGGACTTCAAGCTGGAGATCGTTACGGATTTTATGCCTGTTTTGGAAACAGCCTCGGATTGATGCGCAGGCGCGCAAAACAGTCAGCAGGGGGCCGCCGCTTCTAAAAAAGCAGCGGCCCCGTTTGACATAGTAAAGCGGATTACAGGCTCTTGAGTACGCCTGTTTCCTCGTTGAATTCAATGATAAGCCTGTCGATATCGTCCGCCTGCGCGTGCATATCGGTCCAGTAATGCTCGTCATACCACTGCCGGTTGATCTCCTCGTAGGTCTTGCCCTGCTGCTCGACCCAGGTGTAATATTTGAGGTTATGGATGCGCTTGCGGCTCTGATACGTCAGCTCCTCCATCACGTCGGTGCGAATGCCGTGCAGATGTTCGGCATAGTCGGCCGCCGCCTTCTCCGGCGTGTACGCGCCGTCGGCCGCCTCAAGCTCCTGAATGCGGCTTTGATACATCACGGCGGAATCCGTGCCTACCGTCGCGACGACGTCATGCTCGGTCAGCTCGTAATACTTGGCAAACTTGATGCAGCACAGAAGGTTTGCGATGCCGGAAATACCCAGCAGCGGCAGCTTCCTGACAAAGTCCGCATCCACGCCGACCTCTTCTGCAAGGTATTTGTGACCGGCCGGATCGTTGAAGAGCCGCAGCAGCTTCTGACTGTCCTCATCGTCGATATCGATCACCATATCGGTGTTTTTAACGTTATGGATCCACGGCACATGCTTGTCGCCGATGCCTTCAATACGGTGGCCGCCAAAGCCGTTATTCAGAAGCGTCGGACATTGCAGCGCCTCGCCCACAGCCAGCTTGGACAGCGGGTACTGCTCCTTAAGAAAATCGCCGGCGGACATGGTGCCCGCAGAACCCGAGGTAAAGCACGCGCCTGCAAAGCGGTCGCCTTCATGCTTGACGGACTCAAAAGCGTCACGAATGGCCGTGCCTGTCACCTGATAATGCCAGACGCAGTTGCCCATCTCTTCAAATTGATTGAATATGACAACGTCCTTGCGGGTGTTGCGCAGCTCCCAGGTCTTGTCGAAAATCTCTTTGACGTTGCTTTCGCAGCCGGGCGTAGCGATGACCTCGCCCGCAACGCTCTTGAGCCAGTCAAAGCGTTCCTTGCTCATTTCCGCCGGCAGTATCGCGATGGAATCACAGGCCAGAAGCGCCGAATTATAGGCGCCACCGCGGCAGTAATTGCCCGTGGAGGGCCAAACTGCTTTGTGGTAGGTGGGATCGAACTGCCCGGTCACGAGACGTGGCGCAAGGCAGCCGAAGGAGGCGCCGACCTTGTGGCAGCCGGTGGGAAACCATTTTCCGGTCAGCAGAATGATGCGCGCCTTGACGCCCGTCAGCGCGGAAGGGATCTCAATGAAATTCACGTCGCCAAACGTACCGCCGCTCTCCTTGGGCTCGTTGCGCCAGGTGATGCGGAACAGGTTCAGCGGGTTGATGTCCCAAAGTCCCACGTCCTTGAGGCTGCTCTTGATCTTATCGGGAATCAGGTCGGGATTACGCATTTCCGCAAAGGTCGGGATCACGATCTTTTTCTCTTTTGCGCGGGCGATGGCATGCTTTAGGTTATCACGGTTCATTGTCAGATCGATCATATTTTTCACCTCAAAACATAATAGCTCCAATTGTTCAGCCGCATCAAGCATACACAATCGCGGACGGTTTGTAAATATAAAACAAGGAAAAAATCAAAAAATATTTATCATGCCTGAAAATCTGTTTGCTCATAGTAGGCGAGCAGCATGTCGACGACCTCGCCGTAGCTTTTTATGCCGCTTTCCTGGCCGTTATGCTTGAGATACGCATCGTTTGTCCTGTCGGCCATTTCCTCCGTCCTTCCCTTGAAAGCGTCCCAGTACTCCCGCTGATAGCTCAGATCTCGTTTTAGGCCGTCCTCATAGCTTTCATATACGGCATAGTAGCGATCAGCGTCCTGCGCGTAAAGCGCGTTGCCGCAGTCGATGAGCATGGTCACCACGCCCGCATATACGACAGAGGCGTCCTCGCTTTGAAGGCAGGCGAGATAACCTACAAACTCCGCCTCGTCC
The DNA here is from genome assembly GCA_964496795.1 of uncultured Oscillospiraceae bacterium. Taxonomy (GTDB): domain Bacteria; phylum Bacillota; class Clostridia; order Christensenellales; family CAG-138; genus CAZCAV01. The sequence continues at coordinate 5,259 of CAZCAV010000021.1, forward strand.
TCCGAAGCTACGCCAAGCTGATGCGCCATTTCATGAGCAGCCGTATGCGGCAGCAGGAAGGCCGGCGCATCCACATTCACGTTCGGCTCGGCGGTTAAGCCGATATAGATGCCCGTAATGCCGCACCAGGAAAGTCCCTGCGACCAGCGCACGGATTTGGCGCGCGTGACCCGGCCGGAAAGCTCCGGCTCCCGCGCGGAAAGCGCGGCATAGGCCTCCGGTAACGCGTCAAGCACCGCGCGGTAACCGTCCTCCAGCGTCGCAACGCCGTCTTCATCCTCGGGCAGCGTCTCGCGCAATTTATTGGCACGCTCAGCCAAATAGATCGTAAGCTGCTCGAGCTCCTCAACGGGCCGGGCGCAGACGTTCAGCTCCAGACGCGTCTTGAGCGGAACGCGAAAGTAGTTAAGGCCCCAGGTTGCATAAAAGGCGAGCAGCAGCGCTCCGAAGGTGATCGCTATGTCCAACAGCCGTTTAATGAACGCAGCCAGAGGCGCGCGTCCCAGCAATACGCGCAGTATGCACGTCACAAGGCAGATCACGACCGCGGCCAAAGCAGCGTACAGCAGAAGCTCGGCCACAGAAAACGGCGCCAGTGAAGTAATGCGGGAGAGGATGTCGCGAATATATGGATACAGGCCGGTGGAATACGCTCTCTCGATCCATCCGGCTCTTCCGGCACAGAAGCGCGGAACCAACAGCCCCAGAGGAATCAGCAGAAGCCAGGGCAGACGAATGAGCACGCGCCGCCATTCGGGATGAATCCCGCGTCGTTCTTTCATGAAAACATTATAGCATGTTTTTGCGCTTCGTGATAGAATATTGTGGGAGATAAAAATATGCAGCTTGGTATTTCAACGGCGAGTTACTTTCAAAAGATGATGGTCGAGGACGCGATCCCTGCGCTCGGCGCCGAGGGCGTTCCTGTATGCGAGCTGTTTTTGAACAGCTTTTCCGAATATGAGCCGGATTTTTTTCGCTGCTTGCCGAGCGTGCTTTTGAAAGCGGCGTGAGCGTATACAGCGTGCATCCCATGAGTACGCAGTTTGAGCCGCAGCTCTTCTCCATCCACCCCCGTCAGCGCCGCGACGCCATGACTCTGTACGAGCGCGTGCTTTGCGGCGGCCGCAGGCTTGGCGCAAAGGTATACGTTATGCACGGGCCGGTGCATCTGGCGGGCGCCGCACGCAACATCGGTATCGGGCGCATTGCCCCCATATTCCGCGAACTGTCGGATGTGGCCTCCGCCTACGGCATAACGCTGACGCTTGAAAATGTAAGCTGGTGCGTTTTCAATACGCCGGAATTTGGCCGTTCGCTTCGCGAAAGTCTCGGAGACGACAGGCTGAAATTCACGCTCGACGTCAAACAGGCCGTGCGCAGCGGGCAGGACCCCTTAGCCTTCGTGGACGCGCTCGGAACAGGGATCGTGAACGTGCATCTCTGCGGCGCTGAAAAAATGGCGGACGGGCGGCTGGCCCTGAGCATGCCGGGGCGCGGCAGCTTTGACTTTGCGGCGCTCCATGCGGCGCTGCAGCGGCAGAAAGCAAAGTATGCGGCCTTTATCGAGGTATACAGCGATATGTACTCCGATTTTTCGGAGCTGTATGACAGCTTCGCGCGCATGCGCACAATATTTAAGGAACAGTAATTCATTTGGGAGGAAACAGTATGGAACGGTATATGGAGGAAATCTGGCGGCAGAGCATGCGCCTTCGCTTCGATTTTAACAATATGATGTCCGACCAGCTTGGCAACCGCGGCCTGTACCGTCGCGAGCTGGATGCGATCATGCCTCAGGCCGAGGAGGCCGTCGCCGCTATGAAGCAAAAGCGCGGCGGCATGCGCTGGCGCGAGCTGCCCTACAATCAGGAGGAAGTCGTCAAGCGGATCCTGAGCGTAGCAGAGGACGTCCGCTCGCGTGCGGAAAGCTTTGTCGTGCTCGGTATCGGCGGCAGCGCGCTTGGGCCCATCGCGGTGCAGCAGGCGTTGAATCATCTGCATTATAACGAGCTGCCGGCGGATAAGCGAAACGGCCCAAAGCTCTATGTAGAGGACAACATCGATCCCGAACGCATGGCGGCGCTGCTGGACGTTATCGATATCGAAAAAACCGTTTTTAACGTCATCAGCAAGTCCGGCGGCACCTCGGAGACCATGTCCCAGCTTCTGATCATTTCCTCCCTGCTGCACGAAAGGCTGGGCGACGATATTTCTGGGCACCTGATCGCCACGACCGACGCCGAAAAGGGGCATTTGCTGAAGATCGCCGCCAAGGAGAGCCTGACGTCCTTTGTGATCCCGGACGGCGTGGGCGGGCGCTTTTCAGAGCTTTGTCCCGTGGGACTTCTCGCAGCCGCCGTATGCGGCGTCAATATCCGCGAGCTGTTGGCAGGCGCCGCCTATATGGACGCGCTCTGCGACCAGATGACAGACGTATGGCGCAATCCGGCCTATATGTACGCTACGCTTCAGTACGCCGCCATGCAGCGTGGCTGCAACATCGGCGTCGTCATGCCCTACGCGGATTCGCTCAAATATATTGCGGACTGGTACGCGCAGCTTTGGGCCGAATCGCTCGGCAAGAAATACCGTCTCGACGGAAGCGTCGTACACGCGGGTCAAACCCCCGTCAAGGCGCTTGGCGTTACCGATCAGCACTCGCAGGTCCAGCTCTATACCGAAGGCCCCTTCGATAAGGTCGTCACCTTCCTGGGCGTTGAGCATTATCGCTGCACCACCGCTATCCGCGACGGATATCCCGACGTTCCTGACGTGTCCTTCCTCTGCGGGCACACGCAGAACGAGCTCATTGCCGCGGAGCTCAAGGCGACCGAATATGCCGTCGCCAAGAGCGGACACCTGAGCAATACCATCCTCCTGCCGGAGGTCAACGCCTTTACGGTGGGCGAACTTCTATTCTTTTTTGAGATGGCGACCGCCTTTGCGGGCGAGCTGATCGGCATCAACACCTTTGATCAGCCCGGCGTTGAGGAAGGTAAAAACGCCGCCTACGCGCTGCTCGGCAAGGCCGGATATGACCAAAAGCGCGCGGAGCTAGCCAACATTCCGGCCAAAACCGAGCGTTACATGATATGAGCGCGCCGTGCATTCGTCATATCTGCTCCGATGACCGGAGCGAGTTGAGTGCTCTGTGGACGCTCCGCTTTGGCGATTCAGCCGACTTTGTGAACTGGTATTTCTCCGAGCGCTATTGTCCGGAGCGTTCCTTCTGCCTTGAGGAGAACGGGCAGATACTCAGCGTCATTCATGCCTGGCCTATGGCTTTAAGCATACTCTCTGTCGAGCTGCCCGCGCTCATGCTCTCCGGTGTAGCTACGCGTCCAGGCTTTGAACGCCGCGGCTACATGCACATGCTTATGAAGGCCCTGCTTCAGGACGCAAAAAGCGCTGGCTTTCCGTTGGTGTTTCATAAACCGAACCGGCTGGAGGTCTATGCCTCCGTGGACCATCTTCCCTGTACCGAAACGCTGTTCCATACCGTTCAGAGCGGCGTACAATCACCCGTATGGCAGGAGGTATGGCAGCCGGATACGCTGCTGGGCATATATCAGACGGCGACAAAGCGCTATTCAGGCTGCGTCGTGCGCGACCGGGCCGCCATGCGGCTCAAGCTCGAGGACTACCGTGCCGACGGCGCGCGGTTGATCTGCTCCGGCGGCGGCTACGCCGTACTGTTTTGGCAGGACGGCGGATGGTACGGCGAGGAAGTGCTGGCCGTTGATGAAAGCGCGTACGAAGCGCTGATCGCCATGCTGCCGGACGGCGCGCTGATAAAGCTGCCGCCCGATCTGCCGTTTTCCGGCGCCATCCGTCCGCAGAATGTGCTGGGCGCGGCCGACGTGCCCGCGCTTCTTGGCGCACTGTGCGGCGATCCCCGTATAGTATTCCGCATCCACGATGCGCTTCTGCCCGAAAACTGCGGCGTATTCGACGGCTGCGGCCGTCAAAGCGCCGAGACGCCCGTGCTCTCCTTCAGCGCAGGCGAGCTGCTCCAACATCTATGCGGCTATATGCCCGAGAACTCCCCGCTCAGGCAGTATTGCTACTGCGTGGATGAATATTGACCGTCGCATTGACAAACCTCCCCGCCTGTATTAAAATTTGTAACTAAACATATATTTATAAACGGTAAGGAGTTGAAACAGAGTGAAGCAGTATCGTATCGCGGTGGTCGGCGCAACCGGTATGGTCGGCCGCAAATTTCTCCAGGTACTCGAAGAGCGTCAGTTGCCTGCCTCGGAGTATTTCCTCTTCGCATCCAAAAGGAGCGCCGGCAGCACTATTCCCTTTATGGGCAAGACCTATACCATCCGTGAGCTGACTCGAACCGCCTTTGACGATCTGCATATTGACATCGCCCTGTTTTCAGCGGGCGGAGACATCTCACACGAATTCGCCCCGATCGTCGCCGCTACGGGCGCTGTCGTCATCGACAACTCAAGCTGCTGGCGTATGGATCCCGAAGTGCCGCTGGTCGTTCCCGAGGTCAATCCCGAAGCGATAGCCGGCTGCCGTCAGAAGGGCATCATCGCCAATCCGAACTGCTCGACCATACAGGCCATGCTGCCGCTCAAGGCGCTTTCGGACGCCTATGGGCTGGAACGCGTCGTGTATTCCACCTATCAGTCCGTGTCCGGCGCGGGCATGAAGGGCTATCTCGATCTTGAAAACGGCCTGAAAGGCGAGGCTCCGCAGAAGTTCCCGCATCAGATCGCGGGAGACTGTCTGCCGCACATCGACGTGTTCCTCGATAACGGCTACACCAAAGAGGAGCAGAAGATGATTGATGAAACGCGCAAGATCCTCTCGCTGCCGGAATTGCGCGTCACCGCAACGACCGTCCGCGTGCCCGTGTTTTACGGACACAGCGAAAGCATCAATGTGGAGCTTCAAAAGCCTTTTGAGCTTGACGAGCTGCGCGAGGTGCTTGCGCAGGCCGAGGGTATCGTCGTTCAGGACGAGCCCGAAAAGAACCTGTATCCCCTTGCGCTGACCGCCGCAGACACCGATCCGGTCTATGTCGGCCGCATTCGCCGCGATTTCTCTGTCAAAAACGGCGTGAATCTCTGGTGCGTGGCGGACAATATCCGCAAGGGTGCGGCAACCAACGCCGTGCAGATCGCTCAGGAATTGATCCGACAGTGGGAGGCTGAATAATCATGTCCATTTTTCAGGGCTCCGGCGTAGCCATCATCACCCCCTTTCAAAACGGTTCGGTCGATTTTACCGCGTTTACGCGGCTCATCGAGCTCCAGATTGCCAGCGGCACGGACGCCATCGTATGCTGCGCGACCACAGGTGAATGCGCTACGCTGAGCACCGATGAAAAGCTGAGCATCATCCAGTTTATCGTCGAGCGCGTAGGCGGCCGGATTCCCGTCATCGCCAGCACCGGCGGCAACAACACAGAAACGGTCATCGAGCTGAGCAAGGCCGCCGAGGCCATCGGCGTAGACGGGCTGCTCGTGGTCACCCCCTATTACAACAAAACCTCTCAGGCGGGCCTTGTCGCGCATTATAACGCCGTGGCTGACAGCGTGCAGATTCCCATCATCGTTTACAATGTGCCGAGCCGCACCGGCCTGAACATCCTGCCGGCGACCATGGCCGATATGCTCAAGCATGAAAACATCGTGGGCACCAAGGAGGCCAGCGGCAACATTGAACAGATCGTCAACCTCGCCGCGCTCTGTCCGGACTGCGACATCTATGCCGGCAATGACGACCATATCCTGCCCGTTCTGAGCATAGGCGGCAAGGGCGTGATCTCCACGATCGCAAACGCTATGCCCGATGCGGTGCACGCGCTCTGCGACGCCTTTTTCAAGGGCAACATTTCGCTTGCACGCAACATTCAGCTGCAGCTTATACCGCTTTGGAAGGCGGCCTTCTGCGAGACAAACCCCATTCCCATCAAAACCATGATGAGCCTTATGCAGCTCTGCGAGCCCGATCTGAGGCTTCCGCTTGTCCCCCCGAGCCCCGCTTCCCTGCGGCTTATCGAGGAGACGCTGAAGGCTTATGAGCTGATCTAGGCACTGGAGGAGCATATGATTACGGTATTGATCAACGGCATCTGCGGCCGCATGGGCCGTGCCGTATATACCGCCTGCAACGCGTCTGAGGGCGCGTTTTTGGCTGTATGCGGCGTGGATAAAACGCCCGGCGATGCGTCCATTCTCTGTCCTGTTTATGACGGCTATGACGGCGTCCGCGAAAACGTGGACGTCGTCATCGATTTTTCCGTTCCCGCCGCCATGCCGGCAGCTCTCAGCTTCGCGGTGTCACGCCGCATTCCGATCATCGTCGGAACCACCGGCCTTTCCGAACGCGATCTTCGTGAGCTTGCCAGCGCCGCCGAGCGCATCCCGGTATTTCAGACGGGCAATATGTCGTTGGGCGTCAATCTGCAGCTTGCGCTTGCCAAGCAGGCGGCCGCGGCGCTCGGCGAAGGCTTTGACGCCGAGATCATTGAAACGCATCATAATACCAAGATCGACTCTCCAAGCGGCACGGCCCTTATGCTTGCAAACGCCGTCGCCTCGCAGCGCGCCGAGGATACAGACTTTGTGTATGGCCGTCATGAGAAAAACAAGCGCCGTACTCAAAGCGAGATCGGGATCCATTCCGTACGCGGGGGCGCCATCGTTGGCGAGCACGAGCTGTTGTTTCTCGGCAAGGATGAAACGCTGGAGATCACGCACCGCGCCTATTCCAAGCAGGTGTTTGTCGTCGGCGCGCTGCGTGCCGCCCGCTACCTGATAGGGCGGCAAAGCGGCCTGTACAATATGCAGGACGTCGTGACGGAGCACGACGTTGCTTCACATCTCTACACGCTCGAGGGGCAGGCCGTCATAGCGCTCTCGTCGCTGCCCGCCGAAAGCGGCATAGCGGCGCGGGTATTCGGACTTGTCGCGGAAAAGGAAGTCTTTGTCGACATGATTTCTCTGTCTGTTCCGGCCGGCAAGCTGACGGATATAGGCTTTTCCGTGGCGCAGGCGCAGCTTTCCGATGCGCTCAACGCGCTCAAGCCGCTTTCGCAGCAATATCCCGCTCTGGACGTTCACGCGCACAGCAACGCGACCAAGCTCACCGTTGAAGGCAGCGGCATGGCGCTGCGCTGCGGCGTCGCCGCCAAGCTGTTTGCCACGCTGAATCATGCCGGCATCGCCATAGAGCTGATCACCACCAGCGAGACCAAGATCGAGGTCTGCGTGGACAGCGTGGACGCCGTCAAGGCGATAAGCGAAATCGAGCAGCGCTTCCTTTGCGACTGATCAATCATCCTCATTGGGATCTGACGGCGTCCATACGTCCATACCGGACACGGACGCCGTTTCTATTACCGTTTCGCTGAGCGCCCGATGGATGGCGGCGGCGAGATAGGGTATGCTCGCCAGCGCCTGCTCGAGCGTATTGGCGTTATGCCCCACCTCCACAAGCAGGCACTGCGTGGACACATGCTGATTATAGCGGCCGGCTTTGACGCGTATTTCGCGTGTAAGTCCCTCGTGCGTCTCATCAAGCGTGCGCATGACCGCCTCCGCAAAGGCGTAGTTGGCGTCAAAATCCGGCAGCTCGGAAAAGCCTGCGCCCGTAGCTCCCTTGCCGGTACCGACGACAAACATGATGCGCGCCAGCTCCTGTCCGTCGAGCATGACATAATCCTGCGGCTCAGTCAGTTCTGTTTCCGAGGTCCCGTAAGCGTCACGATGCACGTCGATATACACGTTCAGCGTGGGATAGCGCGCCTGATAGCGCTGCATGGCGGATAGCGAGCGGCTGTATGCGGTAGAAAGCTTGGGCGGCTCATAGTTAGTCGTGTCGTGCAGTACGCAATAGCCATAATGCTCGCTTAGAATATCCGCCAAAAGCGCGCCCACCGCAATGACGCTGCAATTCGAATCCATCGTTCGCCATTTTCCGCTTTCCGCATAGCTGTAAGCGCCGTATTGCAAATATGCCTCTGTGGCATGCGTATGATATATCAGGATCTGCGGCTTTAGTGACTGCGACTGGGTCATGGCTTCCGCGCTTTGGTACACCGTTTCCACGCCGGATACAGAAAGAACTGGCTCGGGCTCCGGTTCTGATTCCTCCGGCACGGCGCTTTCCGGCCGTCCGGCGGACGAAAGCAGCCGATACGCCGGCAGCGACAGGCCCAGCAATCCTTCCTGAAGTCCGCTCCCTGCGAGCCATATCAGCAGACCTCCCGCCGTAAGCAATATCAGCGCCGGAAGTATCAGCCGGATATGCACGGGCTCCCGTTCCGTGTGCCGCCGTATGCGCCGTCTGCCGTTGCGGTATTCAATCATGCCTTTCCTTCCGTTGTCAGCTCTGCATCAGCGCGCATATCTCCTCATAACAATCCGACAGCAGAGCGCGGTTAATCCCGTCGGCAAGCCTGCGTGAGCTCCGCTCGATGATCGCATCGATGTCCTTGGGCGTAACGATCAGATCCCGCAGCTCATCCTGTGCCCTATCCGGCAGCTCGGCCGGCCGAAGCGCCTCGCCCGCAATCGTCATAGCATCCACAACGGTCGGAACGCCTACGGCAAACACCGGAAGTCCCATGCTCTCTCCGGTAATGCCCGCGCGCCGGTTGTGCACGCCGGCGCCGGGCAGGATACCCGCGTCGCTGAGCTGTATGGATGCGCTGATACGTCCTGCGCGCCTTGACGCCAGCGCGTCTATGCAAAGCAGTGCGGCAGGACGCAGCTTGTCGATCAGGCCGCCCACGATCTCGATGGTTTCCACGCCTGTCGTGCCCAGAACGCCCGGAGCGATCGCGGAAACGGAGCGCATTCCCTCCGGCGCCGCCTCCGGCACATGCGTTTGAATATGCCGCGTAACCAGTATCTTGTCCACCGTGCGCGGTCCGAGCGAGTCCGGCGTTACGAAGCGGTTGCCAAGGCCCAGCACCAGCACCTCGCCGTCCGGCGCGCAGCCGCGCATCAGCCTGACAAGCTCTTCTGCGATATGCGTCACAGCCCTTGCCTGCGTATCTGGGCCGAATACATTTTCATCCGGCAGCTCAATGGTCACATACCGTCCGACGGGCTTTCCCAGCTTTTCCGCAGCTCTCTCGCTCTCGATGCGTATCCTGGATATTTCGATATCGCCGTCCGCAGCGGTCTCCTCGCTCACGCCCTCCATGCCGGCATTGTCCTGATAGAGCTCCCGCGCCATATCCGTTCTGTACATATCTGCCTCCCGAAAAAAAGATTTCGGGTCTAGGATGCCCGCTGCTTACAGCATAATACAGATCAGGCCGTTGCAGCCGTCGTTGACGATGCGCTGCAAGGTCGCCTGCATGCGTACGCGGACCTCCTCAGGCATGCTGTTGACCTTTCCCTCCATACCTTCGCGCACAAGATCATACAATGGCTTTCCAAAGATATTTGTCTGCCAGATCGCCTGCGGATCGGTGGCAAAGGTATCGGTCAAATACTGTACCAGCGCCTCCGACTGCTGCTCCGTGCCCACGATAGGATTCACCTCGCTGTCGGTATCCACGCGTATGACATGCAGTCCCGAGGCATGCGCTCTCAGCCGCACGCCGAAGCGGTTCCCCTGCTGCATGATCATGGGCTCGTCAAGCTCCATCTCGTCGATCTCCGGCGGCACCAGGCCGTAACCAAATAATCTGGCGTCGGTAAGCGCCTGTTCCACGCGGTCATATTCCTTTTTGGCCGCAGAAAAGCTTTTAAGCGCCGCCATAAGCTGATAATCGTCATGGATGTCGCAGCCGCACTGCTCACTGAGCACTTCATAGAACAGCTCGTCGTCAGGCTGCAGCGAAAGCTGCGCATAGCCCTCGCCAAGCCGCACCTCACTGACGCGGCAGGGTTCGAACTGCTCCAGCCCCGTTAAGGCCGCGCTGAAGGTTTTATAATCGCGCACGGTCCTGAGCTGCGGCAAAACGGACAGAACGGGCAGCATGACGCGGCTTGTCAGCCAATGATCGGCCGGCAGCGCGCGCATGTAGGACGGCACGCGCAGCTCCAACAGCTTCAGCGGAAAAGAGAGCAGTATTTCCTCCAAAAGGCGGTTGGCCTCTGCCGCGCTCATCTGCATCACGTTAAGGCAGATGGCGCTGATCTGATAGCGTTCCTCAAGCGCCGCGCGAAGGCTTTGCGCCTGCTCGCCCTCCGGCTCGATGCTGTTGACCACCACGACAAAGGGCCGGCCGGTGGCCTGCATCTCGCGTATGACGCGCCCCTCGGCCTCAACATAGCTTTCGCGCGGTATTTCGGTGATCGTTCCATCGGTCGTTACCACAACGCCGATGGTGGAATGCTCTGTGATGACCTTGCGCGTGCCGATCTCCGCAGCCTCCTCGAAGGGAATATCCTCGTCAAACCAGGGCGTGCGCACCATGCGCGCCTCGCCATTCTCCATATGTCCCATCGCGCCGGGAACCAGATAGCCAACGCAGTCCACAAGGCGCACCTGGCAGCTTTCGTTTTCGTCCAGATCGATGCGGATGGCCTCGTTGGGCACAAATTTTGGCTGCGTAGTCATGATCGTGCGTCCGGCGGCTGACTGCGGCGTTTCATCGATCGCGCGGTTGCGTACATATTCATTCTCAAGACGCGGAAGCACCAAAACATCCAGAAAACGCTTAATAAACGTAGACTTGCCCGTGCGGACGGGCCCGACCACGCCGATATAAATGTCTCCCTGCGTTCTTTTGGCAATATCGTGATAAAGCTGATTCCTGTCCATATCGCGCCTCCTCATATCCGGTTCATTCCGTACATGTATATGAGGCGTTTCTATGGACTTATGACTTATCCCCGCGATGCAAAGGCTTTTCTTCGCCGTGCAAAAGTCGCTTAATGTTATCCGCGTGACGAAGATACACGATGATAAGCAGCAGCGCGCACAGAATCATGAGCGGCGGATTGTCATGGCGGAACACAAGCGCCGCCGCGAAAAATACCAGTATGCCAAAAAGCGACATGACCGATACGCGTCTGGTCAGCCACAGGAGAAGTCCGCCCGCAATGATTCCCGCCAGTCCGCCGAGCGGAAACACCATCACTGCGATGCCGAACGTGCTCGCCACGCCCTTGCCGCCGCGTAAGCCGGCCAGCGCCGGCCAGCAATGTCCGATCACGGTAAACAGGGCGGCAATATATCCGCCGAGTTCACCCATCAGAAAGCGGCCAAGCAGCACGGCCGCCACAGCCTTTAAAAAGTCGCCCGCAAACGTAAGCACGCCCGGCAGATAGCCAAACACGCGCACCATATTGGTGCTGCCGGCGTTTCCGCTGCCGTGCCCGCGAACATCGTCGTGATAGTACAGCTTACTGATGATTATGGAGGTCTGGATATTTCCCAGTAGATAGCCGGCGCCTGCAGAGGCAAGCGCCAGCCATATGTGAAAGTCCTCAAACCCGGTCATTTACTCTTCCTCCTTCCTGCGGTTGCGAAAATACAAACGCAGCGGGGTTCCGTTCAAGCCGAAGGACTTGCGGAAATAGTTCTCCAGATACCGTTCATAGGAAAAATGCACCAGCGTAGCGTCATTGACGAATACCACAAATGTCGGCGGCTTGACGGCCACCTGCGTGGCGTAATAAATTCTCAGCCGGCGTCCCTTATCGCTGGGCGGTTCGTTCATGCTGACCGCCTCGTTTACGATATCGTTCAGCGTGCCGGTCGTAATGCGGCGGCAGCTCTCGGCATACACCTCGTCGACCGTATCGAGCACGCGGTTCACGCGCTGACCGGTCAAGGCGGAAATAAACAACATCGGCACATAGCTCATAAACGCCAGATCGACCGTCAGCTTTTTTTTAAACTCGTTCATCGTATGCGTGTCCTTCTCGATCAAGTCCCACTTGTTGACAAGGAGCACGCTGGCCTTGCCCTCCTCGTGCGCATAGCCCGCGATACGCACATCCTGCTCGCTGAGGCCCTCTGCAGCGTCGCATACGATCAAAACAACGTCCGCGCGCCGCACGGCGGCCAGAGAACGAATGACGCTGTAACGCTCGATACTGTTGTCCTCTATGCTCCGCTTGCGGCGAATTCCAGCCGTATCCACCAGCGTATAGCTGCGGCCGTTATATGCAAAGGGCGTATCGGTCGAATCGCGCGTGGTACCCGGGACGTCGCTGACGATGGCACGCTCCTCGCCAAGAAGTGCGTTGACAAGGCTGGATTTTCCCACATTGGGCTTGCCAACGACGGCAATGTTGACGGTGTCCTCCTCCGTCTCCGCGTCGGAATTCGGAAAATCCTTGACCACCGCGTCCAGCAGGTCGCCAAGGCCCAGGCCCTGCGTAGAGGATATCGTGACCGGTTCGCCTATGCCGAGCGAATAAAACTCGTACGCGGTCTCCTCAAATTTCGGCGCATCTACCTTATTGACCGCCAAGACCACAGGTTTTTTGGATCTGCGCAGCATGCCAGCCACCTCAAGGTCGGCCGAAGTCATGCCTTCGCGCCCGTCCACCAGAAACAGAATGACATCCGACGTCTCGATGGCCAGCTCCGCCTGACGGCGCATCTGCACAGCGATCTTATCCTCGCTTTCCGGCTCTATACCGCCGGTATCGATCAGCGTAAAGGTGTAGTTCAGCCATTCCGCATCGCCGTAAATGCGATCGCGCGTAACGCCCGGCGTATCCTCTACAATTGCCACGCGCCGTCCGATCAGCCGGTTGAACAGCGTAGATTTGCCGACATTAGGCCTGCCGACGATGGCCACCAAAGGCTTCATAGTTTTCTCCTGAAGAGTATTTCTATCATGTCCGTCCCGTCCTTAACAGGCAGAATTCTGATTCCCAGTGCATTCTCGGCCTCCCCGAGAGTCATGCCGTCAAGAAACTGATCGTCGTTTTCGCGCAGCATGACCCGCGGAATCAGCAGCGTCTCCGCGGACGTTCTCCCCTTGAGCTGCGCGCACAGGTCGCCGCCCGTCACCAGTCCTCCCACATTCACGCCGCCGCCAAAGTAATCGTTATGTATGGGAAAAATACTGAGGTTCACGCCATAGGGCCGTAAAAGCGCCGGTATGCCCGCAAAGAATGCACAGGCGGATTCGCCGCCCGCCATTAAGACCGTGCGCGGTCTTTTCAGCGGACGTTTCTGAGCAAGCGCTTCCGAAAGCTCATGCTCGTACAAACGCAATAGGCCCACGCCATTCTCTATCTGAGGGAAATCCTCGTAATCCTCAAACGCAGGCAGCGCTTCCTCAGCCTGAATATACCATTCATCCGACAAAAATACAAAGCGCGTGCCAAATCTCTTCAGGCAGTCCCTCTGCCGCTTTTCCAGACTGCCAATAAGCCGCCGCGCGTCATCCGGCGTATTGGCGCACAGCGGCGCAAGTCCCTTGCGAAATTTCGTCAGGCCCACCGGAACGATGGCCAGCGACTGCGCAGCCGGAAGCAGCGAAACCGCGTCATCCAACGTTTGTTCCAGCACGGCACCGTCGTTGAGGCCCGGGCAGAGTACGATTTGCAGATGAAAGCGCAATCCGGCGTCCTTCAATCGCACAAGCCGCTCCATAATGCGTCCCGCCTGCGGGTTTTTCATCATCCGGACGCGCAAGGCAGGATCGCTCGCATGAAGCGAAACGTACAGCGGGCTGACCCGGCGGGCCACTATGCGTTCAAACTCGGCCTCATCCACATTGGTCAGCGACACATAATTCCCCATGATGAAGGACATACGCCAGTCGTCGTCCTTGACATGCAGACTTGTGCGCACGCCCGGCGGCATCTGATCGATAAAGCAGAACTGGCATCGGTTTTTACAGGTGCGCATATCGCTCATCAGGCCCGTGGCGAACCGGAGGCCCAGCGGCTCGAAGTCCTGCTTCTGGACGTTCAGCGTACAGGTACTGCCATCCGTCCTTAGAACACGCAGCGTTAAGCTGTCGTTTGCGGACAGGTATTCATAATCCACTACGTCGCGCACCGGCTCGCCGTCAATGGTCAGCAGCGCGTCGCCCCGCGCAAGACCGGCCCGCTCGGCAGGAGAGCCGGCAAGCACATCGGAAATATACTGTTCAGGGCAGTCGCACAGGTTCATGCTCGACATTATAGCATGTTCACCGAAAAAAAGGAAACCGCCAATTGCATGCCGCTTGACTGGATGATTGTCGAATGTTACAGTAGAAGCAGGAGTTTAAGCCATGCACCCACAGATTATAAGGAGGCGAATGCACTATGGCAACTATGCAGTTGACCGTCGAGCAGCAAGCCATGCTCAGCGGCGAAAAAGGCGAGACGCTTGCCAAGGTCATGAAAACGCTCGTCATGTACGGGGAAACCTTTGGCGCAACCAAGATGCTGCCCGTGACCAGCCAATACGGGCATCTGGTAACCAGCTTTGGCTTGGGCGTTATGAAGCCCGTTTATGAGCTGATGGATCAGCTCATCGACAGCGGTGCGGTTTCTCAGCAAAAATTCTCCGTCGATCCGCGTCCTCTGGACAAAAATGTACCTTCAAATCTGCTTCAGGATCTTATTTTCAAATTCATGTACAGCAAGCAGGCCGATTACGAGCTGCAGCTTGACAAGCTGGGCCTGCTCGAGAAGGACGCCTTTACCTGCACCTGTTATCTCGATCAGGTCGGCAATAAGCCCCATAAGGGCGACGTGCTGAGCTGGGCGGAAAGCAGCGCCGTCGTATATGCCAACAGCGTGCTTGGCGCGCGCTGCAACCGCAACTCGGGCATCATAGAGCTTTTCGGCAGCATAGCGGGCTGCGTGCCTTATTTTGGGCTTCTGACCGACGAGGGCCGCAAGGCCAGCTGGGTGATCGAGGTAAAAACCAGCGTAAAGCCGGAGGCGCAGATCCTGGGCAGCGCCATCGGCATGAAGGTCATGGAGGACGTTCCCTATATTAAGGGCTTGTCCGACTTTATCGGCACGGAGATCAACGAGGACGCCATCGCCTACCTCAAGGATATGGGCGCGGCCACCGCCTCCAACGGCGCGGTCGGCCTGTACCATGTGGCAGGCCTGACGCCGGAGGCCGTCGAGCAGGGTGAAAGCCTCGTCATGGAAAACGCCCGCAGCTATATCATCGACGACGCCGAGCTGGCTCGTGTCAAAAACAGCTATCCTGTAATCTGGAAGGACAAGGACGCTACGCCCAAGCTGTGCTTTGTCGGCTGTCCGCATCTGACGCTCCAGCAGCTTCAGGACTGGACCGATCGGCTCGAGAGCGCGCTCAAAGCCAACGGCCGCGGCAAGGTCGCCATTCCTACCGTGTTCACCGCCTCTCCGGCTGTGCGTGCGTCCTTCATGAATACCGCGGATTATCAGCGTCTGAGCGATATGGGCGTCGTACTCTCCTATATCTGTCCGCTAATGTATATGAACAATCCGCTCTGCGGACCTACACCAGCGCGCGCTATTATACCGATGCTGAAATCCTGGAACAGATTTCGAAGGGGGGCAAATAACATGAAGCAATTCAAGGGACGCCCCGTCGTCAAGGGAACGGCGAGCGCTGCGGCGCTTGTTTCGCACGGCGGCTTCAACACGTTGGCCAGTTTTCAAAAATCCTTAATGTTCGGCGACGCCAAGGCCACCTGCTCCGATCAGAACAATCCCGATCTCTACGGCAAGCCCATGCACGGCGCGGCGCTCTGCATGCCGCAGACCATCGGCTCCACCACCGGAGGCATGGTGCTGTTCTGCGCCACGGCGCTTGGCCGCCAGCCCGCCTGCCTGCTGTTCTCCAGATCTATCGATTCTCTCGCCGCAGCCGGCGCGATACTCTCGGACGTATGGACCGATCAAAACATGCCGGTCATCGACGGTCTTGGCGACGCGTTTTTGGAAGCCGTAAAAACCGGCGACGCTATCACGGTCTCCGAGGACGGCACTGTCACGATAGACTGAAGCCTAAGCCCCAATCGCCTAACAATACCGCGCAAGGAGCCGCCCGTCAAAACACGGGCGCTCCATTTTTTTGATTCTCCGTCAGCCGTTGGTATGAGCTTGTGTGGACGATCCACAAAACGGCCAGCGCCCGCTGCAATCATCAAAAACCGCCCGGGGTCATTGACCCCGGGCGGCAAGCACAATTCAAATGCCCTGTACAGAGAGAGAAGCGCCGGGCTCCTCTAAGAAACAGGCGCTGTCCTAGACGGCCGCCAGTGCGGCGATAATGTAAAACACGACGCCAAACATCATGACGGCGGCCATTATGATGCACAGGAGGCGGACGCTCTTTTTCATGGCCGGCTCTCCTTAAGCATCCTTGCCAATACTGCGGAAGTTTTCCTCGTAATAGGTGACGAGGCCCTCCTCCTCCAGCCAGGAAGCAACAAGATCGTTGTAATAGCTTTCCTGATACTGCGTGGTCGCATAGGTCTCAAAAGCGGTCTGGATCTCCTCATAGGGAATCACGCCGCCCTCCTCGGTGCTCACGCGTTTGATGATGTGATAACCATAATCGCTCTCGACTACGCCGGATATATCGCCGTCGTTCTCAAGCGCAAGGGCAGCATTCAGGAAGCTTTCCACATAGCTTGCGCCCGTGCCCACAAGATAGCCCTCGGGACTGCTTTCCATACCAGGATCGGTGTTATATTCGGCCAAAAGCTCGTCAAAGTCCGCGCCGGCATTCAGCTTGTCCAGCAGTTCCTCCGCTACGGCCTTGTCCGCCACGAGAATATGCTTCACGCGGAAGAGTCCCGCCGGCATGTAGAGCGCCGGATAACCGTAACCGTAATTATAATAGGCCTCCTGCGTAAAATATGCCGAAGCGTCCGCGTCAAACGACGCCTGCTGCTCGGCAAGCTGCCCGTCATAGATCGTCTGAAGCTCCTCCTCAGAGGGCTGCGCCTCCGCCAGAAGCTGCGTCTTATGCTTTGAGATTTTCATATCGGCCACAGCCTCGTCAAGATACTCCTGCTTCATCTTGCGGACCGTGGTTTTGTTGCGTCCCAACGCGTCGGACAAAAGCTCGTTGGCATAGGCCGATACGTTGCTGGCGCCGGCGTTTTCAGCCGCGTCAACAAAGCTCTGGTAAGTGCTCTCGTAAGAGGCCTCGGCGGTCTTTTTGGCTTCAGCCATCTCCTCATCGGTCAGCTCGATGCCTGCCTGCTCGGCCTTATACTGCTTGACGCGCGATTCCACCAGCATCTTGAGCAAATAATCCTGATAGGCCTCTATGCCCGCGTCGTCGGTCAGTGTAAAACCATAATAGGAAGCATAAGCGCTGTTGTTGCTGTACATGTTCTCCAGCTGCGTCACAGTGATGGCATAATCGCCCACCTGGGCGGCAGAAAGGGCTTTGGGGGCACAGCCCGCAAACAGCGCCAGACACAGCAGGGCCGCCAACGCCATGGAAAGGATACGTTTCATGCTAAGTTCCAGTCTCCTCACATTAACTAATAAACGAAAGCATTATACCGTTCGCGCTGTCGATTGTCAAATGTATAAAGCGTTACGACAGCGTCAGATAGGCCGCCATGCCGCCCGTGCGACCGTGATCGCGGCGATGGGAATACAGGCGTCCGTCTTCAAAGCTGCAGACGTTCATAAGCGACACATGCTCCGCCGGCACGTCCGCGTCGATAATCTGGCGAAAAGCGACCATCCACAGATCCACTTTGTCCTTACCGCGAGCCTCGTCCCTCCGCACGCAGGGCGTGCCCGGAAAGGCGTTTCTAAAGGTCTCGCCAAGTTCAAAGTCCACCTCGAAGCAGTCCGCGCAGATCGAAGGGCCTATGCCCGCATACAGATCGGCGGGATCCGTTCCAAATGTCTCGCGCATGGCCGAAACGACGAAGCCTCCTATGCGGGAGAGCGCGCCTCTCCAGCCGGCGTGCGCAAGGCCGATGCAGCGGCAGACAGGGTCATAAAAATAGATCGCCATGCAGTCGGCATGGCCTGTAACGAGCGTAACAAGGGGATCGTCCGTAATCAGCGCGTCGCAGGCGGGCAAGGGCTCCCGCGTATAGCCGCGTCCGGCGTCGGAGGCGCTCACGCGCCTTACGCTGGTTCCGTGCGCAAAGTTGTCCATCACCATGCTCCGCTCGTCGATATCGGCGGCGCGGCAAAACAGGCGGTAGTTCTGCATGACATTTTCAGGTGCGTCCGGCTCACGCGGAAAGCTTAAATTCAGGGAAGCAAGATATCCCTCGCTTACGCCGCCCATGCGCGCGGTAAAGCCGTGACGCAGTCCGGAAAAGGCGTCGAATACAGGCAGAGAATAAAAGCCCAGGCCCTGCCGCTCGCAATAAGAACAGCCGCGTGGAACGCGTTCCCACGCGGCCATAAAATCCGTCTGCGTCATTTTTTCTCGTCCAGGAGTCTTTGCAGCTCATTCAGGAAGGTCTGCGTATCCTTGAATTCACGATAAACGGAGGCGAAGCGCACATAGGCTACCTCGTCCACATCCTTGAGATGCTTCATCACGATCTCGCCGATATCGGTGGTGCTCACCTCGGAAGCCAGAGTGTTGAACACCTCGCGCGTAATATCCTCCACAAGCCTGTCCTGCACGTCCGCGGCGATGGGCCGCTTCTCGCAGGCCTTGCGCACGCCGGAGCGAATTTTGTCGCTGTCAAAGGGCTCGCGGCGTCCGTCGCGCTTAACGACCATGATGGGGATCTCCTCGATCTTTTCATAGGTCGTAAAGCGCTTGCCGCAGCCGATGCACTCGCGGCGGCGGCGTATGGCGCTGCCATCCTCGGTCGGTCGGCTGTCAATCACCTTGGATTCGGTGCTGGTGCAAAAACGACACTTCATGGAACCGCTCCTTTATGTTGTTATCATCTTTTTGTAATATACCATATCTATGGGCTGATTTCCACTAAAATTACGTCCTCGCCAAGCTTTTTGATCTTGCAGAAGGGTATGACCAGCTCTTCTTCGCTCTTGAGCAGTCCAAAACAGCGGCTTCGTCCCGGCAGCACGATGGACAGCACCTGACCCGTGCAGGCGTCAAGCTCCAAATCGCATATAAGCCCGAGCCGCGCGCCGTCGCAAACGTTGATCACCTCTTTGCGCCGAAGCTCGTTATAGCTCGTCTTTTCAAACATGCCGATTGCCCCCATGCTCGAGCCTATGCCGGAGCACAACAAAAAAGCACCGCGGACTGCGGCGCCTTAATGGTTTTAATCGTACATCAATATTTGCGTTTTCTGGCGGCTTCGGCTTTTTTCTTGCGCTTCACACTGGGTTTTTCATAGTGCTCACGCCGGCGAACCTCCGCGAGGACGCCGCTGCGGGCGCACTTGCGCTTGAATCTTTTCAGGGCGCTTTCCAGGGATTCGTTTTCGCCTACACGAATTTCCATAACTCTTTTCCCTCCCTCCGTAGCGACACTTCCTCAAACGAAGACGCTATCGGATATTATACGCATGCGCTTTTGGAAAGTCAACAGAAAATTCATCGGGCGGGGCCCGCATCCTTCGCAAAGCTTTGTCTGCGCGTCGGATCGGGCAGGAGCAGCAGCGCGCCGTACAGAAGCATTCCTGCCATCTGAGCGTCGAATTGCAGTCCGTCTCCGAGCGAAATGCTGGCAAAGCCAAACAGATACCAGTCCTCCAGCATCGCGCAAAGCTCGTACATCAGCGGAGATAGCAAAACCATGCCAAGACCCGTTCGCGGCGTTCGATACAGTACGCGGGCAAGAACGGCCGCCGGCAGCGCCATGAGCGCGCCAGCCTCCGGCGCCTCCGGAAAAGCGCGCGTCAGGAGCCAACCCAGCACGCCCGCGCCAAAGGCCGCGAGCAGCAGCGAATAGCTCTCCTTCTCCCTGCCTGCAGGCACAAGCGCCAGCATCAGCAGCAACAGCGAAGCCGGATGCAGGGAAACTCCCGCGCTTAACTCAAAATCGAAGGAGGAAATCATCAAAAGCAGCGCAAAAAGCGCCACCGCGCGGCCCGTGCGAAAGGGAATCCGGCGGGCAAAAGCGTCCAGATTATGCGTGCAGCACAGCAAAAACAAACCGATCAGCAATACGGTGGATAAATGCAAAGCTTCTCACATCCTAACGGCATTAGGATATGCAGCGCCGCCCGTATTATTTCACACGCAGGCCATCCGCGAAAACCGCGGCGATATTCCTTTCGTCCGAAAGATAGACCGCCCGTTCAAAGCGCTGGATAACCGACAGCGGGCGCGCGGGCGGAAAGCCCGCTTCATCCAGCACGACGGCATGCAGAAGATCGCCCGCGGCAAATCCAGCGCCCGCGCCAAACCAGCCTGCGCCCGCCGTGGTCGCAAGATAATAGGCTTCGGCCACCGTCAAAATCGGCGTCTGCCAGTCCGATTCGATCCGTTTGGCCTTGGAGGCGCGCAGGCTCGCGGTCATGACGTTGAACATGGAGAACTGCGCGCCGCCCGCCACATCCGAGCCGAGCGCCACCGAAAGGCCGCGATCCAGCATCTCCTTTACAGGCGCATGACCGCTGCAAATATTGATGTTGGAATCAGCGCAGTGCACCGCGTACACGCCGCGTGCCTTGATCGCATCCTGCTCGCTCCCGTCCAGATAGACGCAGTGCGCCATCAGCGTGTTTTCATCCAACAGGCCGTATTTATCATAACTCTGCCAGTAAGCGTCACAGTCCGGATGCAGCTTTTTCACAAGTGCGATCTCCGCCTTGTTTTCGCTCAGATGCGACTGTACGCGAAGCCCTCTCTCGCGCCTCAGCGCGCCGAGCCAGGCCATCAGTCCGTCCGTACAGGCGGGCGTAAAACGCGGCGTTAATATGGGCCGGATCTTGGAAAAGCGGTCCGCGCCGTCAAGCCAGCGCAAAGTCTCGCGCTTGCTCTCCTCCGTGCCCTCCCTGAGCACGCCGCCGCTCCTGTCCATATTGACCTTGCCCGCATAGCCGCTGATACCCGCCCTTTCGAGCTCCTCCATGAGTATGAGCGTCGCATCGGTATGCCGCGAGGCAAACAGGCTCACGCGCGTCGTTCCGTTTTGTATCAGCTTGTTCGCCAGAGCCCGATAGACCTCCCTGGCATAGTCGGTGTCGGAAAACTCAGCCTCCGTGGGAAAGGCGTAGGTATCGAGCCAATCCAAAAGCGGCAGATCCATTCCAAGCCCCGTCATAGGAAACTGCGGCGCGTGCATATGCAGATCGCAAAAGCCCTCCAGTATGAGCCTGTCGCCCATATCCTCCACGGGCGCGCCCCGATAAGCCTCCGGCAATACGGGATACAGGCCGCAAATGCGCCCGTCCTCGAGCGCCATGTAGCCGTTCTCCGTAACCGTAAGCTCGCCAAGCCGTTTCGCTTCGATAAAGTGGCCCTTTAACAGACGTATCATACATCCTCCTCCGGCGGCACGTCGATATCCCATAGCTCCGAAGCGTCCGCAATGTCAACGAGCATGAGTCTGTCCGCGTGCCGCTCGATCACAGCGCTGCCGCCTCGTTCGCCGTCAAGCAGCGCCAACTCAAAAAACAGGGAGGCTGGAAACACGCAGGGATTGCCGCGGCGGCCGCCGTGCGCGGCCGACACGATGCTTTCCGGATGCGCCGCAGCCGTGCCAAGCAGCTTTTCCACGCTTTCCGGCTTTAAATATGGCTGATCGCAGACCGCAAAGAGCGCGTTATCTGCGCCGCTTTCGATCAGCTTGCGCGCGCCGATCGCGGCGCTCGAGCCCATACCGCGCTCCGGATTGCCGTTATACAGGGTCGTAAAGCCGTACGCGTCGGCCAACGACGCGGCCCTCCCGTAATCCCGCCGCGTTACCAATAGTTTTTGTGCGTAAGGCAGACAGCCATGCAGCCGGAGTGTGCGCTCAAGCAGCGTCTGTCCGCCCAGCTCATAGAACAGCTTATTGGCGCCAAAGCGTTTTGACGCGCCCGCGGCCAGAAGTACGCAGGCAGCCCTCATTGCCGCGGACGTCCGGAGGGGCCGCGAAATACGAAGCGACCAAGGCCGGTTTGAACCAGCTTTCCGTTCTCCACGGCATGCTCGCCGCCAAGGAACACGTCCCTGACGCGGCCGTGCACGGGCGCGCCCTCAAAGGGCGAGTTGTCACAATTATGAGCGTTGGTTTTATAGGAGATCACCGACGCGCCCGCGGGATCGTAGATCACGACGTCCGCATCACTGCCGGCGCGCAGGACGCCCTTTTGGGGGTACATGCCAAACATCTTCGCCGCGTTCTCGGCAAGCAGCGCCGCCATCTGTGCGATCGTAATGCAGCCCGTTTCCACCGCGGCGGTATATACAAGCTGCGCGCGGTTCTGCACGCCCGCGCCGCCGTTGGGGATCTTTGCAAAGTCGTCCTTGCCGAGCGCCTTCTGCGCCATGGTGAACGAGCAATGATCCGTACCAATGCAGTCGATATCGCCTCGGCCCATGGCTGAAAGCAGTGCCTGCGCGTCCGTGGGCCGTCTCAGCGGCGGCGACATGACAAACTTTGCCCCGTCCTCGTCATAATAGCGGTCGTCGTCCAGCACAAGGTACTGCGGACAGGTCTCGAGATAGATCTCCTGGCCGCGCGCTCTGGCGCGCAGCGCCTCGTCAAGTCCTTGCTTTGTCGAAAGATGCACAACCCAGACCGGCCCGCCGGCAAGCTCCGCAATGCGCATCAAACGCGCCACGGCCTCCGCCTCCACGGCGCTCGGCCGCGAAACCGGATGTCCCGCCGGCTTCCATACGCCCATATCGTGCAGCTCGCGTATGCGCGCCTGCAATACGTCATAGTTTTCGCAGTGCACGCCCAGCAGGCAGCCACGCTTCGTAAGCCGTTTGACGGCGTCGTATATCTGGCCGTCGCTTACGCGCATACTGTCGTAGACCATGTACATTTTAAAGGAGCTCACGCCCTGTTCGATCATACGGTCGATTTCCTGTATGCGCGCTTCGTTCCACTCAGAAACCGCCATGTGAAAGCCGTAGTGACAGCTTGAGCCCTCGGCCTTCTTATGCCAGAGGTCAAGCGCGTCCTGCATGCTCATGCCATGGTCCTGCGTCGCAAAATCCAGCACCGTCGTTGTGCCGCCAATCAGCGCCGCCTTCGTACCCGTCACGAAATCATCTGCGGTTTTCAAAGCGCCCAAATCCAGATCGAAGTGCGTGTGCGTGTCGATAAAACCCGGCAGTACATAGCATCCTGCAGCGTCCACAAGCTTGGCGCCGGCGGTCGAAAGGCCCGTTCCGATATCCTGTATGGTCCCGTTTTCGATGAGAAGATCGGCCCGCTCCGCCGTTGAGTCGTGCACGAGCGTGCCGGACTGAATCAGGGTTTTCATGACATGTTCACCTCGCGCTTAGTGTAACACAGGGACGACCCGTTTACAATTCCATTCCGCATATAAATTACTTTTTGTAAGGTTCGCTAATTTTTTTTGTAAACAATACAAACTATGTTTTGAAAAGCGCACACGCCTATGCTATACTGAACAAAAGGTGGGTGAACGGATTTGCAAAAGACACGTCTGCGCGCCGCAATTCTTAATGCGGCCGAACGAAACGCCGCGCTGGTCATCAAGAACGCCAAGATCGTCAATGTATTTACCGAGGAGATCATCGAAGGCGACGTCGCCATGCGCGACGGCATTATCATCGGCGTAGGCCGCTACGACGGCAAGGTCGAGGTGGACGCCAAGGGCGCATATCTCTGTCCCGGGCTCATCGACGGCCATGTACACATCGAATCCTCCATGGCGCACCCCTCGCGCTTTGCGGAGATCGTGCTGGAAAAGGGAACTACCTCCATCATTGCCGATCCGCACGAGATCGCCAACGTCTGCGGCGCGGAGGGTATACAGTACATGCTCGACCAGACGGAATGGCTGCCGCTATCCGTCTTTTTTATGGTGCCAAGCTGCGTGCCCTGCACGGCTTTTGAAACCAGCGGCGCAAAGCTGACCGCGCGCGATATGGAGCCGTTCATGGCACACAACCGCGTGCTGGGACTTGGCGAGGTCATGGACTATATGGCCACCATCGAGGGCGACGGCGAAATGCTCGACAAGCTGCATCTCTTCCGTCACCATCCGATCGACGGTCACGCGCCTCTGCTTTCCGGCGACGCGCTCAACGCCTACTGCGTAGCGGGCCCGCACACCGATCATGAGTGCATCAATTACGAGGAATTCAAGGAGAAGCTCAGAAACGGGCTGAGGCTGCATCTCAGGCTTGGCTCCGCCTCGCGCGGCATCGACGGCATCATGGAGGGCATCGTCAGGGATCATCTGCCCACGCGCCGCATCATGATGTGCACCGACGACAAGCATCTTGAAAACATCCGCGACGAAGGACATATCAACTATATCCTAAGGCGCGCCGTGGCGCACGGCATCGACCCCATACAGGCCATACAGATGGCCACCATCAATACCGCCAACACCTACGGGCTCCGTCACTATGGCGCGGTCGCCCCGGGCTATCGCGCAGACCTCGTCGTGTTCGACAATCTGAAGGACTTCAATCCCCAAATCGTCATCACCGACGGCAAGATCTTCGAGCCCGCGGCCAGCTCGCATGCGCATATCAAGCCGGATCCGAAGATCTACAACAGCATCCATCTGGCGCCCCGCAAGCCGGAGCTTTTAAAGCTGCCGATCAACGGGCCCGCGCATATCATACGGCTGCTGCCCAATGAGCTCACGACCGCGCTCGATACCGAGGAGGTCGCGAGCGTAAACGGCTTCTTCCGGCCGGGCGACGGTCTCTGCAAGCTCGCCGTGCTCGAGCGCCACCATGCCTCCGGCCGCGTCGGTCTCGGCATACTGCGCGGCTTCGACCTCAAGGACGGCGCTATCGCCACCACCGTGGGCCATGACTCGCACAACCTGGTCGTCTGCGGCGATAACGATTCCGACATGCTCGCGGCCATCGATGTTCTTGAGGAATGCAGCGGAGGCTATGTGGTCGTCCGAAACGGCGCAGTTCTCGCCAAGCTGGCCCTGCCCGTGGCGGGGCTGATGTCCGACGCGCCGCTTGAAACCATCCTGCGGCATCAGCGCGAGCTGCTGGCCGCCGCGCATACGCTGGGTATTGATACGGCCGCCGATCCCTTCATCACTCTGTCGTTCCTGGCGCTGCCGGTCATACCCGCCGTACGCCTGACCGACATGGGGCTCTTTGATGTGACGAAAATGGAATTCTTTGAGCAGAAAAGCTAGGAGGCTCGCATGATATCTGGCACCAGCATCAAACGCATAGACGCCGTCGACAAGGTCACCGGCCGCGCCAAATATACCGATGACCTCGCCGACAAAAGCGCGCTCGTGTGCAAGGTTTTGCACGCGACCATCGCAAACGGCGTGGTAAAATCCATCGACGTTTCAAGCGCGGAAGCGATCGAGGGCGTTGTCAAGGTCGTCACCTGCTTTGATGTTCCGCAGTTCAAATTTCCCACCGCCGGTCATCCCTGGTCCACCGACCCGCATCATCAGGATGTAGCCGACCGGCTGCTGCTCACGAGCCGCGTGCGTTTTTACGGCGACGACGTGGCCGCGGTGATCGCGGAAGACGAAGTTGCGGCCGCGCAGGCGCTGCGCGCCATAGCCGTGGAATATGAAGCCTATCCTTTTGTGCTCGACGTGCAGGAGGCCATGAAGGATGGAGCGCCGCAGCTTCACGAAGCGTTCCCGCGCAATACCCTTGCGCACAGCTCCATCCGCAGCGGCGACTATGAAGCCGCTGTCCGCGAGCCGGGGCTCATCAAGGTGGAGGGCTGGTACGACACGCCTACCGTGCAGCACTGCCATATCGAAAACCATATCTGCTACGCTTATATGGAGGGCGGCCGCGTCGTGGTCGTCTCCTCGACGCAGATTCCGCACATCGTGCGCCGCATCGTGGGACAGGCTCTGGGCCTTCCCTGGGGCAAGGTGCGCATCGTCAA
>CAZCAV010000022.1:0-30821 GCA_964496795.1 uncultured Oscillospiraceae bacterium
GCTTTGTATCCAAGCTGCAGCGCGGCAGCGATATGGTGGAACAGAGCCGCAGCGATCAGCTTCTCGGCGAGGAGGCTGCGGAGGACGGAGATTATCAGTGCGATATCAAAAAGCGTACCGTGCAGCTTACCGCCGAGGGCGTTAAAAAAGCGGAGAAGGCCTTTAGCCTTGAGAGCCTGGCCGATCCCGAGAATATGGAGATCAATCACCATATCCTGCAGGCGCTCCGTGCGCGCGCGCTGTTCACGCGCGATAAGGATTATGTCGTTCAGAACGGCGAGGTCATCATAGTGGACGAATTTACAGGCCGGCTGATGATCGGACGCCGCTATAACGAGGGCCTGCATCAGGCGCTGGAGGCCAAGGAGGGCGTTAAGGTCGAGCGCGAGAACAAGACGCTGGCCACCATCACCTTCCAGAATTATTTCCGCATGTTCAAGAAGCTTGCGGGCATGACCGGCACGGCAAAAACCGAGGAATCGGAATTCATGGGCATCTACGATCTGGACGTCGTGGAGATTCCCACCAACATGCCCATGATCCGACAGGATTTTAACGACGCCGTGTTTGCGACCGAGATCGGAAAATTCCGCAACGTCGTCAAGGAGATCGAAGAGGTGCATGCGACCGGCCAACCGATCCTGGTAGGCACGATATCGGTCGAGCGCAGCGAATACTTGAGCGATATCCTTTCCCGCAAGGGTATCCGGCACGAGGTGCTCAACGCGAAGTATCACGCCAAGGAAGCGGAGATCATCGCACAGGCCGGCAAGCTTAACCAAGTCACTATCGCTACAAATATGGCGGGCCGCGGCACCGATATTTTATTGGGCGGAAATCCCGATTTTCTGGCGCGCCGTGCGCTCCGGCAGGAGGGCATGGAGGAGTGGCTGATCGAGGAGGCTGCCAGCCACGCGCTCACAGAGGACGGGGAGATCCTGGCTGCGCGCGAGCGCTACGCCGCCTTCCATGGGGATTTCAAGAAGGAGACCGAGCTTGAGCACGAGCAGGTGGTGGCGCTCGGCGGCCTTCATATCATCGGTACCGAACGGCATGAGAGCCGCCGTATCGACAACCAGCTTCGCGGCCGTGCGGGCCGTCAGGGCGACCCGGGCAGCACGCGCTTCTATGTGTCGCTTGAGGACGATCTGATGCGCCGCTTCGGCGCGGATCGCGTATCCGGCCTTATCGAGCGTATCAGCCCGGAAGAGGATATCCTCATTGAGGCCAAGCTTATCACCAAGCAGATCGAAAGCGCGCAGAGGCGCGTCGAGGCGCATAACTTTGAGATCCGCAAGAATGTTCTGCGCTATGACGATGTGATGAACAAGCAGCGCGAAATTATCTACGGTCAGCGCCGCCGTGTGCTGATGGGCGAGGATCTGTCAGAGAGCATACAGAATATGCTGCATGAGACTCTGGACGTGATCGTCGAGTCTCACTGCAATCCGCACGCGTCCTCCGAGGAATGGGGCTACCTTTCGCTCAGCAATGAAATCTGCGATTTTGTTCTGCGCCCGCGCCGCATGCTGTTTCTGGACAGCGAGTGCGACGGCTTCAAGCTGCCGGATGTGCGCGGCCGCATCTATGAGGTGGCCGACGGCGTCTATCGCGAGAAGGAGGAGCAGATAACCGCGGCGCATGCCGACATGCGCGAGGTCGAGCGTATCGTGCTGCTTCGAACGGTGGATGCGCACTGGATGGAGCATATTGACGCGATGGATCAGCTCAAGCAGGGCATTGGCCTGCGCGCCTATGCCCAGTCCGATCCCGTCTATGCCTACACCAGCGAGGGCTTCGACATGTTCGACGCCATGGTCGCGGCTATTCGTGAGGAAACGGTCAAGACACTGTTCCGCATGCAGGTCAAGGCGCCGCCCGCAAAGCGCGAGCAGCTTGCCAAGCCCATCGACGCGCCCGCACAGGACGGCGATACGCCGCAGCGAAAGCAATCGAAAAAGGTCGGGCGCAACGATCCATGCCCCTGCGGAAGCGGAAAGAAATATAAGAACTGCTGCGGCAGAGAGAAATAAGGAGCATCTATGATACCGCTTGACGAATATAAAATGACCATACAGGACGCCGGTGAAAAGCTGACGGAAATCGAATCAGCGCTCAATCCGGACGCGATCCGCGCGGAGCTCACAACGCTTGAAGAGCAGATGGGCGCGCCGGATTTCTGGAACGACGTCGAGGCCGCCAATAAGCTCAACCAGCGCGTCAAGAGCCTGCAAAACAAGCTGGCGCGCTTTAAAAAGCTTCGGACACAGTATGAGGATTTGGAAACGCTGATAGAAATGGCCGAGGAGGAGGGCGACGAAAGCCTGATCGATGAAATCAGGGCGGAAACCGCCAAGCTCATCAGCGCCACGGACGCCATGCAGCTTTCGCAGATGCTCAAAGGACCCTACGACAACTCCAACGCCGTGCTCTCGCTGCATGCCGGCGCGGGCGGTACGGAGGCGCAGGACTGGACAGAAATGCTCTACCGCATGTATACGCGCTATTGCGAGCGCAACGGCTGGACGGTACGCGAACTTGATATGCTGGACGGCGACGACGCGGGCGTGAAATCCGTTACCTTCGAGGTGGACGGCGAAAACGCCTACGGCTACCTGAAGGCCGAAAAGGGCGTGCACCGGCTTGTGCGGATATCTCCCTTTGACGCCAGCGGTCGCAGGCACACGTCGTTTTCCTCACTGGATGTGACGCCCATATTCGACGAGGACGTCGGCGATCTTAAGATCGATCCCGACGATCTGAGAGTGGATACATACCGCTCGAGCGGCGCGGGCGGCCAGCATGTCAATAAGACCAGCAGCGCCATTCGCATCACCCATCTGCCCACCGGCATCGTTGTGCAGTGTCAGAACGAGCGCAGCCAGATACAGAACCGTGAAACCGCCATGCGCATGCTGCGCGGCAAGCTGCTCGAGCTTCAGGAGCGTGAACGTGAGGAGCACATGCAGCAGATCAAGGGCGAGATGAAGAAGATCGAATGGGGCAGTCAGATCCGCAGCTATGTGTTTCAGCCCTATACGCTCGTCAAGGATCATCGCACCGGCTGTGAAAACGGCAATATTCAGGCGGTCATGGACGGAGATCTCGACGATTTCGTACGCGAGTATCTGGTCAAGAGCTAGTTCTTTCTTTTCAAGGGAAAAGAAAGAACCAAAGAAAAGCTGAACTGCGGGCAGGAAGCCAAGCATGCGTATGGACAAGAAGCATAGCGAGGGAAAAAAAGAACCAAAGAAAAGCTGAACTGCGGGCAGGAAGCTAAGCATGGACAAGAAGCATAGTGTAAGTCTTTCTTTTGTTTCTTTTCTTTCTTCAGAAAGAAAAGAAAAACGTCATGACATTTGATTACGAGCTCGTAGGCAAAATCGGTTCGATGGCGCTCATCCGCCGGGATGAGGGCGATATCGACTATAATATTTTTTCGCGTTTGGGCAGGGAACTCAGGCCCGGCATGATCTGGGTTTCGAGCGGCGCGGCGGAGATCGGCCGGCTCGACTATATCCGCCGTGCGGGTCGGGAGCTTGACGGCAACGCCGAGGAGATCAAGGCCGATTATGCGGCGCAGGGACAGACCATCCTTATGATGGAATACCGCCGCTATATTCCGGATCGGTACAGCGTGCGTCAGCTTCTTGTGGAGCATACGCATTTCAACGATGAGGAAAAGAGAAAGCATATACGCGAGTTTCTGCTGCGCGCAGCCAGGCAGAACGCTATACCGATCGTCAACTATAACGATCCCGTAAGCGTTGAAGAGATTCGCAAGCTTGAGTTGGCGCACCTTAGGGAGAGCGCCGTGCATGTCGTGGAGTGCGTCGACAACGACGAGACCGCTTCCGTCATATGCTCGCTTGTTCATGCCAGGTATCTTGTGATACTCACAAGCACCGACGGGATCTATCGCGATCCGCACGATCCGTCCACGCTCGTGCCGGCCGTCGAGGGCGGTACGCCCGAGGAGGTCGTGGCGGGCGTAGACGCGCTTTCTGAATACTGCGTAGGCGCGAGCCGCGCGGGCGCGAACGGCGCGCGCG
Source organism: uncultured Oscillospiraceae bacterium (assembly GCA_964496795.1). Taxonomy (GTDB): domain Bacteria; phylum Bacillota; class Clostridia; order Christensenellales; family CAG-138; genus CAZCAV01. The sequence continues at coordinate 4,053 of CAZCAV010000022.1, forward strand.
CCAAGCTCGATTTCATTAAGCGTCCGATACGGGAGGGCACCACCGTTATCATTGCCAGCGGCCGAAACCGTATATCCGACGTTTTGGCGGGCAACTGCCCGCGCACCATATTCAGGACACGATAAACGATAATAATAAAACGAATATCAGAAAATATTTATTGACAAACGATAATACTTGACCTATACTGTCATCGAAATGAGGTGATAGCTTTTATGAACAACCGATTTCTTGTGATCCTGGTTAAGGTACTTATTATTTTTGGTATGCTTTGCGGAGCGGCGCTGATCGTCTATGTCCTGGTAAACGTTATGCCGGAGGTAGATACGTTTTTCCATGATGAGGAAAAGCCGAAGGCGTTCTTCTATATCGCGGGCGCCATAGCCGTTCTGTGCGTGGCTGGCGGCGAGTATATCGCGGCAACTCTCTTCAGGATGATGTGCTCGCTCGATAAGGACCCGTTTGTGCAGGCCAATGTCCAGGCGCTGAGGAGAATGGGCTGGACGGCTCTGATCGTAATGGCGATGGGACTTGGCACATTATTGCTGCATCCGGTTCCGCTTGCGGTGATCGCGGCGCTGCCCGTGGGCATGTGCGGCCTGTTTTCACTTGTGCTTTCCGCGGTGTTTCAAAAGGCGGTCGCTTTCAAGGAAGAAAACGACCTGACTGTGTAAGGAGGAAAGCAGATATGATTCGGGTGAATCTTGACGTAGTGATGGCAAGGCGAAAGATAGGGCTTGTGGAGCTTGCGGAGAAGATCGAGCTAACGCCGGCCAATCTGTCGATCTTGAAGAATAATAAATGCAGGGCGATCCGTTTTTCAACGCTGGACGCTCTGTGCAGGGCGCTTTCCTGCAGCGTAGAGGATATACTGGAGTATCAAGACGATGGAACAGCCGGTCATTGAGCGCAGAAAATACAGCGCCATGCAGCGATGGCTGCTGCCGGCGGCGCTTTTGATAGGCTTTATCTGGGACTTTGGCTGGCGGCGGGAGGGACTCTGGGCCTACGGCTTGTTCTGGGGCGTATATCTGTTGGTTTTTTATGCGTTCAACTGGAGTACGCTCCGGCATAACCGCCTTTGCTGGACGCTGGCGGCGGCCGCTGTGCTGCTGTGCGGACGATGCGCCTGGCCCGAGGAATCGCTGTACGCCATGCTGCTTGCCGGCATTCCGCTGATCCTTATGACGCACGCGGTGTTTGCCACCGCGGACATCCCCAAAAAGCGGGAGGGCGCGGCGGTGCTGCTGGCGCTCAAGGGCTTTTTTGTGCGGCCCTTTTCCGCGGTGCCGGCGGCTTTCGGCGCGTTTGTTTCCCTGTTTGAACGGCGGGGCGAGGGACGCTTTAAACGCCTGCTTCTGGGACTGGCGATCGGACTGCCGCTGGCTGCGGCGGTGCTGGCGCTGCTGATCTCAGCCGATGAGATGATGGCGCGCCTTCTCGGCGGCCTTGTTGACGATCTGCGCGTCGGCAATATGCTGGGGCATGCGCTGAACGTCCTGATCGCGGCCCTGCTGTTCTATTCGTTCCTGTATAACAGCCGCTGGGGCGGGCGCGACGCGGTATTGCCGCGCGAAAAACGGAATGCGCCGCCTATGACGGCGGCGGTGGTGCTGGCGCTGCTTTTGATCGTTTATGCGTTGTTTGGTTATGTGCAGTTTCGCTATCTGTTCAGCGGAAAGCTGCCGGCGGAGCTGAGCTATGCGGCCTATGCGCGCAGGGGCTTTGGCGAGCTGATCGTCGTAGCGCTTATCAACTTTTCGGCTTACACGGCGATCAACGCGCTCTGCCGGGAGGGCGGCGCGCTGAGGATACTGCAATGCCTGCTGCTGGCGGCGACCGCCATACTGCTTGCAAGCGCCATGCTGCGATTAATGATGTATATCGGGGCCTATGGATTGACGGTGATGCGGATTCTGCCGCTGTGGTTGATGATCTGGCTGGCGGCGTTGGACATACTGGCGGTTCTGCGGCTGTTCCGGCCTCAAATGCCGATGCTCAGGATCTCCGCGTTGACGCTTGTATGGTGGTTTGTGGCCTTGAATATACCGAACTGGACGGAGACGCTAGCGGCCCTGAACCTTCGCTATTTCTAAGGCGCGGGCGTAGACCCGCTTTTTGGGAAGCGACAGCTCCGCGGCGGTCTCTGAAACCGCATCCCTTAAGGATAGACCGCGCTCAAGCGCGCCGAGAAGCAGCGTGTCGAGCGCGGTCTCGTCGACGGCGGCCGGCTCGCGGCGGCAATACACCGCGATCACACATTCGCCGCGCGGCGGCTCGGCGTAGCGCCCGATCAATTGAGAAAGCGTGCCGCGCGCGCATTCCTCGTGCAGCTTGGTCAGCTCACGAAGCACGGCGGCCTCGCGGTCGCCCAGCAGCGACAGCAGTTTTTCAAGCGTTGCGCGAAGCCGGTTGGGGCTTTCATAGAGCAAAGCCAGATGATCGCAGGCGGCGACGGATTGAAAATACGATTTCTGAGCCTTGTTTTCACGCGGCGGAAAGCCGTAAAAGGTAAAAGGCTCCGCCGGAAGGCCAGAGAGTACAGCAGCTGTAAGAACGGCGGAAGCGCCCGGCAGCACGGTATAGGGCAGACTGTTTTCGATGCAGGCGGCGATAAGCGCCGCGCCGGGATCGGATATGCCCGGCATGCCTGCGTCGGAAATATAGACGATGCGCTCGCCGCCCTGCAGCCGTGCAACGATCTCCGCCGCGCGCGATTTCTCGTTGTGCTCATGACAGGAGATCAGCGGCTTTTTGATATCAAAATGGTTCAGCAATTGCACACTGTGCCGCGTATCCTCGCAATACACGGCGTCGCAGCTGCGAAGCGCCTCCAGCACGCGCAGCGTGACGTCGCCAAGATTGCCGATGGGGGTCGCGCAGAGCTCAAGCATGGCGTTACAGCCTCAAATTCCGGCCGGATAAAGCGACGGCCTGTGTGGTGGCCTTGTCGCAGAGCCGGCTCATCAGCCGCTCGCCGTAGCGGCTTTGCAGTTCGGAGAGAGTCAGATTCGTGATGCACACGCTGGCGCGGCCCGCGAGCACACGCTCGTTGACGACGGCGAAGAGCCATTCGGTGGATACGTTGGGGATCACAGGCTCGCTGCCGAGGTCGTCGAGTATGAGCAGCGGGACGCTTTGATAGCGGCGCGCGTTATGCCGGTTCTCGCGTATGTCGGCCATAATATCCTGTACAAAATGATAGGCGGTCACACGCGCGGCGTCGACGCCGCGTTCGATAGCCATATGGCCTATGGCGTTGCCCAAATAGGATTTGCCCAGGCCCGGCATGCCAAGCAGGAGCAGATTGGGCTTTTCGGGCCCGGGCAGCGCTTCCGCGTAGACTTCGCAAAGTTTTTTGGCGTTCAGGGAGCGCTTCTTTTGCTGCTCATCGACATAGATGCTTTCATCGAAGGCGGCAAAGGTCTCGCGCCCGTTGATGCCGCTCTCTCCCTTCTGCGCCTCGCGATAGCGAAGGAAGCAGGAGCAGGGCGTTCTGCGGTTTTCCCCGGTAAAGCCCGTATCATGGCAGATGGGGCAGCGCTCATGCAGCTCGAGGCAGTCTGCCGGAAGGCCGTGGACGCTCAGTATCCGAGCTTCCCTTTGCGTGATTTCAGACAGCCTTTTTTCCCCCTCCGCAGCCGAACAGCGGCGACAGCCAACGTCAAAAAAAGACTGTTTCCGTTTGGCGTCGAGCTCTGCAAGCTCCGGCGCGAGCGCATAGGCCTCCTGCACGCGCAGAGACTGCGCACGGAGTTCCTCGGCGCGAATGCGGGCATACAGGTTTTTCAGCGTTTCGCTCATAAATCCTTATCCAAATCCACCAACAGGCTGGAAAGCTCCTCCTCGCTGAAGCTGTGCTCCTGATAGCCGTGAGAACGCTTGGCCGCGGACTTTCCGGACGTCGCGGCGGGCTTTGGCAGGGCCTGCGCCTTTTCAACGGTATCGACGCCCTGCGCGTGCCAGTCGTTGAGCATACGCTTCATGAGACCGAAGGGCTCGTTAGCGCCGCGCGCCCGATCGGCCGCCAGCAGCAACAGCTCGCGCGGCATACCGTAATCGTTCAGATACAGCGATATTTGCGCGCGCTGCGTTTTTGTGGCGGGCTCCACCTTGCCCGCGCGCTGAAAGAGCAGACGGGAAAAGCTTTTTTCGCTCTCGAGAGCATCGTCGTCGGCGCGGATGTCGTCGGCCTTGACGGCGTGGCTCTGCCTGAGGGCGTCGAGCTGCTCGTCCAATATCGTAAAGCTGGGCGTTCCTGCGGCGGTGACGCGCGGAAGCGCCGCAAGGATCGCGGCGTGATCGAAGCCCCAGTCCTCGGTCCATTTATCGTAGAGCGACATCTCTGCGCGGGTAGGCTTCCTGGTCTTGTTCCATTCGCGCAGTATTGCGCTTGCGCCGTGCTTTTTCAGCGCGTAGTCCTCGACATAGCGTACCGCGTCCGCGCGCGTGCGGATACCGTTCTCGGACCAGGTCTGTGCAACGGCGCTGATATAGTTGACGGAGACGCGCCGGCCCTTGACGTCCATGCAGTGCGATACAAGCTCCAGCACGCAGCCTTCGTCCAGGCCGTAGATCTCAATCCAGTCATAGACATGCTTGAGCTCGCGCATGCCAAGCTGCCTTGGCGCGGTCAGGGAGGCGAGTGAAACGATGAGCCCGTGGTACTTGGCGGGTACTACCTCGGCGTCCTGCGTCAGCTCGCCAAGCCGGTATTCAACGGTCAGAGGCTTTTCGGAGGTAATCCGCACAAGGCCCTGCTCCTGCCAGTAGACAAAGGCGGCGAGCACGGTTTCCGTGGGCAGACCCAAAGCGTCCGCGATAGAGGCGTCGCTTGAGGCGCCGTGATAGCACTGCATGAGCCCGTACAGATAGATTTGCACGTCGCGTCCGGAGGCGTGCGGCAGATAATCGCAGATAAACAGATTATCAACGGGTGTGATTTCACGGCGCGCCGTATCGGGAGAAAAGCGTACGATCATGACGCGAGATTAAACAGGGGGAAGACCGTGTCGTTAAACCACTGATAGCCAAGATCGATGCGCGGCAGCACGCTAAGATCCATCAAGATACCTACCAGCACCCATACGAAAAGCAGCAGGAAGATGACGATCAGCACGGTAACGACCGTGTCGCCACGTTTTTTGGGCTCGTGCGGTTCGCAAGAAGCGCGTTTTTTGCGTACGGCGTCCAGAGTCTCGGCGGCCTTGTCGGCGTCCATGCGGGCCTGCGCGCGCTCAAGCGGCGGGCGGTAGGGCTCCGCAGCGGCAAAGGGATCGGGCGCGGGCGAAGCCGACGCGGCGGCGGCTTGGGAAACGACCGGTTCCGGCGGCGCCCCGACCGCGCCGTCCGCGGCGGAGAGATCGCCCTTGAGAATACGCCGTGTGCGCAGCTCGGCGTCGGTGAGCGTGGCAAGGCGCGCGTCTATGTCCAGCGGATGCTCGCTGGACAGGATTTCGTGATGCAGGTTTAAAAACACCTGCTTGACTGTATCGCGCGCGGCGTCGGAATCGCCCAGCGCTTCCTGTGCCTGCAGATAAACGCCCTGCCCGCATACGGCGTAAAGCTCGCGGAAGGCGTCGCGGTCTCCGCCCTGTATTTTTCTTTGCAGATCATGGCTGTTCATGTCGTTTGTCCTTTCGGTATTTGCATTATTGTATCATGCAACGCGAAAAATGGAAATAGATATATCCATGAAGATTCAATGGGGACGCGTGCTGCTGCTGTCTCTGGCGGCGGGACTCATCGTGGTACTCATACGCGGCTGCGCCATAGCAAAGCGCGGCGGAGGAACGATTACGCCGACGCTGTCGGGGGCTCAGGTGCGCGTATACAACACGCGGACAGAGGCGCTTGAAACGATGTACCTTGAGGAGTATCTTGTGGGCGTAGTCGCCGGAGAGATGCCGGCTTCGTTCCCGCTCGAGGCGCTCAAGGCGCAGGCCGTCGCCGCGCGCAGCTATACGGTTTACCATGTGCTGCACGGCGGCTGCAGCGCCACCGGCGCGGATGTGTGTACAAGCTCCGGCTGCTGCCAGGCCTTTATGGACGAGGAACGGCTCAGGGAGCGCTGGGGCGGAAGCTACCGAAACAATCTTGAAAAGGTCACGCGCGCGGTGACGGAGACCGCGGGCGAGGTGCTGCTCTATGACGACGCGCCCATAGAAGCGCTGTATCACAGCGCTTCCGGCGGCGGCACGGAGAACTCCGAGGACGTATATCAAAACGCATTGCCCTATTTACGGGCCGTCGAAAGCAGCGCGGAGGCGGGCACTTCGCGCCTTGCGTCCGAAAAAAGCTGGAGCGCGGCGGATTTTGTGAAGCTGGTCAATGAAAAACAGCCGGATGCGGGATTGCGCGCTTCCCGCCTTGGATCGCAGGTTGAGATCCTGGAAACGACGAAAAGCGGCCGCGTAAAGCAGATACGCCTTGGCGGCGTAACGCTTACCGGCCGTCAGATAAGGGGCCTGCTCTCCCTGGACAGCTCGCTGTTTACCGTAACGGTCGCAGACGGCGGGATCTGCTTCCATACCAAGGGCTACGGACACGGCGTAGGCATGAGCCAGACCGGCGCGAATGCGATGGCGCTTGGCGGCAGAAGCTATCGGGATATTCTGTTCTACTATTATACAGATGTGACATTGGGCCGGATCGCACCATAACCTATAAAACAGCATAGTATATCCTATGACGCGTAAAACGAAGCTTTGCCTGTTTGCTGCTGCTGCGGCGGCGCTGCTGCTTGGCGCCTTTCTGTTCATCAACAAAAACCTGCGGCCCGTATTGGTAGGGCTTGCTTCGGCGCGCGTGCAGGCGATCGCGGCGCAGGCTATGAACGATGCGATTCTGGAGATCGTGCGCGACGGCGCGGATTATTCCGATCTTGTGACCATCTATGCCAGCGAGGACAAGGTGTACCTGCTGCAGGCCAACAGCAGTAAGCTCAATGTGCTTGCGGCGGACTGCGGAAACGCGGCGCTCAGACGGATTACGGCGCTTGGAGAGCAGGGCGTGCGCATCCCTGTGGGGACGATCACGGGCATACCGCTGTTTTCGGGCATGGGCCCGCAGATCACGATGCGCTTTACTCCCGCAGGGACGGTCAAGGGCAGCTTTGAAAGTGAATTCACAAGCGCAGGCATCAACCAAACGATGCACCGCATCAATATCCGCCTGACAGCAACGGTGCGCGTGATATTGCCGGGGGAATCGCATACGCTCACAGTAGACGCGACCGCGCCGGTCGCGGAGAATATCATCGTGGGAGACGTGCCGAACGCCTACACCAACGTCGCCAATGAGGAGGATCTGCTGAACCTTGTGCCGGAGGGCTGAAGCGCTTCGACAAATTCCCGATGGTAAATCCCGTATCTTGTGTTGAGATTTCATATGACGCATGGTATAATGTGGCGTACGAAGAAAAATGACACAGGAAAGAGGGATGGCATGCATACCGGTGCGGGAATCATCAAGATTTTTGCCGGCAGAACGGGTAAGACCTTTGCCAAGAAGATGTGCGCGTATTTGGGTACGCAGATAGGCGACGCGACGACGATACGGTTTTCCGAGGGGAATATTTTTGTGCGCGTCAATGAATCCATTCGCGATAAGGACGTATATATCGTGCAGCCCATCGGCCGCGAGCCAAACGATGAATTCGTGGAATTGCTGTTCTGGATAGACGCCTTTAAGCGCGCGAGCGCCAATTCGGTCACGGCGATCATCCCATATTTTTCCTATGCCAAGGGCGATAAAAAGGACGAGCCCCGCGTGTCCATCCGCGCGCGCGTTTGCGCGGACTGCATCGAATCGGCCGGCGCGGACCGCGTGCTGACCATGGATCTGCATGCGCCGCAGGTGCAGGGCTTTTTCAAGATCCCGGTGGATCATCTCTACGCCAAATCTCTTCTTTGCGAATTTGTCCGCCGGGAAGGCATCGTGGACGACGATCTTGTGGTGGTGTCGCCCGACGCCGGCAGCGCCAAGCGTGCGCGCGAATATGCCACGGAGCTCGGCTGCCCCGTGGCCATCGGCGATAAAATGCGCTATGGCCATGATGAAAACGCCAAGGTCCTTGAAATTATCGGCGACGTAAAAGGAAAGAACTGTCTGGTGATCGACGACTTTTCCATTTCCGGCGGCACGCTGGTGGATGTGGCCTACGGGCTCAAGGAAAAGGGCGCGGGCAAGATATACGCGGCTCTTTCGCACAATGTCCTCAGCGAAAAGGGCATCCGAAAGATCGACGAGAGCCCGATCGAGTTTGCGGTTTCCACCGATACGCTCGAATGTCCGGACGCGCATCTTTCGCCCAAAATTCGCTTTATATCCGCGGCGCCCATGTTTGCGCAGGCGATCAAACTGATCCACGACCGCGCGCCCATGAGCTCCATGTTCGACAACAATGTCAACAAGCGTCTCATGGACATGAGCTTCGCCGTGCAGCAGACGCTTCTGTGAGCGCCGTTCCGGGAGCATGAAACCGGTGAGCGCCGCGGAAAACGGAAAACGCTGCGTCGATATTTTTCTGGCCGTTCTTGGCGGGCTGCTCATTGCCATCGCCATTACCTCGCCGGTATACAGCGGCGTCGAAGGGCTCGTTGCCGTAGATGAAGAGACCGCTTTCCAACGCCTGTATGCGGTATACTGCCAATGCGTTTCAAGCAACGCCTTCCTTACCGGTGTATTGGCGCTGCTGTTTGCTGCGGCGCTGTATGCTACCCGCGGCTTCCGACGGCCGGCCAGATCGCTTTTGATCGTTCTCTGCGCAGCGTTTGGCATTGTAGAGGTGCTGAGCCTGCATCTGGACGTGCATGACGGATGGACGTTTGCTTTCGGCAATCTCTGGTATAGTATATTCTCCCTTGTCAATATGGCGGGCTGCGCGCTGCTCATGTATTTGCTGGGCGGCATGCTGCACCGCCTGTATGATTCCGGCACGCTGTGTACCGGCCGGACGGAGACCGCTTCCGGGCTGAAACAGTTTTGGCAGACCCGCACCCTTTTGTGCGCCTTTCTGGCCATACTGGCGTGCTGGCTGCCCTGGTTGATATGGTATTATCCCGGCTCTGTGCCCTATGACGCGGCCGCGCAGATCAGACAATTCATCGGATACGATGTGTTTACGGCGGATCATCCGGTTTTGAGCACCTGGCTTGTGGGAGGCTTCTTTTCTGTTGGCAGAGCGCTCGGAAGCGACAATCTGGGCATCTTTCTCTACTGCCTGACGCAGTCCTGCTTCTGCGCTGCCGTCTATGCGGGCGTGATCGCCTTTATAAAGCGCTGCGGAGCGCCGAGCGTGCTTCAGCTTATCATACTGGCCTATTATGCGCTCAGTCCCATGTTCTGGGGCTTTGCCATGTGCAGCTACAAGGACACGCTGTTCACGGGGCTGTTTGCGCTTTTGATGCTGATGTCTGCGCAGGCGATACGCTTTCCGGAGCAGTATCAGGAAAAACCTTCGCGCCTGCTGAGCTATGGTTTAGTGACGCTTCTGGTCTGTCTGGTTCGCAACAACGGCGCTTTTGCGGCGATCCCCGTCGCGCTGGCGGTATCGCTGGTTGCGTTTCGGGGCAGGCTGCGCATCCGGTCGCTTGGCGTGTGCGCGCTGTGCGCCGTGCTGCTTATCGGCTTTCACAGCTTTACAAAAATCGTACTGGACATACCCGAGGGAAGCGTCAGCGAGGCTATGTCGATTCCATTTCAGCAGACGGCGCGATATGTGCGGGATTACGGCGATGAGGTTACGGAGCAGGAGCGGGAAGCGATCGACCGCGTGCTGGATTATGACAGTCTGGCCGCATCCTACCGCAGCGGAATATCCGACCCGGTCAAGAGAAGCTATAAGCATCCGGACAAAGCTGCTCTTTCAGAATATCTGCGCGTCTGGCTTCAGATGTCTTTGAAGCATCCGGCCTGCTATGCGCAGGCGACCATGGCCAATTCCTATGGCTATTACGCTTTTACGCGCGCGGTGGACGTCAAGCCGCGCATCGAGGCCGGCATGGAAAATGAGCTTTTAGAGGAGGCGGGGCTGGATATCCACTATGTTTTCAGCGACGCCGTATGGCCGCGCATGCGTTATGTGGATCTTTTTCTGAGCCGCATTCCCGTGCTGGGCCTGTTTAGCGTCAGCGCCGTCCATACTTGGTTTATGCTTATGAGCGCCGCCTGGCTGATACGCAGCCGAAAGGGGAAGACGCTGATCGCCGTGCTGCCGCTGCTCATTCTGCTGCTTTCGTGCATTGTCATGCCGGTGAACGATTATCTGCGGTATTATATGCCGGTGATGGCTTCCATGCCGCTGCTGACGTGGCTGACGGCGTCGGCAAAGAACAACCGGTAGCCGAAGACAGCCTAAGCTTTTCACGAAGCATTAGGTTTTTACCGGATAATGTCAAAAAATTCATTGACATGGCAAAATTCATGTGATATCATCATAAATTTACTTGACAGAAGCCATGCTTTTCCGATATACTAAGATTGTTATTTTATCGGGAAGGAGCGGGCATAGCGTGTTTCAGGTTGGCGATCTCGTATGCTATCCCATGCACGGCGTAGGCGTGGTGGAAGCCATTGAGGAACAATCCATATTGGGCGATTCGTCCCAGAAATATTACATGCTCCGCTTCGTGATGGGCCGCATGAGCGCGATGGTGCCAGTGGATAAGGCGGAAAGCGTTGGGCTCAGACCGCTTGTGGACAAGCAAAGCTGCGAAAGCGTGATTTCCTATCTTCAAACGGACGACTGCGCCCGGGAAAGCGACAACTGGAATCAGCGCTATCGCGAGAATCTGGATAAGCTGAGACTTGGCGATATTTTCAGCGTGGCGGACGTGGTCAAGTGCCTGATCCGCCGCGATAAAGAAAAAGGACTGTCCGCCGGAGAGCGGAAGATGTATTTAACGGCGCGTCAGGTGCTTGTGGCGGAGCTTGTCGCGTCAAGCGGCAGAGAGGAGGAGGAATTATTACCCCTGGTGGGAGGATAACGGAATACAACAGGAGGCGCAGATATCGTTCATGAGAAAATTTCTCAGGATATTGTTGGCGTTGGTCGGACTTGGAGGCGGCTGCGGAATCGTCGCGGCGATACTTTATACGATTCGTTTCCCGGGTTATGACTATGTCATGCGGTACACGACCAACAGTGCTGCGCTGATTGCCATCTATGTGATCGTAGGCTTTTTATTCGGACTTATATTTTATATCATATCTCCTTCGATCATTGATGGCGTAGGCGCTTTCTTTCACAGAATTGAAAACCGACTGACGGAGATGCCCGCGGTGGACATCCTCTTTGGCGTGCTTGGCCTGATGATCGGATTGGTGCTGGCGTTTCTTTTGAGCCTGATACTCAATCTGATCACGCTGCCGGTATTGCCGCAGATACTTACGCTGATCGTCTATGTGCTTTGCGGCTATTACGGCGCGCATATCGGCGTGTCTCGCAGAGCCGAGCTGCTTGAAGGCGTGTCGCACCGGCGCGCCGCCAGAGACGCCGCGTCCGGCAAGCAGGACAGCGGCCAGCCAAAGGTGCTCGATACCAGCGTGATTATCGACGGGCGCATATTTGATATTTGCAAAACCGGTTTTTTGGAAGGACGGCTTGTGGTGCCGGCCTTTGTGCTCAAGGAGCTGAGGCATATCGCCGACAGCGCCGATACCATGAAACGGAACCGCGGACGGCGCGGGCTGGATATCATCAAGAACATGCAGGAGGAGCTGCACCAGCCGGTGATCATTGAGGAACGGGATTACGAGGACGTGGACGAGGTGGACGTCAAGCTCATTCGGCTTGCCGCAGACATCGGCGGCGTGCTGGTGACAAACGATTATAATCTGAACAAGGTAGCCGCCGTACAGAGCATGCGGGTGCTGAATATCAACGAGCTGGCCAGCGCCATTCGCCCCGTGCTTTTACCGGGGGAGGAACTGTGCCTCCTGATTCTTCGCGAGGGCAAGGAGCCAGGGCAGGGCGTGGGCTATCTGCCCGACGGAACGATGGTCATTGTGGAAAACGCGAGGAAGCATATTGGCGACACCTGCGAGTTGATCGTGACGAGCGCGCTTCAGACCTCCGCGGGCCGCATGATATTTGCAAAGCTGAAGAATTAGCTTGACAGCCTGCGGCTGATTCCTCTATAATATCAAAGGTTATCATCGTGCTAAGAGCACGTTATTTCAGTATTTCGCGGACCACCGGTCCGCAGGATCGGAAGGAAAGAGGTGTACGCGAATGGTTAGGACTTATCAGCCCAAGAAAAGGCAGCGCAGCAAGGTACATGGCTTCCGCCAGCGCATGAAGACCGCCGACGGCCGTAACGTTCTGAAGCGCAGACGCGCCAAGGGCCGCAAGGTCTTGAGCGCATAACAGTGATTGGGAGCGGCGCAGTGCGGAATACAAGCGTTTGCGGCAGGCTTATGCTTGCCGCATGTTTATATCGTGCGCGTCGAAGCAAATTGTGAAACGAACCGATTCGCTTCGCAGAAAAAAAGAATTCCGATATACCTATCGGGCGGGAAAATCCATGGCGAACGGCCTGTGCGCGCTTGTATATGTGAAGAGCCGCGTACCGGCTGCGCGCGTTGGGTTTTCCGTCAGTAAAAAAATCGGCGGCGCCGTTGTGCGCAATCGGGTCAAACGGCGTATGCGCGAGGCCGTGACGCCGTTGCTGCCGCGGCTGCGCGGGGGCGTGAACGTGATATTCGTTGCGCGCGCGCCGATTGTGGACGCATCGTTTCAGGACATTTGCGCCGGCATGGCGCAGTTGATCGAAAAAACCGGATTGTATGGATGAAACGCGTATTACTCGTATTGATTAAGGGCTACCAGCAAATTCTGTCTCCGTATCTTCGGCCCTGCTGCCGTTTTACGCCGAGCTGTTCACACTATGCCATAGAGGCGATCCAAAAATACGGCGCGCTGAAGGGAAGCGGCATGGCCATCTGGCGCATATTGCGCTGCAATCCGTTTTGTAAGGGCGGTTACGATCCCGTTCCATAAAAGATTCAGTATCACAGAGTAGGAGGAGGAAACCTTGCAAGGAGATTTCTTTTTAACCCAGTGGGCGTTTCTTGGCATGCGCTGGCTGTATGAAACGCTGACAGGCGAACACATCATCCTGACCGTTATCATCGCTACGCTTCTGATCCGCTGCATTACGGTATTCGGCGATATCAAATCCAGACAGTCCTCCATGAAGATGCAGGCGGTTCAGCCGCAGCTTAATAAGCTGCAGAAAAAATATGAAAAGGATCCGCAGCGGCTCCAGCTCGAGCAGCGGAAATTCATGAAGGAAAACAACGTGAGCATGTTTGGCGGCTGCCTGCCGATGCTCATTACGCTGCCGTTGTTTTTCGTGTTCATCGCCGCTTTTCGCCAATGGGGCAACGAGATGACCGTACGGCTGCTTCTGGCGCTTGATCAGAGCGAGGAGGCGGGCCTTGAGATGTTCAGTAAGTTCAAGTTCCTCTGGATCAATAACGTCTGGCAGCCGGACAGCGGATTCAAGCCCGTCATACAGACGGCCGCCGACTTCTTTGGCAAGACCAACGCCAAGCTTCCGCAGCTATTGTACTTCCGCGACAATCCCGAAGCGCTTCTGAAATTTGCAGACATGGGCTTTTTTATGCAGAATACAGACGGCAGCTACGCTATGGCGGCCATTACCGAGGATCTGACGACGCGGTATAACACGCTCATTCAGCCCTGCCTGGATATGTATGCGGGATATAACAACGGCTGGTTTGTCATGCCGATTCTGGCTGGCGCGACGACCTTCCTGTCCTCCTGGATCATGACGCGCAAGCAGCCAAAGAATGAGGCGGCGGGCAATACCAACAAGATCATGCAGTGGGTCATGCCGATCATGTCGATCTGGTTCTGCCTTTCGAGCAACGCATGCTTTGCCGTGTACTGGACGTTTTCCAATATATTCTCGTTGTGCACGTCGCTGATCATCAACAAATCCTTTGAGAAGAAAGCCAAAGCGCTGGAGGAGACGAGTAAATGAGAAGCATGGAGTTTTCCGGCCGGTCGGTGGACGAGGCCATATTCGTTGGCCTGAATGAAATGGGCGTTACGATCGACGAGGTAGAGATCGAGACCATCCAATCCGAAAGCAAGGGACTATTCGGGCTCGGCTCCAAGCAGGCGGTCGTCCGCCTGACGGAGCGCGAGGTACCGTTGGTAATGGAGATGGAGCAGGCTTACGCCCGCTCGCAGCAGCCTCCCCGCCGTGACAACAGGCAGCGAGGCGACAGCCGAGGCAGAAGCGACCGTTCCCGCGGCGGCTCACAGGGACGTCCGCACACCGGCGAGCGCCGCGAGCGCAGCAGCGAACCCGCGCCGGAGGAACAGTTTGATTACAGCTACGAGCTTGCCGCCGAGTCTCCGGCAGCGCAGTTTCTCAAGGAACTGCTTGAAAAAATGGGAATCCCGGCCGAGATACTGGCGGCGAACACGGATAACGGCCTCAGGATCTGCATTGACGCCGATACCATGGGCCTTCTGATCGGTCGCCGCGGAGAAACGTTGGACGCACTGCAATACATCGTGTCGCTGTATGTCAACAAAAACCGCAAGCAGGAGGGGTATCAGCGCATCACGTTGGATACCGAAGGCTACCGCTCCCGTCGGGAGGAAACGCTGAGACGGTTGGCGCGCAAGAACGCTTCGCAGGTGCGCGCTACGGGCAGGCCTGTGGCCATGGAGCCCATGAATCCATACGAACGCCGCGTGCTGCACAGCGCGCTTCAGAGCTTCTCGGGCGTGGCTACGCACAGCGAGGGCGAGGAGCCCAACCGTTATGTGGTGATTACTCCTGCGAACTGAGTAAAACCTGCAGAATATTTCGGCGGCATGTTGACATAAACATGCCGTCCTTTGTATGATGAGGTCTATGAACGAAGATACGATTTATGCGCCCTCTTCGGCTGTGGGCGGCGCGATTGCGGTCATACGCATCTCGGGAGCCCGGGCACGGAAAACGGCGGAGCTTCTGGATCGTGATATCCTGTCGCGCCCGCGTGAACTGACGCGCACGCGCGCCAACCGCGAAGGCGAGCTGCTGGACGACTGCATGGCCGTCTGGTTTCCCGCTCCGCACAGCTATACGGGCGAGGATATGGTGGAGATCAACTGCCATGGCGGCGCCCAGAGCGTTCAAAAGCTGTTGGGCGCGCTGGCGGGACTGGGTTTTCGGCCGGCCGCCGGCGGCGAGTTTACGCGGCGAGCATTTTTTCACGATAAAATGGATCTCTCGCAGGCGGAAGCTGTGATGGACGTTGTGACGGCTGACGCTGAACAGAGCCTGAAAGCGGCCCTTTTGCAGCTTGAAGGCAGCATCAGCCGTGCTGTCGGCGCTGTTGAAACGCGCCTGCTGAACGCGCTTTCCGGTATTGACGCGGCCATAGATTATCCGGAGGAAGCGGAGGCGGAGGCTACGGAAGCGCTGCCGGAGGAGCTGGCGGCGGCGCTGGGCGACGTTCGCCTGCTGATCCAGGACGGCCGCCGCGGACGCGTGCTGCGCGACGGACTCAGAGTGCTCATATTGGGCCGGCCGAACGTAGGGAAGTCCTCCTTGATGAACGCGCTGCTCGGCCATGAACGGGCCATCGTGACCGCGAGCGCGGGCACGACGCGCGATGTGCTGGACGAAAGGCTTTCCGTCGAGGGCGTGCCGCTGCGGCTGATCGACACGGCGGGCATTCGCGAAGCGGACAGCGAGGCCGAGCGCATCGGCGTGGATCGTGCGCGCGCCCAGCTCAGGCTGGCGGACGTGGTCTGCATTGTGCTCGATCAAAGCGAGGCGCTGAGCGGCGAGGACAGGGCGCTGCTGGAGGAGACCTCCGGTATGACCCGCATCGTGCTGTACAACAAATGCGATCTGCGGCGGCGCATGGAATGCGCGGAAGAGGGGCTCTTTGTCTCGACAAGAACGGGAGTGGGCCTTGAAGCATTGAAACAGGAAATATTGCGCCTGGCTGCGCCCGAACGCGCCAGCGCCGGCCTGATAACCAACGAACGGCATATTCATGCGCTCGAAAAAGCGGAAGCCGCGCTCGTTTTCGCCGCATGCGCGGGTCAGCTGGAGCTTGCCGCCACGGATATCCGCGAGGCGCTGCACGCGCTGGGCACGATTACCGGAACCGATGTCGACGCAGATATCATCGACCGGATATTTTCCCGGTTCTGCGTAGGTAAATAATTCGAGGAGGATGGGAAATATGCAGACGGTTACGCTTGGAAAGACGAAGCTGACGGTAAACCGCAACGGTTTTGGCGCGCTGCCGATTCAGCGCGTCGACAGGAGCGCAGCGGTAAAGCTGCTCCGAAAAGCCTATGAGCATGGATTTAACTATTTCGATACGGCACGCATGTACTCTGACAGCGAGGAAAAGATCGGCGCTGCCTTTACGCCCGCCATGCGAGAGCATATGGTTGTCAGCACCAAGACGAAGGCCATAACTGTTCAGGAGTTCTGGCAGGATCTTCATGAGAGCCTGCGTCAGATGAACACGGAGTATGTCGATATCTATCAGTTTCATACGCCGCCCTTCTGCCCGAAACCGGACGATGGAACGGGACTTTATGAAGCGGCGCTCGAGGCGCGCGCGCAGGGAAAGATACGGCATATCGGCATTACCAATCATCGCCTGAAGGTGGCCAGAGAGGCGATCGACAGCGGCCTGTACGAAACGCTTCAGTATCCTTTCTCCTATCTGGCCAGCGATGAAGAGCAGGCGCTGGTGGAGGATTGTCGGAACAACGATATGGGCTTTATCGCCATGAAGGGTCTTGCGGGAGGTCTGATCCGCCATTCGGCGGCGGCTTACGCCTTTATGGCGCAGTTTGGGCATGTCGCGCCGATCTGGGGCGTGCAGCATGAATGGGAGCTGGACGAGTTTATAAGCTATCAGGATGCGCCGCCGGTGCTCAATGAAGAGCTGCGCGCCGTGATAGAGGCGGACCGCGCGGAGCTTTGCGGCGAATTTTGCCGCAGCTGCGGCTATTGCATGCCCTGTCCCATGGATATACAGATCAATCAGTGCGCGCGTATCGGCCTGCTGCTTCGACGCTCGCCCAGTGAGCCGTGGCTGTCGGAACAGTGGCAGGCGGAAATGAAGAAGATCGAAAGCTGCCTCCATTGCGGCCAGTGCGCGAGCAGGTGTCCCTATGGATTGGATACGCCCGCGCTGCTTGAAAGGAACTATGCGGACTATCAGACCTTTTTGAAAAAATAGCGGGTATTTACGAATGAAAACAACAGCGGCGCGCAGGTTGGTAACCGGCGCGCCGATGAGTCCGTTTCGGAAGCTTAAGCTACGGACGCTTGGCGCCGCAGGAGGGGCAGAAGTTGCCGGTGCAGCTTGCACCGCAGGAGCACTGCCAGGCGGCGGATTCAGGCTGCTTGGCGCCGCAGGAGGGACAGAATTTGCCCTGATTGCCGGTTGAGCCGCACGCGCAGCTCCAGCCGCCCTGAACCTGTGCGGGCTGCTGTGCGGCAGCCGCCTGCTGCTGTTGTCCCATGCCAAAGAGCGAGTTGACGTTGGCGCCGCCGGCCTGAGAGGCCATGTTCATGCCGGCAAAGGCCATGACCGGCCCGGCGTTTGTATTCTTGGCGGCGTCCTGCATGGCCTGCGCCTGCGCGCTGGCCAACGCTGCAGCGGCCATGGTGGGGTCCTTAAGAGCGGCTGCCTGCTGGAGCTGCTTAATGCGGTTCTCATCCTCTTCGTCGGCGGTGACGGAGCTTACGCCAAAGGATGCGATGGCGATGCCGCGCTCCCGGCTCCATTTTTCAGTCAGCACCTCGTTGAGCGCGTCCGCAAGCTCCTGCGCATGACCGGGCAGGGCTGAATAGCGTACGCCCAGCTCGGAAATCTTGGCGAAAGCCGGCTGCAGGGCGGTGAGCAGCTCACTCTTTAGCTGACTGTCGATCTGGCTGCGCAGATAATCGCTCTCAACGTTGCCGCATACGTTGGCATAGAACATGAGAGGATCGACGAATTTATAGGAGTATTCGCCAAAGCAGCGAATGCCGATATCCATATCGAGGCCAACATTCTTATCCACAACGCGGAAGGGGACGGGGTTGGCCGTACCGTATTTGTTGCCGAGGATCTCCTTTTTATTGAAGAAATATACGCGCTGATCTTTGGCGGTGTCGCCCCCGAAGGTAAAACGCTTGGCGATGAGCTTGAGCGATTCGATCAGGCCCTTGCCAAAGCCGCCGTAGAACAAGGAGGGTTCGGTCGAGGTATCGTATACGAATTCTCCGGTCTGGTCGGAAAATTCTACGACCTTTCCCTGCTCGACGATCATCATAAACTGACCCTCGTTGACGGCAATGATGGAGCCGTTGGAAATGATATTATCGGAAGCCTTGGTGTTGGAGCTGCGCTTTTCGTTTACGCGCTTCTGCCCTTTGCTTACGAGCACGTCCGCATCCAGCGATTCACAATAAAAATACTCTCTCCATTGATCGGCCAGTACGCCGGAGAGCGCGCCTGTGCCTGCCTGCAATAAACCCATCGTTCTAACCTCCTTGCTTTCTGACTACATTATAACAATGAAGGCGGACTTTGTCGAGAATCAATGAGAGGCGGTACGGTAATTTGGACACTCTGCGTTATGGGGACAGCGGACCGTTTGTACAATACCTACAGCTGGCGCTTACGCGCGCAGGGTATAACCCGGGGAACATCGACGGCGTGTTCGGAACGCGGACGCTGGACGCGCTGCTGGAATTCCAGCGCGATAACGATCTGGCGGACGACGGCATAGCGGGCATGCGCACCTGGGCGGCGCTGTATCCTTATCTGGCGGGGTATACGCTGCGTGTTGCGCGTGCGGGAGACAGCTTCTATAAGCTGGCGCAGCAATATCACACGGGCGTGGCGGCCATAGAGACGGCTAATCCCGATATAACGGCCGGGAACATCCCCATTGGCGCGGAGCTTGTGATTCCGCTGGACTTTCCCGCAGTGCCGGAGAATCTGATCTGGTCCTATGCGCTCAGCGAAATCGTGCTCGACGGTCTTGCGGCGCGGTATCCCTTTATCCAAAGATATGATGCGGGCGCAAGCGTGATGGGCAAGCGGCTGTCCGCGGCGAAAATCGGAAGCGGAGAGCAGGAGGTATTCTATAACGCCTCGCATCACGCCAACGAATGGATCACGACGCCGGTCTTATGGCGCTTTTTGGAGGAATACGCCGCAGCCTTTGCGGCCGGCGGCAGCATCGGCGGCATTTCGGCCCGGGAACTGTATGAGAAGACCAGCCTGTACCTGATGCCGCTTGTCAATCCGGACGGCGTAGATTTGGTGACCGGCGCTCTGGACTCAGGGGACAGCTATTATGCGCAGGCCAGAGCCATGGCGGAATATTATCCAGCCATACCGTTTCCGGAGGGATGGAAAGCGAATATCCGTGGCGTCGATCTCAATCTTGGCTATCCCGCGGGCTGGGAGGAGGCGAAGCGTATCAAATTCGCTCAGGGCTTTACGCGCCCGGGACCACGGGATTTTGTAGGAACGGCGCCGCTTGCCGAGCTGGAAAACCGAGTGGTATACGATTTTACCCGCGGGCATGATTTCCTGTTAACGCTGTCCTACCATACGCAGGGCATGGTCATCTATTATAAATATCTGGATTACGATCCGCCTCGCGCGGATGAGATCGCGCAGGCTTTTTCAGAGGCCAGCGGTTACAGCGCGGAAATCACGCCGCTTTCGAGCGGCTATGCGGGATATAAGGACTGGTTCATACAGACCTATAACCGCCCGGGCTATACCATTGAGGCAGGGCGTGGGCAAAGCCCGCTGCCGCTGTCGCAGTTTGATACGATTTACCGCGACAATTTGGGAATCCTGACGCTCGGTATGGCGCTGGCCTGAAAAGCATGCTATACTAAAGCTTATGGAAAAAGCAGACAAGAGATCCTTTGTCAAGGGTGCCGCCATACTCGGCATAGCCGGCCTGATCTGTAAGATTATCGGCGCCTTTTTCCGTATACCGCTTTACAATATGCTTGGCGACGGCATGCAGTATTATGAAGCGGTATATCCATACTATTCCACGCTGCTTGTTATCAGCTCCGCCGGTCTGCCGACCGCGATATCCCGCATGGTGGCCGAGCGGGTGACGCTTGGCGATTACAGGGGCGCCAAGCGCGTATTTCGCAAGGCGCAGCTTTTACTTTTGGGCATTGGCGCCGTTACGGCCGCGCTGATGTTCTTTGGCGCGGACTATCTGGCGGCGACGACGGTGGGCGAGGGCGCCGCGATGTCGTTTCGCGCCTTGGCGCCCGCGCTCCTGATCGTATCGCTCATGTGCGCCTACCGCGGATACCTTCAGGGCATGCAGCGAATGACCGGCACAGCGCTTTCGCAGATCGTCGAACAGGTGGGCAAGCTTGCTATCGGCCTGTATCTGGCTCACCGGTGGATGACGCGCGGGCTCGAGTACGGCGCAATGGGCGCGCTTGTGGGCGTGACGCTTTCGGAGCTGGCGGCGCTTATCGTGGTGGCGGGGATATACTTTGTGCGGCGCAGTCGGTTTCTTCCGCCCGATGCGGTATACAGCGGCCGGAGGCAGAACAATATTATCGGCGGACTGCTGGTCATTGCCGTGCCGGTCACCATCGGCGCGTCGATCATGCCGATTACCGGCATTGTGGACGCAACCATGATCAAACGCACGCTCATGGAGATAGGATTTTCCGAGGCGGCCGCCTCCATGCGCTATGTGGCGCTGAGAAGCAACGTCACGAATATCATCAACATGCCTGCCGTATTGACTACTGCGCTTGCGATGAGTCTTGTACCTGCGATTTCGGCCGCGCGCACTGCTGGCGACCGGCGCGGCGTGCGCCGTGCTTCGCGCATGGGACTGAAGCTGGCCATGTTTATCGGCCTGCCCTGCTCTGTCGGCCTGTTTGTGTTGGCGGGCCCCGCCATCGACCTGCTGTATGATATCGACGCGGAACGGCTGGCGATCGCTGCGGCGCTCATGCGCACCTCGGCTGTGGGCGTGGTGTTTTTATCCCTGGTGCAAACGCTTACGGGTATTTTGCAGGGCGCGGGCAAGCAGAACGTGCCGGTCGTCAACCTGATTATCGGCGGCGTGGTCAAGGTCGTGCTGATGCTGGTGCTGATGAGAAATCCCAATATAGAGATCCAGGGCGCGGCCATCGGAACGGTCGCCTGCTATGCCGTGGCGGGCATACTTGATGCAGCGTTCCTGATTCGCTACACAAAACTGAAAATCAACTGGATGGACACGATCGTTAAGCCTCTGGTCGCTTCGATCCTGATGGGCGTGGCCGCGTTCTTCTCTTATGAATTCCTGGCCAGCCGCATCGGCTCCCCGACGATAGCCACCTGCATGGCTATCTGCATAGGCATGATCGTGTACCTTGCTATTTTAATCATGTGGAAGATGTTCAACCGTGAGGACGCCAAATTCCTGCCGGGCAAGCGGCTTAGCGGTATACTCTGCCGGAGGTAGTGCCTGTATGGCTGATATTATGATCGTTCCCCTTTGCGCGCCCGATATGATGGGCGCGCGCGCGCTGTCCCTGCTGAAAACTGCGGACAAGCTGTTTTTGCAGACGGAAAAGCATCCCTTTGCCTCTGTTGTACAGACGCTTGGGCGGCCCTTTGAAAGCATGGACGCATTGTACGAGACTGCGGACGATTTTGACGTGCTGAGCGCTGCCGTGGCCGAACGGCTGATTGCGAACGCGCCCTGCGCGTATGCCGTAACCGGCCGTATTGCCGCCACGCAGCTTCCGGCGATAGAACGGGCAGCCGCAGCCTCCGGCCTGACGGTTGAAACGCTGCCGGCCCTTCCGCAGTATGCTGTGGCGTTTCCGGACCGTTCCACGGTCAATGTACGCACAGCCTCCGATATGGGAGCGTTCTGCGATCCTTCGGTCCCGACGGCGTTTGAGGAGCTGGATTCCGCCATTGCCGCCGGAGAGCTCAAACTGCTTTTAATGGAGTATTTTCCCGACGATTGGGTAATACTTTTTGCGGATACGGACGAGAGCGGCCGCTATTTTCAGCGCGAGATACCGCTCTATGAGCTGGACAGGCAGCCGCGCTACACAGCCATGAGCTGCGTTTATGTACCGGCGGCCGACTTTGACAGGCTGGAGCGCAGCGGTTATCAACAGCTTATGTCCGTTATGCGCCGCCTGCGCGCGCCAAACGGCTGCCCCTGGGATCGCGAGCAGACGCACGAGAGCCTCAAGCAGCCCTTGCTTGAAGAATGCTACGAGCTGCTTGACGCTATTGACGAGCATGATGATGCGCATCTGTGCGAGGAGCTTGGCGACGTACTCCTGCAGGTGGCGTTCCACTGTGTGATCGCAGAGGAGCAGGGACGCTTTACAGACCGCGACGTTATCACAGGGCTTGTGGGCAAGCTGGTCTACCGGCATCCGCATATATTTGGCATGGTCAAAGCCGATACGGCGGAAAAGGTGCTGGAGAACTGGGACAAGCTCAAAAAGGTCGAAAAGAATCAGACGACCCAGACAGAGGTGCTTAAAAGCGTGCC
The DNA here is from genome assembly GCA_964496795.1 of uncultured Oscillospiraceae bacterium. GTDB lineage: Bacteria > Bacillota > Clostridia > Christensenellales > CAG-138 > CAZCAV01. The sequence continues at coordinate 26,617 of CAZCAV010000022.1, forward strand.
GCGCAACCTTCCGGCCCTGACGCGCAGCCGCAAGGTGCAGAAAAAGGCGGCCGGCGTAGGCTTCGACTGGAACAGCGCGGAGGAGGCCTTTGCCAAGATCAGCGAGGAAACGGAGGAGCTGCGCGCCGCCATGGAGGGACGCGGCGTTGTGGCCGAGGAAATGGGCGACCTGCTGTTTGCCGTCGTCAACGTGGCGCGGCTTCTTAAGCTCGATCCGGAATTTCTGCTGCTGGATGCCACCGACAAGTTTATTCGCCGCTTTGCCGCCATGGAGGCGCTGGTGTCGGCGGAGGGACGGGCGCTTGAGGAGATGACGCTTGCGGATATGGACGTCTATTGGGAAAAGGCAAAAAAGTCCGAAAATGGGGAATAATTCACAAAATAAGGCTTGCTTTTTTCATATAGGACTGGTACAATGACCGCGTTCAAAAAAAATGACGGAGGATTATACAATGAACAAAACCGATCTGATCGCCGCAGTTGCAGCGAAGAGCGAGATTTCCAAGAAGGATGCCGAGAAGGCCGTCAGCGCTTTCATCGGTTCGATTGAAGAAGCTCTCAAGAAGGACGACAAGGTCTCCATCGTTGGCTTTGGCTCCTTCGAAGTTAAGCATCGTCCTGCGCGCAAGGGCCATAACCCCATGACCGGCAAAGAGATCAGCATTCCCGCTTCCAAGTCTCCCGCTTTCAAGGCCGGAAAAGCGCTTAAGGACGCGCTCAACTAAGAGATCAGAAACCGGATATCGGATATCTTGATATCCTGTATCGGACATCAGAAGACTGATGATCAGACGGACGCTCTGCGGAGCGCCCGTTTTTTACACTTGACATATATCGGATGTCGATATATACTCCATATATCGAACATCGATATATGGAGTGTGCGTATATGAAAATTGACAAGAGTTTGCTTTCGGGCAGCACAACGCTGTTGGTGCTCAAGCTTTTGGAGGAGCGCGACCTTTACGGCTACGAGATGATCGAGCGTCTTCGAAAGCGCTCGGACGATACATTTTCCTTAAAGGCCGGTACGCTGTATCCGATACTGCATACGCTGGAGGTAAACGGCGCGCTGACCAGCTATGAGGCGCCGGACGGAGGGCGCATGCGCCGCTATTACAGCATCACGGGCGCGGGAAGAACGTTGCTTGGCGCGTGCGAGGCCGAGTGGCGCGCGTTTTCAGGCGCGGTCGACCGCGTGCTATCCGGGGAGGCGCTTTATGCGGCGACCTGATGCGACGAAGGCGTTTGTAAGAAGCGTACTGTCCGAGGTACGCTGGAAGCAGGCGCACAGCTCCATCGAACGGGAGCTTGGCGACCATGTGGAGGATCAGGCGCGCGCGTTTGTGGCGGCCGGCATGGACGAAGCTGCGGCGGAAACGGCGGCGATACGGGACATGGGAGATCCGCTGACGCTGGGCGCGGCTCTGGACGCGGCCTGGCGGCCACGGCCGACATGGCGGGCGCTGCTGCCCTTTGGCATGACGCTGCTGCTGGGACTTCTGCTGCATCTGCTCCTATATGCTCCCATGGAGCATTATCAGGCGTACGCGGGAGAAACGGTCCTCAAGGAGCTGATCGCACTGGCTGTGGGCGGGATACTGTTTACCGTCGTATATGTCATGAATTTCAACACGCTGGCAAAGCTCTGCCTGCCGCTGGGAACGGCGATGCTGCTGTTCTTCCTTCTTGTGTATACGCGCTATTACCACAGCGAGAGCGTGGCGGTTAACGCGCTTCTGCTTCTGCCGCTTCTCACTGCGGGCAGTCTGTATACGCTCAGGCGGCTTCGCGTGGGTGCGGCCATACTTACGGGAGGCTTGATCTCGCTGGCAGCGATATTGTTCATGGCCGGCGAATACTACGGGGAAGCGTTGCATCTGGCGGTGCTCGTTTCCTTTGCCGTACTGCTCACTGGTATACTGCTCGGCGCGTGCAGGGGACGAAAATGGCTGCTGCTGCTCGCGCTGGTGGTAATCTTTCTGGCGCTGTGCGCCCACACGTTTTTAACTAAGCCGGAGCTGTTCGAGCAGTTTATCGTACGGGCGCTGCATTTTCCAAAGGGCTCCGCCATTGAGGCGCGCGAGCTGTTGCAGGGCACGCGCTGGATTGGTAAGGGTTCGCTGGAGTTCCTGTCTTCAGAAACCCTGTCGTTATACAGCGCGGAGAATGGTTATTGGGCGGCGGGTTTTCGATGGGTGGCGGCCGTGCAATATCTGCCGCTGTATGTCTGCTACCGATATGGCCGTCTGGCCGCGCTGCTGCTTACGGCGCTGCCGCTTGCGGCGATCGTCGCCGGCGGCCTGCGGGTTTTGCGGCTTTCCGGCAAGCTCGGCAGACTGTTGGGTCTGGCGGCGCTCTATACGCTGCTGGCCCAGTGGCTTGCCGGCGTGCTGGTTTCCTGCGGGGCGATCTGTTTTACGGCATATCCGCTTCCGTTTTTGACCGTGGGTTATTATGCGTTGATCGTGGACATGGCGCTTACGGGCGTGGTATGCTCCGTTTTGCGCACGGACGGACTTCGCTAGAGCAAGCTGAAAAAGATTCAAACATGCAATCTCTTTTTAATATTCACTACAAGGTATTGATTCGCGGCGAAATATGGAGGATAATAGACGCAATATATTGTGTGGGCGGAAAGGAGAGGATGCAGCTTGAAGGAGTTTCAGGAGCGCATTCGCAGGGAGGGCAAGGTTCTTCCGGGAAATATCATTAAGGTGGACGGCTTTTTAAACCATCGCGTCGACGTGAAGCTCATGCGGGAGCTGGCGAAGGAGTTTAAAAAGCATTTTGATCTGACGGGGCTGACGGCGGTGCTGACAGTGGAGGCGTCAGGAATCGCTCTGGCGACCATCTGCGCCGAGGAATTCGGCGTACCGCTGGTGTTTGCCAAGAAGGCCAAGTCCGACAATATTGAAGGCGGTCTGTATCACAGCGATATTTTCTCCTATACCTACAAAAAGAAGGTTACGCTGATCGTGGCAAGCCAGTGGCTGGGGCCAAAGGATAAGGTGCTTATCATCGACGACTTTCTGGCAAACGGCGAGGCTTTGCGCGGGCTGGTGGAGATCGTTGATGAAGCGGGCGCGGAGCTTGTGGGTATTGGCGTAGCTGTGGAAAAGGGCTTCCAACCGGGCGGCCGCAAGCTCAGGGAGCAGGGCGTAAAGCTCGTTTCGCTCGCGATCATTGAATCCGCCGATGAAAACGGTTTTGTGTTTCGCGAGGATTAACTATGCGGGAGCGTATTGTCGTACTCGACTTTGGAGGTCAGTATAATCAACTGATCGCCCGCCGCGTGCGTGAGGCCGGCGTGTTTTCGGAGCTTTTGCCGCACAGCGCGCCGCTTAGCCGTATTCGCGGCGAGGCGCTTTCGGGCGTCATACTCACCGGCGGACCGGACAGCGTATATGCCGGGGACGCCAAGACCTGCCTCGATGGCGTGTTTTCGCTTGGCGTTCCGGTGCTTGGCATTTGCTATGGCATGCAGTATATTGCCAAAGTGTTCGGCGGCGCGATCGAGGCCGCGCGGGTCAGGGAGTACGGGCGCACGCCGATCGTTTGCTCGGCGCATCCGCTCCTGACTGGCCTTGGCGGCGTTGTCTGGATGAACCATAACGATGCGGTGACCGCCATGCCGGCGGGCTTCCGGCCGATAGCACATACCGAGAACTGTCCTTTTGCGGCTTTTGCGGACGATGCGCGCAGGCTCTACGGCATCCAATTCCATGCGGAGGTTACGCACACCGAAAACGGCGCGCGGCTGTTCGAGAACTTTTTAAAAAACATCTGCCGCTGCTCTTGTGAATACTCCGCGGCGGGCCTGGCGGACGAGTTGATCGAGACCGTGCAAAAGCAGGTGGGCGGCGGCCGCGTGCTGGGCGCGCTTTCGGGCGGCGTGGACTCCTCGGTGGCTTCCGTACTTGTGCATAGGGCGATCGGCGACCGACTCACCTGCATATTTGTGGATCATGGTCTGCTTCGGCAAAACGAGGCGGCGGAGGTCATGGCCTATTACCGTGACAAGCTTAAGCTGAACATCATCGCGGTGGACGCCTCCGAACGCTTTTTAAAAAAGCTTTCCGGCGTGACCGAACCGGAGAAGAAGCGCAAGATCATTGGCACGGAGTTCATCCGCGTGTTTGAGGAAGAGGCGAAGAAGCTGGGCGGCGCCGATTATCTGCTTCAGGGAACGATCTATCCGGACG
>CAZCAV010000023.1:0-30129 GCA_964496795.1 uncultured Oscillospiraceae bacterium
CAGGACAGCATCCGCAACGAGGACGCGCTGCACATCATGTTCCTCGTGATGCAGAGCCTGGAAATGGACAGGGAACGAGTGCTGGGCAACCTGAAAGCCGCCATTGAGCAGGTTATTTCCGCCGATGTGGATTGCGTGGACACGAACAGCCTGTATCAGAAGATCACCGATACCGAGGAGCGCAAGGCGCGGCTGATCGACCTTTATATGAGCAGCAGCGTGACCATGGACGAGTTCATGGCGGCGCGGGAGAAGTGCGACCGGGAGATCGCCGACTATAAGCGCATGATTGAAAGCGTGATTCAGCAGGGCAAGGCGGCAAACCAGAAGGATGAAATGTTGAAAGAGATATTCGCCGCCGTGGACGAAATAGCCACTGGGCTTGCGTATGACGACGAGTTCTATCGAAATATCTTGGGCCGCATGGTGGTGCATGACCGAAACCACATCGACGTATACCTGAATTTTCTGCCCCATAAATGGAGCTACGCGCTCTCGTCAGCGTCGGAAATTGCCGAACCCGGCACCCAAAGTTGCGCCACAGATGATACGTCACTACCTATATCCGTCAGCGTGGCTTTTACGCGATCATCGGGCATGGAATAGCGCTGAGACAGATATCTCAGGGCGGCGCCAAGCTCGGAATCGGGGCCGCCATACTGCGCCATGAGCAGCTTTGCCATGCGCGGGTCGGGCTTTGTGATGTTTACGGGATATTCCAACCGTTTTTCATAAATCCACATTTCTATTTCCTCCCGATTAATCCCAGGGCCACTTGTCAAAGACCCAACTGCCGGCGGCAGTAGGAGATTGACCGAAATTCATGAGCGGACCGCAGGCTTGCTCATAACGAGCAATCAATTGATTCAGCTTGTCGGCATAGCTCAAATAATCCGCTTTGGCTACCTCGTCATCCGGATGCGTGTCGAGATAGAGCTGCAGCTCAATGCAGGCAAAGCGAGCTTCGCCAATCTTTTGCAGAAGAGCCTGACAGGATGTTGCTTCCATCATCAGCACCCACTTTGATATGTGCTGACCAGTTCGGGAAACAGCGTGCCGCATTGCAACGCTTCCGCCGGACAAAAGCCCGCCACATAGGTCTGTATCGGACAGCAGATTACGGCCATGCTGCATTCACACACGGGTTCGTCTGTGGCTGTGCAGCTTGCTGTATATACGCCGCCGGCGATTACCAGATCGCCGCAGCCACAGGAATCCGCGGCCGGAGCACAGCCGCAGCCATCGTGCGCCGTCATATTTGAAACCATTGTATCACCCTCCATACCTAGATATTTTCTGGTAATGTATCGTATGTTTGCCGTAAAAAAACGGTGCTAAGCGCGTGCGTATATGCTAGAATAGCAGCATGATTGGAAAATACTTAAAAAATCCGTTTCGCGTGTTTATGCTGCTAGGCGATCGCGGCCTGCTTAACTGGATGCCGGACAAGCCTTTTCTAAAGCTGATTTATCGGGAGAATATGGGAAGGAAGCTGCATTTGAATCCGCCGGTGACCTTTACGGAGAAGTTGAACTGGCTGAAACTCTATGATCGCCGGGAACTGTACACACAGATTTCCGATAAGCTGGGGGTGCGCGAATATATAAAGGAAAAGGTCGGTTCAGAATATTTGGTCCCCCTGCTTGGCGTATGGGATGACCCGGAAAAAATCGATTTTGCTGCATTGCCAGACAGATTTGTCCTTAAGGCGACGCACGATTCCGGCAGCGTTATGGTATGCCGCAATAAGGATGCGTTTGATCAAAAGAAGGCTATACAGTTCTTCAAAAGAGCGCTGAAAAATCGGTTTTACATGAAGGGCCGCGAGCGGCAATATGAGCACATTGTGCCCCGCATTGCAGCTGAAGAATATCTGGACGATGGAACCGGCAATCTTCCCATGGATTATAAGCTGCTGTGCTTTGATGGACGGGTAAAGTGTCTGTATGTAGTTACAGGCCGCGGAAAAGAACCGGAGCCGCACATGACCTTTTTTGACAGGGAATGGAACCGTCTGCCGATTGTGATGCTTTCGTCACCTCCTGATCCTCAGGAAATCTGCCGGCCGGAAGGCTTGGAACGAATGGTTTTGCTTACTGAGAAGCTGTGCGCTGATATGCCGATTATGCGCGCTGACTTCTACGAAATATTTGGGAATACTTATATTGGGGAATTGACGTTGTATGTGGACAGTGGCTTAGAGATATTGGAACCGCCGGAATGGGAGAGGACGCTTGGTGAATGGATTGTATTGCCGGAGGAAACGGCGCCGGCGAAGGGATAGCAAGGGGGGTATAGCAAAGCCTGTCATGGCCATACAAAAAACGATACTAAGCGAAAATCAGATTATTTATTTGACCTTTAAACGTATTAAAAACATGTATTTGCGTGTGCTGCCGCCGGATGGGCGCGTGTGCGTGAGCGTTCCGCTTGGGACAGGCGAAGCGCGCATAGCGGCTTTTGTGCGCGAGCGGCGCGCGTGGATCGATCAGCGTCGTGTTCTTTGTATCATCCCGACCGTACGCTATGAAACCGGAGACCGGCTTCCGCTTTGGGGCGAGCGGCTCACGCTCACACGGTGCAGCGGTCCTTGCGGCGTACGCCGTGTGCCCGACGGGCTGCTGCTGTCCGCGCCGGCGGATGCAGACGAGCAGACGCGTATGCGCATTCTCAAAGAGTTTTACCGCGTCGAACTTAAACTGGCGGTGCAGTCAATGCTGGAGGAGTGCGAAAACGCTTGCGGAGTTAAAGCAAACGAATGGCGCATCCGCGATATGACCTCGCGCTGGGGAAGCTGCAACGTGGTTGACCGGCGCATCTGGCTGAATTTGCGGCTTGCCGAATATCCGCCGGAATGCCTGCGGTACGTCATTTTTCACGAGCTCTGCCATCTCCGTGAGCGTGGACACGGTAAAGCGTTCTGGTCGCTCATGGACGGCTGCTGCCCGGATTGGCGTCGCATGCGGAAGCGCTTAAACGGCGGCGCAGCGCCGGACAGCCGGGAGTTGGAGCGGGACGGCGCAGTTTAATTTTGCAGAAACCCTTCTCGCGGCATCTCATCTGTGTTATAATGACGCAGGTTTTTCAGGGGGATGGGTATGTCGGTTTTACTCTGGGTCGTTGTTATTACATTGATCGCCGGTGTTGGCGGTACGGGTCTGGGCGGTCTGGTCAGCGCGCTGTTCAGGCGGGATTCCACAAAAACGGTCAGTCTTCTTTTAAGCTTCGCCGGCGGCGTTATGCTGGCGGTGGTATGCTTTGATCTGATAGAGGACGCGATTGCACCGAACGGCGCGCCAAACGCGCGTATGCTGCCAATGGTGATAGCCGGCGTGCTGATCGGCTTTGCGGTCGTGGCGCTTCTGAATTGGTGGATCGACAGGGAGACCAATCGCGAGGTGCCGCACATTGATAAATCGCATCCACAGACGGCGGACGATCTGGACGAGCTGATCCATCACGATCATTATGAAGCGCACAAGAGCAAAACCAATACGCAGCTTTTTACGGCCGGCCTGATCATGGCGGCGGCCATTGCACTGCATAATGTACCGGAGGGCATGGTCATTGGTTCCGCATATGCGGGCACCATGGACAACAATCTCTGGTCCGGCAGCGGACTGCTGCTGGCGGCGGTGATCGGGCTGCACAACATCCCTGAGGGCATGGCTGTGTCCGTGCCGCTGATCGCGGGCGGAATGAAGCGCTGGCGGGCTATCTGCTTAACGGCTCTCAGCGGGCTGCCGACGGTGTTGGGAGCGCTTCTGGGTTTTGCGCTCGGCACGCTTGGCAGCGTCTGGAATGCGATCTCGCTGAGCTTCGCCAGCGGTGCAATGCTGTATGTGGTGTTTGGCGAGCTTTTACCGGAGTCCATACTGATGTGGCGTTCCAAGATGCCGGCTGTGGCCGTGCTTGTCGGCATGGTGGTGGGACTGGTCATTATCTATGTGTGAGGTAATCGTCCATGCAAAGGGTGCTGTACAAGGATCAGATCCAGGAATACGCGCAACATCTGAAAGCCGACCTGGTCGAATATCTCGGCCGCGGCTTGACGGAGTCCTTTGAAGGCTTTAGCGATTACAATCTGATGACGCTCCAATGGTATGATGTGAGCACGGATGAAATAGGCATTTCCGATATCATGATCTATATTGACCGCGAGGATTTGTTCTTTTTCTGCAGCGATAAGCGGTCATTTGAGAAATGCAGCGAGCTGATGAGCAGCGCAAAAACCAATGAACGGGCGCTGTATCTGTTTTTTGTTGCGCTGCTGTCAACGGACGCCAAGCGTCTGGATCAGTACGAAGTGGCCATTACCAATGCGGAGGACGCCGCGCTTCAGAATTCACATCAGGATTATCTTGACAGCATACGCGATTTCCGCAAGGAGCTGCTGCGCCTTAAGCGATACTACGAAGAGCTGAACACCATGACCGACCATTTGACCGCCAATGACAATCAGCTCTTTACGAAGGATGGCGTCAGGCATTTTGCCATTGTCAACGGCCGCGTGGCCCATTTTTACAGCAGCGTTCTGAGCCTGCGCGATTACGTTACGCAAATGCGCGAGGCCTGTCAGAGCCAGATAGATATCGAGCAGAACAAGCTCATGAAGGTTTTCACCGTAGTTGCGGCTATTTTCCTGCCGCTCACCCTGATTACGGGTTGGTATGGAATGAACTTCCATTATATGCCGGAGCTGAGCTGGCGCTATGGCTATTTGGGCGTGGTCCTGCTGTCCGCTGCCGTCTGCGTGGGGCTTGTCGCCTGGTTTAAACACAATAAGTGGCTATAAAGCCTGCTTGACCCGAGCAGATTATGAATCAAGGCCACCCGCGCAAACGGATGGCCTTGATCGGTTTTGACACTTATTTCTCGCCTGCGATTTTCCAGCCGTGATGGTTGGTGTGCAGCAGATGATGCGATTTCTCTCCGAGCGGCTTTTCAAAGAAGTCTGCATAAAGCATCTGCACGTCGGGATTTTCATGCGAGAAGCGGATCTTTTCCTTTTTGTCGATCCGCCACAGCGCTTCACCGCGTTGCTCGGCGAGCTCGCTTCCGTCATGTATGGGCTGCCCGCCTCCTCCGGCGCAGCCGCCGGGGCAGGCCATGATCTCTACAAAATCGTACTGTGCGTCTCCGCGCTTAATGGCCTCCATCAGACGGTGCGTATTGCCAAGGCCCGAAGCGACGGCCACGCGCAGCGTGCCAAAGCCGGGGATGTCAAAGCGGGCTTCCTTCCAGCCCTTCATGCCGCGTACGTTGACAAAGGCGTCGGGATCCGGATTGCGGCCGGAAACCAGATAGTAGGCGCTGCGCAATGCTGCGTCGCATACGCCGCCGGTAGCGCCAAATATGACCGCTGCGCCCGTACCGGTTCCAAGCGGGCTGTCGAGAACTTCCTCCTCGAGCGAGTCCAGCGCAATATGATCGGCGCGCAGCATGCGCACGAGCTCGCGCGTTGTGAGTGCTACGTCCACGTCGGGGTCGCCGCAGGCGTCGTTTTGATTGGGCTGTGCGCACTCGGTCTTCTTGGCGGTGCAGGGCATGATGGATACCACGAAGAGCTTGTGCGGGTCAATGCCGGCTCTGTCCGCAAAATAGGATTTTGCGACCGCGCCGAACATCTGCTGCGGGCTCTTGGCGGTGGAAAGATTGTCCACGAAGGCGGGGTACTGGCCCTTGATATAGCGCACCCAGCCAGGGCAACAGGAGGTAAACATCGGCCATTTGTATTCGGCGCGGTGAGTAAGGCGCTCGATGAGCTCGCTGCCCTCCTCCATGATGGTGAGATCTGCGGTGAAGTTGGTGTCGAATACATAGTCGAACCCGATCTTTCGAAGCGCCGCCGCCATGAGACGTATGGTAGCCTTTTCGGGCGCAAGGTCATAGTATTCGCCCCAGGCCGCACGCACGGCGGGCGCGACCTGCACGACCGTTTTGATTTCCGGATCGGCCAACGCTGCGTAGACCAGCTGCGTATCGTCGCGCGCGCGCAGCGCGCCGGTCGGACAGTGCGTGACGCATTGCCCGCAGAAGGAGCAGTCGGATTCCAGTATGGTCCGGTTATGACTGACATTGACCGAGCTCCGGCTGCCGGTGCCGGAAACATCCCAGATATTGAGCCCCTGGATCTTGTCGCAGACCTGCACGCAGCGCATACATTTGATACACTTGCTTTCATAGCGTATCAGCGGCGCGTTCATGTCCCAACGGTTCTTGGGCACGTCCTTGTCGTAGCGCAGATCCAGAATATTGAAGTCGTTGGCCATATCCTGCAGCGAGCAGCTGCCGCAGCGCTCACAGGTAGCGCAGTGACAGTCGTGCTGAGAAAGGATCAGCTCGATGTTGAGCCGCCGTGCCGAACGCACGGAGGGGCTGTTGGTGTGCACGATCATGCCGTTTTCCACATGTGTGTCGCAGGCGGCGATCAGGTGGTTGATGCCCTCGATCTCTACAATGCAGACGCGGCATGCCGCGATTTCATTGATATCCTTGAGCCAGCAGAGACTTGGAATATGGATGCCGTTCTGACGGGCAGCCTCCAGTATCGTGCTGTTTTCATCGGCGGTGATCTTTTTTCCGTCTATGGTCAGGCTTACCATTGCTCGGACCTCCCTCCCTTAAATATACCGTAGCCGAAGTGATCGCAGCGCAGGCAGCGCGCGGATTCCTGCCGGGCTTCCTGACAGCTCATACCGCATTCAATACAGTCAAAGTCCTGCCGCCGCTCGGAGGCCTCACGCTCCGTAAGCTGCACGCGCCCGTAGGGCGGCTGTATCTGGAGCCGTGGGTTGGGAACGACCACATCGGATGAAATCAGATGACGGAAGCCGAGATGCTGATCGATATTGGCGGCGGCCACCTTGCCGGCCGCGATTGCCTTGATGACGGTGGCGGGGCCCGTTACGCAGTCGCCGCCGGCGAATACGCTGCTAAGGCCCACCAGACGGCCGGTGCTCTGCGCGTCGATCGTGCCGCGGCTTTGCAGCTTGACGCCAGCCGCGAGAAAGCTTTGCGCGCCAATGCCCTGACCGACGGCCATAACGATGAGGTCGGCGGAAATGCGCTGCTCGGGTAGGTCGGCGGGAACGGGCTTGGGGCGGCCGTCGGCGCCGATGGGGCCAGTGATCTGCGGCTGTGCCCAAAGTGCCTTGGCATGGCCGTATTCGTCGGATTCAATATGCGCGGGTGCAAGCAGCGTGCGGAGCTCCACGCCCTCGGCAATGGCGCCTTCCACTTCCTCGGCCAGAGCGGGCATGTCCTCCTTGCGCCGGCGGTATACGCAGGTCACCTTGCTTGCGCCAAGACGGACGGCGCTGCGCGTAACGTCCATGGCCACGTTGCCGCCGCCGATGACGACGACCTCCAACCCGGAAAAATCCGGAGGCTCGTTGTCGCCGATGCCGCGGAGAATGCGTACAGCGGACATAACGCCTTCGCTGTCCTCGCCTGCAATGCCGGTATGCTTGTCGCCGTGTGCGCCGATGGCCAGATAAACGCTGTCGTTATCGCTGATGATCTGATCAAGGCTGATATCCTCGCCGATGCTGACGCCGGTCCTGGCGTCCACGCCCGCAGAGAGGATATAGGCGATATCCGCGTCAAGCTGCTCGCGCGGCAGACGATAGCTCGGAATGCCGTAGCGCAGCATGCCGCCGAGCTGCCTGCGCTGCTCGTAGACGGTCACGGAATGCCCCATGAGCGCCAGATAGTACGCGGCGGAAAGGCCAGCGGGGCCGCTGCCGACCACAGCGACCTTTTTGCCGGTCGGCTCCGCCTTGGTATGGACGGTGGCAACCTCGGCATGATCCACCGCGTAGCGCTTGAGACCGCGCACATTGAGCGAACTGTCGATCATATTGCGGCGGCAGCGGTTTTCACAGGGATGCTCGCAGACATAGGCGCAGGTAGACGGGAAGGGGTTGTCCTTGCGAATGAGCTGTACCGCGTCGTCACAGCGGTCTTCATTGACAAGAGCAATATAACCGGGAATATCCACGCCCGCAGGACAGCGCGACACGCAGGGCACAGGCTGGCTCAGACTGCCAAGACAGCGGTGATGCCGGACATGCTCGAGATAGTCGTCGCGAAAGCCCTGCACGCCGCTGAGCACGAGCTGCGCGGCAGAAACGCCGATGGCACAGTCGGCCGTAAGGACGATGGTTTTTGCCGTTTCCTCGATCAGATCGATGGTGCTCTCGTCCGTTTCTCCGTCGAGCACCTTGCTCATTAAGGACGAGATCTGTGCCAGGCCGATGCGGCACGGCGCACATTTGCCGCAAATCTGCGCGTGGCAAAGATTCAGGAAGTTTTGCGCCAGATCCACAGGGCAAAGGCCCGGAGGGCTTGACGCAATGCGCCGTTCCATGTCGCGGGAAAGTCCTTCGACAACGGCCTGCGCATGCTCAGAGGAACGCATATCCAGTCTGTTCATTTCTCCACCTTGATTATATATTTTTGATTCCGAATCGGCTGCGTATACATGTATTCTTACAGTTTTTTACTATAATAATCTATCATTTTTCCCGTGTCCTGTCAACAATTGTCGGCGTGGATGGCCCGGAAGTTTTTGCAGCGCCGGATATCCGTGCCTTCCTCCGAAAAATAAGCTCGGGTGCGGAACTGCTGCCAGGATCCGCAAGCCGGACTTTTTGCTTGTCTTTCGCGGCGCGCAGCAGTATACTAAGCATGAATACGATGTCGAAAAATGATAATCGGCGACAGTCATATACCGGCACGGCGGCGCCTGCGCCGCTTCGCAAAGCTATAGGGCCATCGGGTAAGCTACGACGGCAGCCAGTTGCAGATCATCAAGCGGCAGCTATCGGAAAACGGATGGTTGTCGCTTTTATCATGGCTTAGAGGGTCTCCAGGAAAAGAGGAAGCTGAAATATGGGACACTGCGGACAGATGTATAAACGGATCATCGGAGCGGCGCTTGTCTGCACGCTGTTGGCTCTTGGCATTCTGCCGCGGCAGACGCATGCCGATGCGGATCTGCAGACGGTGCGGGTAGGCTTTTTTGCCTTTGACGGCTATCATATGATCGACGAAGACGGAGACCGGAGCGGTTATGGCTACGATATTTTGCAGTATATGGCCGGCTATACCGATTGGCGGTACGAGTATGTGGGATATGATAAAAGCTGGAGCGAGATGCAGGACATGCTGGCAAACGGCGAGATCGATCTGCTGACCAGCGCGCAAAAGACCGACGAGCGTATGGAGCGCTTCGATTTCTCTGACGAGCCCATAGGCACCTCCTCTGCAATACTGACCGTCAAGGCGGGGAGTTCCGCCTATATGACGGCCGATTATGAGAACTGGAGCGGCATGCGTATCGGCGTTCTGAAGGGGAACAGCCGCAATGACGATCTGGCCGCGTTCTCTGAGGAAAAGGGCTTTTTCTACACGCCGGTGACCTTTGAAAGCACCGAGGAGCTTATGACGGCCCTGCAGACGGGAAAAAGTATTGACGCGGCCCTGACGAGCGATCTCCGCGCAGTGAGCAACGAATGGATACTGGCCAAATTTGCTTCCAAGCCCTTCTACATAATGGTTCAAAAGGGCAACGACGCGCTGCTCAATGAGATCAACCGCGTACTGGGCCTGCTCTTTACCGATCATGCGGGCCTGCGCACCCAGCTTATGGAGCGGTATTATACACCAGAAAGCGGAAGCGAGATCGCCTTTACCGCAGAGGAGCGAGAGTATATTACCGAAATGCAAGGCACGGTATTCAACGCGGTGATAAACCCGGACCGCGCGCCGATTTCCTATTTTTCGGCCGGAGAGGCGGCGGGGATCATCGGCGATATCGCGGCGGAGATCATTGCGCGCAGCGGCCTGAACATCCGCATTGTACAGCCGGAAACGCGAGAGGAATACCTGAGGCTTCTGGACGCTGAGGAAACGGACCTGTGCATGGATTTCATGCACAGCTTTTCATCCGCGGAGGAGCACGGCTACCGGCTGACCGCTGCCTATCTGAGCGCCGGCATATCCAAGCTGTATCTGAAACAGAGCGAAGAGCGTGAAACGGCCGGCTTGATCAAAAATTCCAATATTGCCGCCGGATTTGCGGACGATATCGCCCGCCAGTATGACGAAGTGTTGTATTACGACGATACGGACGAGTTGATTGCGGCCATCCAACGCGGCGAATGCAGCGTTGGATATCTGTATACGCGTGCCAGCGAACAGTATGCCTATAAAGATGTAAAAAACAGGCTCGTATCCGAATGGGTTCACGGCATGGATATCGATTTCTGCGTTGCGGTGAGCGCTGCGCAGGACGCTCTGCTTTTCAGCATTATGGACAAGGCCGTCGCCAGTCTGGATGAATCCTTCATTAACTCAGCCATTCAACGGCATATCAGCTATCAAAACGGGGAAGTATCGCTGATTGAGTACGCCTATGACAATCCCTTCTTTCTTGTGATCTGTGTGACGGCGCTGTTTATTATGCTGATACTGATCGTTACTACCATTCAGGCGTATCAGCGGCAAAGACGCGAGCGGGCGCGCCTTGCGGACGAAACCCGCCGCAACGCGCTGTTGTCCGACGCGCTTGCAGCCGCCGAAAAGGCGGACAGATCCAAGAGCCAGTTTCTCTCCCGCATGTCGCATGAGATGCGAACGCCTCTTAACGCCATTATCGGTTTTATGGAGCTGGCCAAGGATGCGACCAACGAACAGCGCTATATCTATCGCGAAAACGCGCTGACGGCAGCCAGACAGCTTCTCTCCGTCATCAACGACGTGCTGGATATGTCCGCCATCAATACAGGAAAGCTCCGGATCGCCAACGCTCCCTTTGATTTTTCCAAGCTTATTCACAGCGTCGCCAACATTTATTCCGCCCGGTGCGAGGCCAAGGGCATTGAATTTCAAACCGTGCTGGAAACGCCGGTGGACGAATGGCTGACGGGAGACGCGCTGCGGCTCAATCAGGTATTGATGAACCTGCTGGACAATGCGGTCAAGTTTACGGACAAGGGTTTTGTGCGCCTGAGTATCCGCCAGCAGGAGACGGTCGGAGATCGGGTATTCATGCGTATCGAGGTGGCCGACAGCGGCTGCGGCATGAGCGGCGAGATGCTTGCGCGGCTGGGAAAGCCGTTTGAGCAGGAGAGTGCCGAGACCGCTCAGAAGCATGGCGGCAGCGGTCTGGGGCTTTCCATCGTCAAAACCATCGTATCCATGATGGGGGGCGCTTTCATGGCGGACAGCAGGCCGGGCGAGGGCTCCACATTTATTCTTGAGCTTTCCTTTGATAGAAGCGATGAGGCGACAAAGCTTCAGATCAATACGGAGATGAGCGATCTGCATGTGCTGGCAGTGGACGATCTTGAGGCGGAATGCGCCTATCTGTCCACGGTGCTTGGCCGCATCGGCGTGCGTCACATCTGTGTCGACAGCGGCGCAAAGGCGCTTGCGGAGCTTGACTGTGCATACCAGGCGGGCGACGGCTATAACGTTTGCCTCGTGGACTGGAAGATGCCGGATATGGACGGCGTGACTCTTACCGGCCGCATCCGCGAAAAATACGGCAAAAACGTTATTGTCATCGTTATTTCCGCTTATGAACATCAGCAGGCGACGGAGCGCGCCAAGGCGGCCGGTGCGGATTTGTTTGTCAGCAAGCCCCTGTTCCGGTCCTCTCTGCTGGACCTGTTCATGACGCTGACGGGCGGTCATGTGTGCAAGGCCCAGCCGGCTGCCGAGCGGCCTGACTTTTCCGGCAGGCGCATACTGCTGGCTGAGGACAACGCCATGAACCGCGTGGTGGCTGAGGCGCTGGTCAAGAAACTCGGCGCAGGCTGTGAGACGGCGAACGACGGAAAGATTGCGCTGGATATGTTTACGGCCTCCGAACCGGATTATTATGACGCGATCCTCATGGACATACAGATGCCGAACATGGACGGCTATGCGGCGACCCGGGCGATACGCGCCAGCGATCATCCGGCGGCTGGAACGATACCGATCATTGCGCTGAGCGCCAACGCTTTTGCCGAGGACGTAACGAAATCCCTCTCCATGGGCATGAACGATCATGTGGCCAAGCCCATTGACGTCGAAAAGCTTGCCGCCGCGTTAGCACACGCATTTCAAAAACATGGAGAGCAATAAAATGAACCAAAGGGTTTTAAAAGAGCATGGAATCGACTGCGACATGGGCGCCCGGCGTTTTCTGGACGACCGTGCGCTATACGAGGAAATGCTGACGATGTTTCTTTCCGATACATGCTTTGAGCAGGCCGAGGCGGCCTTTGCCGGCGGCGATTACAAAGGACTGTTTGAGTGCGGCCATACGCTCAAGGGTACGGCCGGCAATCTGGATATGACCGCGCTTTACCGCGCGTCCGGCGAGCTCACCGAATACCTGCGGCATAACGACGCACCGGCCGCCCGCCGCGTACAGGAGCTGTTTCTTGAGGTGCAAGCGGCCTATCGAAACGTCGTCGAGGGCATTTCCGCCGCGGCTGAATGAGCTTTATACGATTGCCGGCCGGCGTCTGGTTTCAGGACGGATCCGGCGCCGCACAGGAGTAGCCACATGAAAGAGAATACTAAAAAAACCATATTGGTCGTGGACGATGCGTTGACAAGCCGCGTAATCCTGCGCACGGTCTTTGCCGGGGAGTACGAGGTGCTGGATGCGGAAAACGGCAGAAGGGCGATGGAGATCCTTCATGCCCGACCGGATGTTGCGGTCGTGGTGCTGGATATCATCATGCCGGAGATGGACGGCTTCGCCGTGCTCTGCGCCATGCGTGCAAACGAAGCGCTCAGGCAGATCCCCGTCATCGTCATGACGGCCAGCTCCGACGAGGAAACGCAAATGAAGGCACTGTCCTCCGGCGCGATGGACGTGCTCTATAAGCCCATCAATCCTCAGGTCACACAGAAGCGTGTTGAAAACCTGATCGCGCGTATGGACGCCATCCGCCTGGCCGAGCGCAACCGCAGTATGGAGCGCGAGCTGCGCGAGGCGGAGACGGACGTGATCTCCGGCATATATAACAAGGATGCGTTTTTGCGCCGTGCCGCGCAATTTCTCAGGGAGAATCCAAACGGCGATTTTGTTTTGCTGCGTTGGGACATCGACAATTTCAAGATATTCAACGATGTGCTGGGCTCTGCGCGAGGCGACGAGTATTTGCGGGGAGTGGGGGAGTATTACAGCACGCACAGCGACAGTATCCCCGGCTTGATCCTGTACGCCCGCTATGAAGCGGATCACTTTGTCAGCCTTTACAGAGCAAGCGACTGCGTTCCGGAGGAAGCCGTCCGGCTGATAAACGATATGCTTGGCAAGGAGCAGACGCGTTCCTTCGATTTTTCTCCCCGCATAGGGCTCTACCGCATTGACGACAAGGCTCTGGACGTGACGCTGATGTGCGATCGGGCGCTTTTGGCGCTGAAATCGATCAAGGGAGAATACGGCAGGCACTATGCCTGGTATGCAAGCGTCATGCGTGACGAGCTGATGCACGAGCACGAGATCGTCAATCAGATGAAAAGCGCGCTGGCGGAGGGCCAGTTCCATGTATATTTCCAGCCGCAGTACAATTATATCACCGGCCGCCTGAGCGGGGCGGAGGCGCTGGTGCGCTGGATTCATCCGGAAAAGGGCATGATCATGCCCGACACATTCATACCCATATTCGAAAACAACGGCTTTATCTACGAGCTGGACCGCTATATTTGGGAGCAGGCCTGCGTGTATATGAAGCGCTGGAAGGATACGGGCGTTGAGGCGCCGCCCATATCCGTTTCCGTCAATATTTCCCGCAAGGATCTTTATCAGCCGGACATGGTGCGGCATATCTGCGCGCTGCCGGAAAAATACGGCATCCAGCCAGGCGAGCTGCATCTGGAGATCACGGAATCTGCCTATATCGATAATCCTGAACAGCTTATTCGCGTGGTGGCGCAGCTTCAAAAGCAGGGCTTCCGCGTGGAAATGGACGATTTCGGCAGCGGATACAGCTCTCTGAACACCCTGAAAAATGTGCCGGTGGATCTTCTCAAGCTGGATATGAAGTTTCTTTCGGAGGATTCCAACTCCGGAAGGGGCGGCCGGATACTCAGCTCCATCGTGCGCATGGCTTATGAGATCGACCTTCCGGTGATCGCGGAAGGCGTGGAGACGCAGCGGCAGGCCGACTATCTCAAGAGCATCGGCTGCCACTATATGCAGGGCTACTATTTCTCCAGACCCCTGTCCCCGGATGACTTTGAAACGCTGCTGAAAAACAGCGCTGTTTCCGCGATCACAATGCCGCAGAGTGATGCCGGCGCCGGCGACGCGGCTGACTTTATGGATGTCAATACACAGGCAGCGCTGCTGTTCAACAGCTTTGTGGGCGGAGCGGCCATACTGGAATACAGCGAGGGCAACATAGCGGCCATCCGCATTAACGACCGTTTCTTTGAAACGTTGGGGATCAATCAGCGGGATTACGCAAAGTATCAATACCATCAGCTCGACCGCTTCACGCCGGAGAGCCGCGCGGACATTGCTGAGGCGCTGGACAAGGCCATTGCCACCGGCAGCGAGACGGAATGCGAAGCCTGCTCGCCGCCGCTCTCGGAGAACGGCGGCTGCATCTGGACGCAGTGCCGCTTTCGCTGCCTGACAAGAAAAGTGGAAAGCTATCTGTTCTATATGTCCATCAACGATATCACCGAGCGCAAAAATCTGGAGCGCAGACTGGAGCGGGGCAAGCAGGAGCTGGAGAACCTTATCAATTCCATTCCAGGCGGCGTGGCCACCTATGAACAGCGTCCCGACGGCTTTCATCTGGTATACGCTTCGGACGGCGTGGGCGCCCTGAGCGGCCGGACGCCGGAGGAATACCGACAGCTATTGGACGAAAAAAAAGGGCGTGACGTTATTTATCCCGCCGACGAGGAGCAGACCTTTGCCGCTATCAACGGCGCGATGGAGTTAAAGACGGACGTCGATATCAATTACCGCGTGCTTCTGAAGGACGGCGGCTATATCTGGGTCAATCTGCGCGGTCGCGCCATGGGGAAGCACGGCGGCTATCCGCTGTTTTTTGCCGTATATCACAACCTGTCCGTCACTACCGAGCTGTATCAGACGATACTGGACGAGGCGGAGGATGTTCTCGTAGTGGCCGACCGGCATACCAATGAGCTTTTATTTGTCAACAGCGCGGCGGCCGGAATGGCCGGACGCTCCAAGGAAGAGGCCGGCAGCATGAGATGTCAGGAATACTTTAAGGATTGGAGCGTCGCCTGTGACGTCTGCGTGGCCGAGAAGCTTGGGGAGGCGCCTCTTGGCCGCGAGCTGGACTTTCGCGGCCGCCACTATTATTCCCGTATCACACGCATCGATTGGAACGGACGGGATGCGTATATCAACCATATCGCCGACCGCACCCTGACATGGAACCGGCAGAAGCTGACGGATGAGATCCTGTGCAACATTCCGGGCGGAGCGTCCCTGTTCCACATCAAAGACGGAGAGATCATCCGCGAATACCTGAGCGGAGGCGCGTTTCAGATACTGGGCTATACGCCGGAGGAAACGCCGCCGTCATCCATGACGAAGGATACAGGCCATGTGTATTCCGGCGATCTGGAGCGCCTGAAAATCGCCTTGGCCGAGACGATACCGGGCCGTCGGCCCTTTGACATGGACATGCGGATCTTACCGCGCACAGGCCGGCTCCGCTGGATCAATTTGAAGGCGAATCCTGTGGTCTCCGAAGACGGCGATCTGCTCTACTATGGCTTGTATTCCGATATCACCGACCGTAAGCGGATGGAGGATGAGCTCGGCATTAGGGAGCAGGAATACCGCTTGGCAGCCGAGATGAGCGGCGTAAACGTTTATCGATATTATATCGAGGGACGCGTTGGAAAATTCAACCCGCTGATGCCGCGGCAGTATGACGTGCCTTCCATGATTCCGAACATGCCGGATTTCGCGCTCGATCGCGGATATATTGCGCCGGAGAGCGTCGAAGACTGGCGCGCGCTGTTTGACGCCATCGACCGCGGCGGGCAGCAGGGAGAGGCGGACATATGCGTCTGCATGCCGGATCATGCGAAAAGGTGGCTGCGCCTGAGGTTCTCCGGCGTGCTTGACGAGGATGGCCGGCCGGTTTCCGCGGTTATCTCTTACAGCGATATTACCAGAGAAACAGAGAAGCTGCTTTCCGCTCAGAAGCAGGCCGATCTGGATGGTATGACGGGGCTTTATAACCATGCGGCCACGGAGCGGATCGTTTCCGAGATGCTCGGCGCGGAAACGGGCAGGAGCTTTGCTTTCTTGCTGCTGGATGTTGACGACCTCAAGTACATTAACGATCATTTTGGACATCTTGAGGGCGATCGCGCGCTCGTAAACGTAGCGGCTGTGCTGAAAAAACATTTTCGCGGCACGGACATCATCGGCCGGATCGGCGGCGATGAATTTGTGGCGCTGCTGCCCGGCATGTCCGACGAACAGTTCCTGACCGGCTCGCTTCGCAGCCTGACGGGCAAGCTTTCCGCTCTCAGCGCCGGCGAAAGCGACCCGTGCGCCCTGCATTGCAGCATCGGCTGCGTGCTCTGCCATGGCGGTGCAAGCGATTTCTATACCGCCTATCGGCAGGCGGACGCGGCGCTCTATCAAGTCAAACGCAGCGGCAAAAACAATTATGCCTTCTATCCGACCCTGAACAGCGACGCTTTGACGGAATAAAGGAGAGAGCTAAAGTGACGGATAAACTGCGAAGGATCATTGCTGTCATTATCATTTTGGTTGTTGTGGCGGGTACGCTGGGCGGTCTGCATGTGGCCGAGCTGCGATCCGAGCGGCAGGCGATCAGTCAGGCTAAAATGATTCTGCTTGACAGCGCGCGCGAGGAGCGCGACACCATGCTTACGCTTTTTGAAAGCGGTTTTCTGTACCTTGAGATGCTCTCGGACACCCGGGCCTTTGAAACCGAGCGCACAGCCGAAGAGACAGGCAGGATGCTCGAGAACATCAAGACATACAGCAAATTCAGCAAGGCCTACATCGTCGGAAAGGACGGCGCCGGAGAGTACGGCGGCAATGCGGGGACGGATTACTCGGATGCGGCCTTTTTCCAAACCGCCCTGAGCGGCGAGAGAGCTATGGCTGCGGTCGAGGCCGGCGAATACGGGGAGGAATCCGGTATTGTTCTGGCCGTGCCGTATCGGGACGGAGACGAGATCACGGGCGTTCTGTGCGGCATGTATTTTGAAAGCGACCTCATGAACAGGCTGACCAGCGAGGCCTATGCGCAGTCCGGCTATTCCTATATTACGGATGCGTTCGGAAACGTTATCGTCAATACGGCCAGCAAGTATTTTATTCCTGTCGGGCAGAATCTGACCACGTTTTTTGAGAATAAGAACGTCCGGTTTGAAAAGGGCGTTACGGTGGAGTCCCTGCGCAAGAGCCTTGCTGCGCACAAGACGGCTTCGGTGTATTATTCCTATAATGGCGACGCGCGCGTATGGACGGCTATACCCTTTGAGAGTGAAGCGCTGCCCGACAACGGATGGATACTGTGCAACGTTATTGCCGAGAATTTTTTGACGCAGCAGATCGAAACGTCGCGCAGCAACGCCTTTGAGGTCGTTGGGGTGATCGCTGCGTTCTTGTTTGTCGCCCTGCTGCTCTTCTTGCTGCTGGAGCGTGATAACCGACGGCATATGGCCAAGAGCATTCATATGAGAGAGGACTTTCTGGACAAGCTGCCAAGCGGCGCGGGCATCTATCAGTTTGACGGCGAGAAGGTCAGTCTGTTGTATATCAACAAACGCTATCAGGAGATGGTGGGCCGCAGCGGCGAAAACATAGAAAAGGATGACGTGAGCAGGGTCGTTCATCCGGACGACGTGCACGAGATGCTTTCGGAAATGCGGGCCGCGCAAGAGGAGAACAGGGACGCGGTCTGCGAACTGCGCCTGCAGATGGGCGACGGCAGCTATGCGCCGTTTCGTATCATTGGGCACATCGCCTCCAGCGAGCGCGAAAAGCAGATTCTCTATTGCCTCTATTTTCCGGTGGAGAGCGGAGAATTTATTGCGGTGCGCGAGCGGCAGGAGACGGAGGCGCGGTATCGCAGCCTCGTGGATAACGCCGGCGGCGGGCTGACCATAACCGAGGTCGGCGAGGACGGAGCTCTCACCAATATCTTTACCAGCGACGGTATGCTGCGCCTGATGCACGCAAGCAGGAAACAGTGGGAATCCTTCAGCGCCTGCGGCGACGTGTATGCCAAGGTGTACGCCGAGGACGTGGACGTTGCGCGTTCGGTCTTCGGCAGTCTGAAGGAGGACGGCCAAAGCGCCTCCGCGGCCTACCGTCTTGTCCGTATGGACGGCGGTACGGTATGGGTCAACGTGACAGGGCGAATGGCGGCGGAAAACCGCAAAAAGCATATTTATGCCGTGCATACGGACATTACGGCGCTTAAGACGATCGAACAGAAGGAGCATAATGTCACGGCGCAGCTTGTATTTCTCAACCGTGTCGCAGGCGATCTGCTTTCCAGCACTGACGCGGACAGCGCTATCAACATCGTGCTGGAGGACGTTCTCAAGCATTTTTGCGGACGGCGTTCCTATGTGTTCGAATTCGATGTGCCGCATTGTATCGCGTGCAATACCTATGAGGTCTGCGCCGCGGGCGTTGAGCCGGCGATCGACATACTCAGGGCGGTACCGTTCTCGGATTTTTCAGAATGGTTCAAAATATTCGATCGGGACGGCTATATCGCCATACTCGACACCTCGGTCATCAATGACGAGGATCGCGCGACGGAACGCGCGCTGCTCGAGGCGCAGGAAATATCCTCCCTTGTGGTGGTTCCCTTATACGAGGACGGCGTGCTTATCGGCATGATGGGCGTGGACGATCCCACCATGAACGCCGATCAGATGGCGCGCTTACAGGCCATTGGCAATTACATGTCGGTCATGCTCTCCCGTCGCAACATGACCCGCGAGCTGAACGACAGCAATGCCCGCATGGAAGTCATGATGAACGATACGCCAGGCGGCTTTGCGCAGATGATTATTCATCCGGACAACAGCATCACGCCCTGCTTTTTCAACGACGGCTTCTGCCGCATGCTTGGCATGACGAGGGAGCAAACCCATGTGCTGTTTGACTCGGACGCTTATGCCGGCGCGCATCCGGACGACCGTGCGCCCATTGCCGAGCAGCTGGCAAAGACCGTGGCCGCACGGTCGACGCTGACTGCGCGCGTGCGCTTTTTGACCGCGCGCGGCGTTTATATACCCGTGGAGGTTTACTACAGTGTATGGGAGAAATCCAGCAACGAATTCTACCTCAACGGTTACTATCGGGATATCAGCGACAAGATTGCGCTGGAGGAAAACTACAAGCGGAATCTGGCCTACCGCGATGTGACCGCCAAAAACGCCATTGCCTCCTTCCATCTGAACGTTACCCGGAATCGTGTGGACGAGGGGATCTCGGACGAGCCCGCCATGCTGACGCTGGAGCGGGAGGGCACGCTGGACGGGTTCATGGAGCGTTCGGCCTGCGTTTTGGGCGGGACTTTGGAGCACGAAACTTATAAAAAGCATTTTTCCCGCGAGGCGCTTTTGGATGCGCTGGCGCATGACAGGAATCAGGTGACGCTGGAGCATGCCTTCTTCCCGTCGCCTGAGCGTTCGATGTGGATCCGCACCACGGCAGACCTGTTTCGAAATCCGGGAACCGGCGACGTCGAGGGCTTTATTTATTCCAGAGACCTCACAGAGATGCACATGCTGGATCTGTTGATGCGCACCGTGGTGAATGTTGGCTATGATTACATAGTATCCATTGAGCTCAGAACCAAGGTTTATAACACATTTGTGTCCAGCGCGGGAATTGCAACCGCCTTTCAGGATAAGGGCGTGTATGACGAGGATACCGTAAGCGCGCTGCTCACGACCATCTATCCGGACGACAGGGCCGCCGCGTTTGAGAACCTGAAGCTGTCCTCCCTGATAAACAGACTGGATCAGGAGGGCTATGCCGAGCTTCGTTACCGCGTTGTCAGAGGCGGCGAGATACGGAACAAAAAGTGCAGCTATACCTATCTGGATAAATCCCACAGCCATATCGTCATATGCCGTGTGGATGAAACAAGCTCGGTGCTGGAGATGCAGGCCGCTTTAGACGCCGCCCAAAAGGCCAGCGCCGCCAAGAGCGAGTTCCTTTCCCATATGAGCCATGAGATACGCACGCCCATGAACGCGATCATCGGTATGACGCAGCTTGCAAAGGATGCAGTGGAGACGGATCGCGCTTCAACAAAGGAATACCTGAGTGAGATCGACAATTCCAGCCGCTATCTGCTTGGCCTGCTCAACGATATTCTGGACATGAGCCGCATCGAAAGCGGCAAGTTTACGCTCAACTGCGAGTGGGTGAAGATCGCCGACGTTCTGACCCCTTGCTTTGAAATCATCCGGCCGGCCATACTGGAAAAGCATATTGTCTTTGAGGCTCCGTCCATGGCAGCCATGGAGAAAGTCGGGGCCTACGAATGCTATTTCGATTTGATGAAGGTGCGCCAGATGCTGCTGAATCTGCTGAATAACGCCTGCAAGTTCACAGGCGAGGGCGGACGCATCAAGCTGAGCTTTAAAAACAAAAGCCATGACAGTCAGACAGCTACCGACTACATCATTATCGAGGACAATGGCTGCGGCATGAGCGAGGAGTTTTTAAAAACAATATTTACTCCCTTTGAGCAGGAAAAGAATCCCTATTCCGGCTCGGTGCAGGGCACCGGACTTGGACTGCCGATCGCGGTGCGGATCGCCCGCGCGATGGGCGGCGATATCCGTGCGGAAAGCAAGCTTGGCGCAGGCTCCAGGTTCACGATCACGCTTCCCTATCGTTACCGGCTCGCCGAGGCGAAGGAGAGGCCGGCGGATATGGCGGTCACGGACGCCGCGCTTGAACACGCGCACATCCTATTGGCCGAGGATAACGACGTCAACGCCGTCATTGCCCAAAAGCTTCTGGAGAAGAAGGCTGCGACGGTCACGCGCGTCGGCGACGGCCGGCAGGCTGTGGAGGAGTTTTCCCGCTCTGCGCCCGGACGAATAGACGCCATTTTAATGGATATCCGCATGCCTGTTATGGACGGCCTTTCGGCGGCGAGAGCCATTCGCGGGCTGTCGCACCCGGACGCCGCCGTGGTACCGATCATCGCCATGAGCGCCAATGCCTTCGAGGAGGACGTCAAAGAGAGTCTTGCCGCGGGTATGAACGCGCATCTGGCAAAACCAGTGGATCCGCAGAAGCTGTATGATACCGTGGCTGAGCAAATGGCCAGGCGTCACGGGTGAACCGTGCATAAGGAGTCTGATGAAGCGGAGAGGCCCCCGTTATTCTGAAGCTTCTTTTGGCTTGGCTGCAGAGGCGCCATTCCGGCCGGCGCGCCCGCTTGGCGCTTGAAAGCTATGGAGAACGCCGGAACGGATGGCATGCGCGGGACATACGGCCTTGCATGCGCCGCAGCGTATGCACTCGCAGGAGTTGATATTCCTTGTTACGTCCACTCCCATGCCGCAGACCTCTTCGCATTTTCCACAGTGCACGCAGGCGCTTTCATCCACGCGCATCTGATATACGCTGAAACGGTTGAGCAGGCCATAGATGGCGCCCAGAGGACAGAGATACTTGCAGAAGGGCCGATAGAGCAGTACGGAACCGGCTAGCACAAGAGCCAGTATGGCGGCCTTCCATGAAAACAGGAAGCCGACGGCTGTACGCAGACTTTCGTTTGCCAGCAGCAGCGGGATACCGCCTTCGAGCGTGCCGGCTGGGCAGACGTATTTGCAGAAGTAGGGCGCTCCAAGACCATAGGCGTCGGTCAGCACCGCCGGAAGGATCAGTACGGCGGCCAGTGCCAGATATTTACCCCAGCGCATGGCCTTATCCAACCTCCTGGGGAGCTTAGGCTTGGGAGAGGGTATCCTGTACAGCAGGTCTTGAAGGAAGCCGAAGGGACAGAGGAAGCCGCAGATCAAACGTCCCAACAGCACCCCAAAAAACAGCGCGGTCCCAAGAACGTAGAAGGAGAAGCGCCGGTCCCGTCCGCCGATCACCGCTTGCAGGGAGCCAATGGGGCAGGCGCCCACCGCGCCGGGACAGGAATAACAGTTGAGGCCCGGCACGCAGATGTGCTTGGCGTCGCCCTGATAGACGCCTCCGCTGAGAAAGTTGGACAGAAAGGGATTATGCAGCAGCGATGAGACCGCCTGTACAACAGGCCTTTTCCATGTCTTCATCAGCTGATACCTATGCACTCAAGACAAATATGAATCGCCTTGTTCCAGACCTCGGCCGGCTCGCCCGTCCAAACGCCCCAGACAATCATCGCGACGGCTGCCGCAAGTATGGCGGCGGTGACGCATCTGCGCTTTTTCATAACGCGAACGGGTCGCCGGCGCACGGCGCGTTGAAGGGTGTATAAAAATCATGCTCCACGGCTCGCGTCCTCTTTTCCAAAGATTTTGTCATGGATGCTTTCAATGCTTATTGCCGAAAGCCTCGCACGGCAGCTTTCGTTTATTGTATCATAGATGCCGGAAATTATTGCTCCCATACCTGAAGATATCAAACATTCTCTGTCGATATCCCCGGAGCGCCAGCCCGCCGCGACCGGTATTTCGCCCAGAGCATCCAGTACCTTGTCCAACGTCAGACTGCCGCTCTCCGGCAGCGCGCGGTAGCCGCTGCCGCGGCCCTGAAAGGCTTCGATCAGCCCCGATTTATTCAGCCGCGACATGACCTTGCGAACCCGTGCCGGATTGGTACAGATATTTTCAGCCAGCTCGGCGCTGGAGACCACGCATTGCTTGTGAAAGAGATAGACAAGCCCGTGGACGGCCAGCGTAAACTCCGCCGTCATGAACGAACCTCCAAAAGCAGCTCGTCTATGATCTCTCTCCAGTCGTCCTGACTGCGAGAGCCTATATAGGATTGTCCCACCGGCCGACCTTCGCTGTCTACAAAGATGGTTTCCGGTACGGCGCTCACAGCAGAGAGCTTGGCCTTCACAAGATCGTCGCTTGGCAGAAGATGAAGATAGTCCGCGCCGGTTTCGGCGACAAGCGCGCGTGCCGTATTAAGCATCTTGGCAGAAAAGGTTCCGTCGGCCTCGCGGCTGACGTCGGCTGCGAGGCCGACGATGCGCAGGCCTTCACCGGCGTATTCTGAAGCCAGCTTGCCAAGAGCGGGCATCTCCTGGATGCAGGGCCCGCAGAAGGTCGCCCAGATGTTGATCATCGTCAAATCGTACGCGGAGAATATGGATTCGTCCACCGGCTGCCCATAGAGATCAAATGATCGAAAGGATGACAGCGTTCCAGACTTTTGCTCGGAGGAATAGCTGCCGCTTTCCGTTTCATAGGGCCATTCGTTGATACCTCCGAAATCAAAAGCGCGGGTATAGCCCATATCGATCAGCTTTTTCTGCGCCTGCGCGCTGCGATTGCCGCTGCGACAATAGATCAGTATTTCTGCGTCCTTTACGGGAAGCACAGCGGGAGGCGTGTCGCCGATCTCCTCGATCGGCAGAAGGATCGCATTGGGGATGTGGCCCGCGGCATACTCATCGCCGGTGCGGACGTCCAAAATGATTATGGGATCGCCGCTTTGCATGCGTGCGTACGCTTCCTCGCTGCTGAGCTTGACGGCTGCCACCGCTTCGGAGCCGACGCTATCTGCGGATTTTTGGGGTGCTGAGAGCGTCTGTGCGTTGCAGGCGCCCAAAAGCAGGAGCAGCGAGAGACAAATTACAAGGCTCTTTATTTTCATGATATTCTCCTTGATTCATCAAAATATGTAACCACAACGATTACATATATAGCATGTCACAGAACGCATCGTTTTGCAAGAGGGAAATGGCGTTGTTTGTGATAAAGTCACGGAAACATGGCCGGCGCAGCAATGTTTCCGCTGCAAAGCCTGTATTTTACGCGTGGCTGCTTTATAAAAACTGTGATATAATTCCCACGGGAAAATAAGCGCATGATAAGCGGAAATACAAAAGCTTATCAAATAATTGAAAGGACAGCGAGGCAGCAACATGAAGGAATATGAAAAGCTGACTAACGAAGCGGGCGCGCCGGTAGCAGACAATGAAAACGCGATAACCGCCGGACCGCGCGGACCTGTGGTGATGCAGGACGTATGGCTTATGGAGAAGATGGCACACTTCAACCGCGAGGTCATACCGGAACGCCGCATGCACGCCAAGGGCTGGGGCGCATATGGCACGTTTACCGTAACGCACGATATCTCTCAGTATACGCGGGCTGCCGTGCTCCAGCCTGGCGCCGCAACGGAAACCTTCACCCGCTTTTCCACTGTTGCAGGAGAGCGCGGAGCAGCCGACTGCGAGCGGGATATCCGCGGCGTCGCCACCAAGTTTTACAGCTCCGAGGGCAATTGGGATCTGGTGGGCAACAATACGCCGACATTCTTTATCCGCGATGTCCACAATTTTTCCGACTTGAACCGCGCCGTAAAACGCGACCCGCGCACCGGCCGCCGGAGCGCGCAGAACAACTGGGATTTCTGGACGCTTTTGCCGGAGTGCTTCCATCAGATCACCGTGGTTATGTCGGATCGCGGCATTCCCGCATCGTTCCGTCATATGCACTTCTTTGGCGAGCATACCTTTTCTCTGTACAATGCAAAGAACGAGCGGGTATGGTGCAAGTTCCACTTCAAGACCCAGCAGGGCATACTAAATCTTTCCAACGAGGAAGCGGCAAAGATCAACGGCATGAACCGAGAATATCACGGCCAGGATCTATACGACGCCATTGAGCGCAGAGATTTTCCGCGCTGGACGATGTATATACAGGTCATGACCGAGCGGCAGGCGAAGGAGCATTATGAGAATCCCTTCGACATCACCAAAATATGGCGGCATGCCGAGTACCCGCTTATCGAGGTGGGCGTGCTGGAGCTGAACCGGAATCCGGAGAACTATTTTGCGGAGGTGGAGCAGTCCGCCTTTACGCCTGCGCATGTGGTTCCGGGCATCGGCTTTTCTCCGGACAGGTTCCTGCAGGGGCGGCTGTTTGCTTATGGCGACGCGCAGCGCTACCGCCTGGGCGTTAATCATAATCTGATCCCCGTCAACCGCGCCAGGTGCGCGCTGAATGAGTACCATCGCGACGGCGCCATGCGGGTGGACGGCAACTATGGCGGAGCGCCGGCTTATACGCCCAACAGCGCGGGCGTGTGGACGGCCCAGCCGGAGGTCATGGAGCCGCCGTTGGATCTTGAGGGCGCCATGTGGCGCTACGACCCCAAGGACGATCCCTCCGACGACTGCTTCCGCGCCGGCGGAGACCTGTGGCGGGTGCTGACGGAGGACAAGAAGGAGATCCTGATCCAGAACACCGCCGCGGACATCGCTCCCTGCACGGACAATATCAAGTATCGCCATGCGGCGCACTGCTATCTCGCCGACAGGGAATACGGAGAGCGCTTTGCGCGGGCGGCCGGGCTGGATATGGATCATGTCGTTGAGCTTTCCAAACTGAGCCACGCCGCGCTGGTCAAGGCGACGGTGTAAATAAGACGCTGGAGATGATTTTGCAAACGCATCCGTATTCTGTTTCGGATACGACACGGATACCGACTGCGCATGGCTGCGGTCATTCGCATGGGATTGCGGTCCGTTCGGGGCTGCGATTCGAACAACGCAGCCTTCGCCAAAACCGCGGACAGTGCAGGATTTGAGCTTGTGCTGCGGCACGGAAAATACAAGAAAGCGCCGCAAAGCGCTTCAAGGGGAACGCCCATCGGACGTTCCCCCCTTTTGTTTGGCCGGTTTTTTTGAGGCGCTCCCAAAGCAAGCGCCGATGGACTATGCCTTCATTTCCTTCATGGAGATGGTTTCGACCAGAAGCGTTATGCCGTCCACCAGCAGATAAGCGGCGATCACATAGTTCAGCACCGCCGCGGAGGCCAGCGGCAGGAACAGAAAGGCAAACGCCGCTATGAGGCTGAGCACGCCGTTGAATATCAGCCAGCCATACCCCGTAATGGCGAACAGGTGCAGCCGCCCGGCAAAGACCAGCAGATCTATGCCGAATACAAAGAGTAAAAAGCCCAGCATGTAGGTGAACGTGGTCAGCGTCACAACTACCGGAGAGCACTGAAGCAGCACGCCTACCAGTATGTTCAATATACCGGAAATCAGCGTGCCGGCCCTGCGGATCAATATAGGCGCCGAGCAGTAGCATACGATCTCAAAGACGCCGAGTACGATGATGATAATGGAGGCAAGCACGCTCATTACGGTCATGGAGGGCGCCGGCCATATGACGCAGCAAACGCCGAGGAGCAGCATCAGTATACTGACGATAAAGCCCGTTGTGCGAATGGATTTGAGTTCCTGGTTCCATTGCTCGGTCATCATGTCGCGATAATCCGGCATGTTGTTTATGTTGTTCATAATAATCTCCTTCTCCTTCATTTATTGTCTGGAAAGTCGGTGCAGGCTGAAGCTCCCGTTTCCGCAGGCTGCGGCGCTGCCTGCGCGGGCGCCTCCCGAAGCGCCATCTGCTGCTCCATGGCTGCCAGCGCTGCGAAAACGGCCAGCTTGGCGGCATAATCTGCCTGATCGATACAGCATTCGGCGCAGAGCGCCAGCTGATCGGCATAGTATGCCTGTTCCTGTTCATCACGGGAGGCTTGCGGCTTGCAGGGCTGGATTTGCTGCAGGTAGATACTCTTTAGCTGCTGCATATAGCCAAGCTGCGCCTGAAAGATGGCGGCCAGAGTCCCATTGCGGCTGGAACTGACGCGCTGTGACAGGCTGGCTTCCTCTGCCAGACAGGCCAGTCTTTGCGCTTCCTCGGCCGCGTGGATCTGCTCTCTGTCACAGTGCTGATAGAACTGGATTTTATTCTTTAGATCGCTGAAGGAGCGGCCAAGCTCGCTCAGCTTCGCATCGAATAGTCCATGCCGCATCTGCGTTTGTTCCATTTTCTCTTCCTCTGTGCGCGGCGGTCTCGCCGCCGGTTTACTCGTTCCGACCGGCGCGCATGGCTTCAAATTGCTCTGCAATCCGCTGCTTGTGCGCCTCGACCTTGGCCTTGCGCTCGGCGCTCTTTTTCTCCCGCAGCTCTCTGCGTGCCTGACGCTGCAGCTCCTCCTGCAATTTGCAGGCTTCCTCGATCTGCTGCGCCACTTCGCCTGCGTCCCATCTGCGAATGGATACGTCATAGCGAGCGAAGCGCGCGTCGATCAGTTTTTCATCCGTTTCCTGTGCCAGCAGGATCAGGGCGTTATGCCCGTTTTCCATCTTGTCGGCCACATAGGCGATCATGGAACTGCTGTCCGAGCTGTCACAGGTATCTACGGCCGCTCCCACAAGCGTTCCGACGCTTCCGCCAATAAGGATACCGACAGGACCGCCCAATATGCCGATCAGCGCGCCAAGCAGACCGCCGCCGATGGTATCATCCACCGTGCTGGAGCCTATGTCGGCAAACTGCTTGACCTGAATGGCGTCCTTTTCCTTATGAACCAACGCCGCCTGAGAGATCATGCTGCTGTTTGTGTTCATAGCCGTCGTGATTTCCGCGAACGCCTGATACGCTTCGCTCTCCGTATGAAATACCGTCATAATGATATTGTCCATTTTGTAAAGCCTCCTCGCTTTCTTTTCTCCATTTTATCCCTGTCCGGCGAAAACAAAAGGACAGCTCGCCCAAGCTGTCCTGACACATTCCATCATTTGTAAAATCCTTTGCGCTGCGCGGGCGAATGGCGGCCTTGCTGACGGATTACCGGCCGGCCGCCTTTTCGGCCGCTACGGTCCGCACCATAGCGATGGCCTCCTCGGTGGAAATATGATTGTTTTTTCGCCAATAGATCAGAATATCCTTTATTGCAAAGCAATGATAACAGATGAAAAACTCACGATCCTTCTTTGGAAGGAACATATCGAGCTCGTTTTCCATCAGCTCGAAAAGGAAATCATGCAGAAACTGAAACAACATCTGATCGACAATGTCGTGATAGCGCGAATTCAAAAGCTTTCGGATAAAATCGTCGTTCTCATCAATCAGCCGGACAAAGCCCTCAAGCATCTCGTTGAGGTCGCCGCCCCTGTGCGCCTGCCGCATCAATCCGTCCGTCCTGCACTGTACAAGATAGAGCAGCAGATCGGGGATATCGTCAAAATAGTAATAGAAGGTCTGTCGGGTCATGCTGCAGGCCTCGACGATGTCCTTGACCGTAATTTTATCGGGCCCTTTTTTCTGAATCTGGCGAACAGCCGCCTCGGCGATGCAGTCCTTTGTCAAAACCATTGCAAGTCCCCCGTATTATCCAAATGGGCGGTTTGCGTCCGCATGCGGCGTTCACGGCGTACGCATAGTCTCTGAGCGGTTATTATTTATCATATCCTGTCATGGCCCGCGCGGCAAGCATCTTCTAAAAAATCGTACTGTCATTCCGATCCGCCCCGCGCCTGCGGGCCCTCAAGCTTCAGCAGCATCGCCCGATACGACCGCTTCCATAGCGGCTTGACAATCGCACTGTAATTTCATGCTGCGCTCACGCGCGGGGAGGGCGGCGTCCGGAAGCAGCGGGGGCAGGATATCGAGCGTAACAAACGGACGCTTGCGAAGATGCTTCCATATCCCGCGCGGCTCCCGAAAAGAAATGCGCACGGGCAGCACGGGGACGCCCGCTTCTGCAGCCAGCTTGAAAGCGCCGCGTTTGAAGGGCCGCAGCTCCTCGCAATAGGGTATCAGCACGCCCTCCGGATACATCAGCACCGCCTTATTGTTTTTCACCGTCGCTTCCATATTGAAAAACAGCCGCTTTAGCTGTGCGGGCGACTGATCCAGCGGTACGCCGCCCAAGCCTCGCACCAGATGCCGTATGACCGGAATACAAAAATTGCTGGCTATGGTTACATAATACACGCGCCGAAAGCCTGCGGCGCAGCCGATCATGGCACAGTCCATGATGTGCGCATGGTTGGAAACGATGACGCAGCCTTTTCTCTGAAGGCTGCGCATATGCTCGCGTCCGTGTATCGTCAGCCGATTGGCAACGAGAAGATACGGCCACAGGATCAGAAGCACCAGCGTGTGAAAGAAGAAATATGACCCCGTCTTGAGCCGGCCTGTGCGAAGATAGTCGTAGTCCTCGCCGATCGCATAGGTAAACGGCGTGAACATGTGAATGACATTATCACCGCTGCGGTCGCTATAATGCTTTTTTCTCGCATCCATACGCTTCCTCATATGCGGCCGTGAACATATTCTCAAGCGCGCGCGCCGACTGCTGAAGGGAATACTGCCTTATGAAAGCGCGGTAGCGCTCTCTCATACGGTCACGCTCCGCGGGGTTTTCTATCCAATATGAGATCTTCTCACAAAGACTGCTGGCACTGCGGGCTCTAAAAATGCTTCGGCTGTCCAGCGCGAATTGCTTCGTCGCGGATTTTGCGCTGTCCGATATGACGGGCACAAGCCCGGAGCTAATGGCCTCAAGCGCGGACATGCCCTCGATCTCCGCATCTGCCGCGTGGATATACAGATCCGAGTAGGCGATCGTTTCGATCAGATCGTCTTTGCTCAGAAAGCGGAATACCGGCGGGTTCGCTAGCCCCTTTGATCGGCGGATATACAGATCTCTGAGCGGACCCTGACCTGCAAATATCAGCTGTATTCTGTCCGCGTAGGGACTGCGCTTGACCGCATCGATGATAATATCCTGACGTTTTTCTACGGAAAAACGTCCGGTGGAAAGTATGACGAAGCTTTTGGCGTATTCTTCGGGCTTTTCATGCTTGTCGACGGCATATTCCGGAGGAACGCCGTTGGATATCACATGCAGCCTTGCCGGATAACCGTGCTTTTGGAGGCGCTGCCTGACCGCCTCCGTCGGACAATGAATGTCGCTGCAATACTTGTAGGTATAGTCTCTGAAACCATCCACGATCATGTTATTCAGCGGTTCGTTCCACGCGAGAAGAATGGACGATGTAATGTTGCCTCTATTCCCGAATTGATGGACAAAAAAGCATTCGTTATAATGGAAAGGAATAGGAG
>CAZCAV010000024.1:0-3902 GCA_964496795.1 uncultured Oscillospiraceae bacterium
GTCGGCAGATGCGTGATGCGGATGGCGGACTCGGTTTTATTGACATGCTGACCGCCCGCGCCGCTCGAACGATAAGTGTCGATGCGCAGATCAGCGTCCCGTATCTCCACCTGCACATCATCCACCTCCGGCAGCACGGCGACGGTAGCCGCGCTCGTATGGATACGGCCCTGCGACTCCGTTTCCGGCACACGCTGCACGCGATGTACGCCGCTCTCGTATTTCAGTCGACTGAAAGCGCCGCGGCGGCCGCCGATCGAAAGCACGACCTCCTTTACGCCGCCCATGTCCGTCATGTTGCTTGATAAAAACTCCGTTCGATACCCGTAGCGCTCGGCATAACGCAGGTACATGCGCAAAAGATCCGCGCCAAATAGCGAGGCCTCGTCTCCGCCGGTTCCGGCGCGAATCTCCAGAATGACGTCCCGCTCATCGTTCGGATCCTTCGGCATCAGCAGCGCGCGCAGCGTCTCCTCCTGCTCCGCGGATCGTTTTTCCAGCCCCTCAAGCTCCTGAAAGACAAGCTCCTTCATATCGGCGTCGAGACGCTCCTCCAGCATGGCGCGGCACCCTGCAGCCTGCTTCTCCGTTTCCATATAGCCGTGATAGGCCGTCACGATCTCCGCCAGGGAAGCATGCTCTCTGGTCATATCACGCCACGCGTCCATATCACGCATGGCCTCCGGCTCCGATAAACGCGCGCCAAGCTGCTCGTAGCGCGTTTCAATACCCTTCAGTTTTTCAAGCATAACGATCCTCCACCACCGCTACGCGCGGCAGGCCGTTGATATCCTTCAGTATGCGCGCGCCTTCAAACAGGCGCGTCGCCGCCTCGGCCTGCGCCGCCCCGATCTCCATAAGCAATGCGCCGCCTTCATTTAAGCAGCCGGCATAATCCCGCGCGATGCGCCGGTAAAAATCCAGTCCGTCCAGTCCGCCGTAAAGCGCCGATTCCGGCTCGAATTTCAGCTCCCTTTGGCATGCGTCCATGTCCTCGCGAGACAGATAAGGCGGATTGCAGACGATCATGTCAAAACGCTCGGAAACGCCTCGAAACAGATCGTCGCACACCACTGCGACCGATACGCCGTTGAGAACGGCATTCTCCTGCGTCAGTGCAATGCAGTCCGGCGAAATATCGGCGGCCGTTACCTCTGCGCCGCCAAGAGCGGCAAGCGAAATACCGATACAGCCGCTTCCGCAGCATACATCCAGTACACGCCGGTATCCGCGCTCGCGCAGCATGGCTAAAGCGGCTTCGCAGAGGGTCTCCGTATCCTGCCGGGGGATCAGCGCGCGGGAATCCGTATAGAACGGCAGACCCATAAAACGCCATTCACCAAGAATATATTGAAGCGGCTCTCCTTCCGCACGGCGCGCAAGGTAGCCGCCCAACTCCTCTATCTGTTCGCGCGAAAGCTCCATCTGATGATGCAGCATGAGCGCGTTTTCATCAATGCCAAGCGTGAACCCGGCCAGAATTTTGGCCTGTTGAAGGCTTTCCTCTCCCGCCGTGCCGTCCAGCCGGAGCTTTGCGGCGCGCACGGCCTCCGCTACCGTCATCATGGCGCTTCCTTTTCGCTCTCCTTTTCGGGCACGATGCCCTCGTTCATGGCCATATTGAAGGCCGCGATAGCCACCTCGATCATTTCCGGCTCAGGCTCGCGCGTGGTCAGATATTGCAAAAACATGCCCGGCGCGCGAACGATACGCGCCAGTATCCCGTCCGAGGCAGCCGCCAGCTTGAGCACCTCATAGGAAAGGCCCGCCACGATCGGCAGTCCGACAACGCGTGTGAGAAGACGCAGAAACAGATTCTCCTGATAGGGTACGATCGCAAAAAATATGATCGCGATGGCCATCACGAGAAACAGGTAATTCGTTCCGCAACGCGGATGCAGGCGTGAGTACTTCATTGCCTCCTCGGGCGTCATGGGCGCTTCATGCTCATAGCAGGCGATGGTCTTATGCTCTGCGCCGTGATACATATATACGCGCTTGATATCCTTGACGAGGGAAATGGCGGAAATATAGATCAGGAATATCGCCAGTCGCACGCCGCCCTCGGTCAGGCTCTTCCAGATGGTCGCCGTACCGTCCTTCCATGGGATCAATTGATTGACCAGCGAGGGCAGAAACACAAACAAACCAAGCGCCAGCACAACGGCCAGCAGCACGGCTACGACCATGGCGACGTCCATAACGGACTTGCCCGTCTTATTGGCCAGCCATTTCTCAAAGCGCGAGGGCTCCTCGGTCGTATCCTCGCCGGCCAGCTCCGCCGAACGCGTCGTAACCTTCATGCCGGTAGCCAGAGACTCTACAAAGGCCACCACGCCGCGCACGACCGGCAGTCCCCAGAACGTGCCCTTCCTGGCCAGCGTGGCCTGCATGGTATATTCTGTCTCAATGCTGCCGTCCGGCTTGCGGACCGCCAGAGCGACGCCGCCCTTCGGCGTGCGCATCATGACGCCCTCCATAACGGCCTGACCGCCGACTGAACATTTTTTCATTCGCTGCTCTCCTGATTAATCAAAAGCCCTCCCGAGCGGAAGGGCTTTTTGGCTCTTACAGACCGTAACGCTTTTTGAAACGGTCAACACGGCCGCCGCTGTCCACGAGCTTCTGCTTGCCCGTGAAGAACGGATGGCACTTGGAACAGATTTCCACCGAAAGCTCACCCTTGGTCGAGCCGGTCTTGAACGTTTCGCCGCAGGCGCAACGAACAGTGGCTTCGCCAAACGTGGGATGGATGTCCTTCTTCATATCGCACTTCACTCCTTGTCAAAACACTACCATCGGCTATTATAACGAGAGCCCACGGAAAAAGCAACACATTTTTCAGGTTTTCCCGCAATTTTAACGTGTTTTCCCGTGACAGCCGCGCTATTTCCCGTAGCGGTTGCTCGCAGCGGTCGTGTAGCCCTCTTTTTCATAAATGCTGACCCAGTCCTTGAGCCGCTGCAGGAATTCTTCGTTGGTCGCAGTTTTTTCAAGCATACCGATGAACTGCTCGGTCACCTCGGCCGGATTGCCGCCCGACAGCACGCGGCGAATGGTGCGCACGCCTTCAAGCTCCGCCGCCGAAAGCAGCAGATCATCGCGGCGCGTACCGGATTTATAGATGTCGATCGCGGGGAATATGCGGCGTTCGCTGAGCTTGCGATCCAGATGGATCTCCATATTGCCCGTACCCTTGAACTCTTCATAGACCATATCGTCCATACGGCTGCCGGTCTCCGAAAGCGCGGTAGCGATGACGGTCAGGCTGCCGCCGTTTTCGATATTGCGCGCAGCGCCGAAGAAACGCTTGGGCTTATGCAGCGCGCCCGGATCCATGCCGCCGGAAAGCGTGCGGCCGGTAGGCGGTATCGTCAGGTTATAAGCGCGGGCCAGACGCGTCAGGCTGTCCATCAATATGACCACGTCCTTGCCCTGCTCGACAAGGCGCATGGCGCGCTCAAGCACCATCTCCGCCACGCGTGTGTGATGCTCGGGCAGCTCGTCAAAGGTGGAGTACAGTACCTCGCCCTTGATGGAGCGCTGCATGTCCGTGACCTCCTCGGGGCGCTCGTCGATCAAGAGCACGATCAGATGCGATTCCGGATAGTTTTCAGAAATGCCGTTGGCAATGCTCTTAAGAAGCGTCGTCTTGCCGGCCTTGGGCTGCGATACGATCATGGCGCGCTGGCCCTTGCCGATGGGCGCGATCAGATCGATAAGGCGAATAGCCAGATTGTTTTTCTTTCCAATGTTCTCAAGGGTGTATCGTTCGTCCGGAAAGATGGGTACAAGCTCCTCAAAGGGCTTGCGTTCGGCCATCTTCTCCGGCGACTCGCCGTTGACGGCGGTGATGTACAGCAGCGCCAGAAAGCGCTCGCCCTCCTTGGAGGGGCGGGTCT
>CAZCAV010000024.1:3912-29822 GCA_964496795.1 uncultured Oscillospiraceae bacterium
CGGTACGCAGGCCAAAGCGGCGGATCTGGGCGATGGACACATAGACGTCGCGCTGCCCGGACAGATAATTGTCGCTGCGCAGGAAGCCGTAGCCGTCCGGCAAAACCTCCAGGACGCCCTCACAATCTCCGCACTCGCCGGTCCAAAGCATTTCGGGCACCGCTGGATTGCTTGTGCCATAATCCTTATTATAGTAGCCCTCCTGACGCGGCGCGCGATACCGGCGATCCTCTTCAAAGCCGCCCTCCGAGGGCTGATAGCCTCCCTGCTGCTGATAGCCCTGCTGCTGGTAGCCGCCGCCCTGATAACCGCCCTGCTGCTGGTAACCGCCGCTCTGCTGATAGGCGCCGCCCTGATAACCGCCCTGCTGCTGGTAGCCGCCGCTCTGCTGATAACCGCCGCGCTGCTGATAGCCTCCCTGATAGCCGCCCTGAGGCTGATAGGAACGGCGCTGATAGCCGCTCTGCTGCGGGCGGTCATAGTACGGCTTGTGCGACTGATAATTGCTCTGCGGACGCGCGACATAACCGCGGCGGTAGCCGCTGTCACGGTCGGACGGCGCCGCATCCATGATCGCGGCTTCGTCCGGCGCAGCCTGATCGGACGCCGCGGCCAGATTCTCGGGCGCGGGCGTTGTCTCGGGCGCCGGCTCTGCGGTCGCTCCCGCTTCAATTGCCTGTTCCGG
This sequence comes from uncultured Oscillospiraceae bacterium, assembly GCA_964496795.1. Classification (GTDB taxonomy): domain Bacteria; phylum Bacillota; class Clostridia; order Christensenellales; family CAG-138; genus CAZCAV01. The sequence goes on from CAZCAV010000024.1 coordinate 4,598, forward strand.
CGCACGGCCGCCGGACATAATGATATCAATAAGCTCCGGCTTTCTATACTTTGTAATGGATTTTACCCCCTGCAGCTTGGCAATTTCACGCAAATCACCAAGGCTCTTGGCCTCCAGTTGTTCCCTGTTCAAGTGTTTACTCCTCTCCTATCGAACGGATTTGCTCCATTATTCATTGCCGAAAAGACCATACAATACAACTTGATTTGACCTCTCAGATTGATTTAAGAATATCGCTGTGCGGCGGCATTGTCAATAACATGCCGCGTGAAATTCACGAAATTCTTACGATTCGGCACAATTTGTACACAGGCGCTTCCCGTAATCATACACAATGCAGCATGTGCATATATTGTAGCACAAAGCATCGGAGGTACTATATGGAGCGCAAGGACACGGAGCTTGGAAGACTGCGCGCGCACGCGCACAGCATACACATCGATAACCGCATGCGCACAAGCATCACCGGCGTTGTGGACGTACTGAGCTTTAACGAGCAGGACGTCGTCCTGATGACCGAGGCCGGCGCGCTGAACATAGCCGGCAGCGGCATGCACCTTTCGCGCCTGAATCTGGAGGACGGCCAGATCTGCATCGAGGGCGAGCTGTTGGCGTTGGACTATGAATCGAACGAAAACGAGCGGCACGGCCTGTTCGGCAAGGTATTCCGCTGATTGGACAACACGCTCAATCAGCTCTACCAGGGTATGGCCTTCCTCTACGGCGGGTTCTGCATCGGCCTTGTCTATGAGCTGCTTGCCATATTGCGCCGGCATGCTGGCGGCCGTCCGGCCAGAGGCCTGTGCGATGCGGCGCTGCTGCTTTTTGCCATTCCCTGCTCCGCGCTGTGCTTTCTGATCGCGACCGGCGGCGTCCTGAGGCTGTACGGCTTCCTGTTGCTTCTGGCCGGAAGCCTTGCGTCGCGATGGACTTTTCAACCGCTGCTTCATATGATATAATGCGCTCATGGCAAAGCAATCTGTGTTTAGCGGCATACACATCCGTCCGCGCTATATCATTATGGCGTTTATTCTTGCGTTCTTTGTGCTCGGCGGCGTGTTCCTCTCCCAGCAAACCAAGCTGAAATCCATTGAGGAGGAAAAGGTCGCGCAGCAGGCTGCGCTCGACGCGCTCAGCGTCGAAGAGGAACGGCTTGAACGCATGCTTGAGTACATGCAGACCGACGAATACAAGCTGCAATACGCGCGGGAAAAGCTCGGCTATGTATTCTCCGACGACGTCAAGTTCTATGAGGATGCCCAGACGCCATGATCGCCCTGATCGTCGATATTGGAAGCAACTCCATACGCGCCATGAAAGTCGAATCCGCGGGCAGCGGCCTCGACTTTTTTCCTAAACGCGTGTTTACCACGCGTCTTGCGGAAGGACTCCTCTCAAGCGGCAGGCTCAACGAAGCGCGCATGGCCCAGTCATTATCGGTCCTCCGCCAATTGAAGGCGGAAGCGGCGGCCTCGGATATGCCGGTCTATGCCTACGCTACGAGCGCCGTGCGCGACGCCGGCAACCGAAACGACTTCCTGAACGCCGTCCGGCGGGATATCGCCGTTGACGTCGATGTGCTCGATGGCAGACAGGAGGCGCGCATGGCTTTTCTGGGCGCAGCCGGCGGTCAAGGCGGCCTCATGGATATCGGCGGAGGCAGCACGCAGCTTGTCACTGCCGACTGCGCGCACAGCTTTCCCCTGGGCTGCGTGCGTGCGCGCGACGTCTGCGGCGAGACCGACGATTTTGACGCGCTGCGCGCTGCGCTCAGGCCGGCTCTTCGTGCGGCCATTTCCCTGCCCCGTTTCCCCGCATTGGCCTGGACGGGCGTCGGCGGCAGCATTACGACGATCGCCGCCGTCAGTCTCGGTCTGGATCGCTATGACGCCGCGCGCATAAGCGGCCGCCTGCTTTCCCTGGATGCGATCCAGAATGCGCTGTATCACATCGCCGCTCTTGGCGATACGCGCAGCAGCCATCCGCTGCTGAAAGAGCGGCACGACGTCATATTGCAGGGGGGCGCCATACTCCTATATATAATGGAAGCTTTGACCATACAAGAGCTTCTTGTCAGCGACGCCGACGGCATGGAGGGCTACGCCATGCAGCTTGCGTCTAAGTCGCAGGTCCATTGCTGACCGGATACCAACGCAAGCTCCCGCTTCGTCATATGAGCAGCCGGCGTCACGATGCCGGCGACAAGCCGAAAAGCCGTACAAGCATGAGTATAATCAATCCCACGGCCATTCCCAGTCCTACCATGAACAGAACGTACCGCAAAATGGCGGCGATATTCTTTTTTTCATACGCCGCATATTCACGCTTCTCCCGATCCTTTTTTTTGTAAAACTGATTGTAATTCACGCCATGTCCTTCATCAGTATACAGGACACAAAGTGTCCGGGGGAAACCTCATGGTCGGGTATGTCGTTCAAGCAAGCCTCCGAGCAATAGGGGCATCGCGGCGCAAACCGGCAGCCTGGCTTGGGATTCACGGGGCTCGTTACCTCTCCGCGAATCACCTCGAGCTTTTTCTTTTTCATGGACACGTCAGGTATCGGAATGGCATTAAGCAGCGCTTTTGTATAGGGGTGCTGCGGATTGCGGAACAGCTCCTGCGTTTCACAGTGTTCCACACATCTGCCCAGATACATGACCATGATTTGATCGGAGATATGCTTAACCACCGACAAATCATGGGTAATGAACATATAGGTGTATCCGGCGTCGTCCTGAAGATCCATCAGGAGATTCAGGATCTGAGCCTGTATGGAAACATCCAGAGCGGATACCGGCTCGTCGCAGACAATAAACTTGGGATTCAAAGCCAAAGCGCGCGCTACGCCGATACGCTGCCGGCGTCCGCCATCCAACTCATGCGGATAAGCTCCGGACAACCGCTTTGCCAGCCCGACCGTATCCATCAGCTTTGCGACCAGATCGTATGCCTCGGCTTTTGAGCGGAACATTTTGTTAATGAGAATCGGTTCGGCAATCAATTCCTGAACCGACATGCGCGCGTTAAGGCTGGAATACGGATCCTGAAAGATCATCTGCATATCCTTGCGGAGCTGATGCTTTTCATTTCTGTTGCACTGATCCGTGTCCCTGCCCTCAAAAATGATCTTGCCCTCAGTTGGCTCCAGCAGCCGCAGCACTACGCGGCCCAGCGTGGATTTTCCGCAGCCCGATTCGCCGACCACGCCCAATGTCGCCCCGCGGTTAATGGATATGTTGATTCCGTCAACAGCGTGCAGCATGCCGTTTTTGACTTTGAAATACTTCTTGAGCCCTCTTGTTTCCAGCAAAATATCGCTCATACGTCTGCCTCCTGCTGCGCGTCATAGAGATGGCAGCATATCTTGTGTTCGTTTTCCTGGTACGCTTTAGGCGGCACGCTTCGGCATATATCCGTGCAGTGAGGACAACGCGGCGAAAACTTGCAGCCTGTCGGCAGATTGGTGGGATCGGGCATAAGGCCCTCAATCGGGCTCAAGCGATCCGTTTCCTGCGAGATATCAGGAATGGAATGAAACAGCCCGACGGTATAGGGATGATGCTTGTCACCCGTGAACACATCCTCCAGCGTACCGAATTCAATGATCTCTCCGGCATACATTACGGCGACCTTATCACAGGTCTGCGCTACGATGCCCAGATCATGCGTGATCATGATCATGGACGTTTTCATCAGCTTTTGCAGATCGTTCATCATTGCCAGGACCTGCGCCTGTATCGTTACGTCCAACGCGGTCGTCGGCTCGTCGGCAATCAAAAGATCCGGCTCGCAGGCTAAGGCTATGGCGATCACCACGCGCTGTTTCATGCCTCCGGAAAACTGGTGCGGATAGTCTTTCTTGCGGGACGCCGGAATGCCGACCATTTCAAGCGTACGCTCCATCCTGTTTTCGACCTCCGCTTTGGAATGGTGGCCCGTATTATGCAGAATGAGCGCCTCGCTGATTTGATCGCCTATCGTTAACACCGGATTCAGCGCCGTCATCGGATCCTGAAATATCATGGATATTTTCTCGCCGCGGATATCCCGCATTTCATGGCCGGAAAGCGTTAAGATATCTCTGCCCTCGAATTCTATGCTTCCAGACGTAATCTTAGCGGTCCGCTCCGGAAGCAAGCGTAGGATAGCCAGGGAGGTAGTCGTTTTTCCAGCGCCGGTCTCCCCCACCAGGCCCAAGGTCTCGCCGCGGTTCAGGGTCAGCGAAATGCCGTTAACAGCATACACGGTCTCCAGATCCGTTTGATATATGACGCTCAGGTCTTTAATCTCCAGCAGTTTCTCTGTTTGCTGCCCGTCGTTCATCTCTGAATGGATTTGATGCTTGCTCACTGATTCTACCCTCCTAATCCCGCAGCTTTGGATCCAATGCGTCCCGAAGACCGTCGCCCAGCAAATTAAAGGAAAGCGCCGTTACCATAATGGCACAACCCGGGAAAATCAGCATATACGGATAGTCTCGCATAAACTCGCGCGCATCGGACAGCATGGCGCCCCATTCCGGACGCGGCGGCTGTACGCCCATTCCAACAAAGGATAATGCGGCTGCCGATAAAATCATGCTGGCGATGCTCATCGTCACGTTTACGATAATCGGGCCGATAGCGTTGGGCAGGATGTATTTTACGATTATGCGGGTATTGGTCGCGCCATAGGAACGCGCAGCTTCCACATATTCGTTGTCCGTAATGCCAAGCACGACCGAGCGGACCAATCTGGCCATGCCGGGCGTACTGGATATGGAGATGGCCAAAAGCAGGTTCGCCAGATTCGGCCCGAGCGCCGAAACGATTGCCAAGGCCAGCAGCATCGGCGGAATACATGCGAATACATCCATGATCCGCATAATAATGATATCCGTTTTCCCCCCGAAATAGCCGGATGCCGCGCCTAAAATGCTGCCTGCGGCAAGCGCGATCAGGCTGGTCAGCAGTCCCAATTCCAGAGATACGCGGGATCCATGGATGATCCGCGCAAAAACATCTCTTCCATAGCCGTCCGTGCCAAACCAGTGAGCGGCGCTCGGCCGTTGCAGCATCTCAGCCCCGTTCTGCTGTATCGCCGTTTCATACGGGCAGATGACGTCCGCAAAGATGGCCACAATCGCAAGAATGCAGATAAAAGCCAAGCCGATCATTGCCGTGCGGTTTTTCTTGAGCCTCCGCCAAACTTCCTTTGCCTGGCTGTTCTTCTTCGCTTTTTGTTTACTCATATATCATTCCCCCGCTACTTCTGATAGCGTGCTTTTACACGCGGGTCAATAAAAGCGTACAGCAGGTCGATAATCAGCATCACAACGCAGAACAGCGCTGCAAAAAAGAGCGTGCTTGACAGCGCAGCCGGCATATCCTTTTGCCTGATCGCGCTGATCATATAACTGCCTAATCCCGGCAGCGAGAACACGGTTTCTATGACGATCGTCCCGCCCAGCATATAACCAAAAGTCATGCCCATCGAGGTAATGATCGGCATCAACGCATTGCGGAGAGCATGCTTCCATATAATCACTTTTTCGGGAGCGCCTTTTGCGCGCGCTGTCCGGATATAGTCCATGCGAATGGTCTCCAGCATTGTCGTGCGGGTCATACGCATGCAGGTAGCAAGGCCGCCGGCACACACCGTCAGAGAAGGCAGTATATACCCCTTCCACGTTGCAATGCCGTATGACGGCAGCCAATTCAGCTTTAGCGCGAATAAGTATATCAATAACATACCCAGCCAGAAAGCCGGTATGGAAGCAAATATCATTGCCGCAACCGTACAGCAGTTGTCGATAATGGAATACTGCTTGACCGCCGACAGAATGCCCAGCGAAACGCCGATAATCGACGACAGTATGATAGCGAATATCGCCAGCTTCAGAGTGTAAGGAAAGCAGGTGAGGATCTCGTTGACGACTGGCTTGGAAGTAATATACGACTCCCCAAAATCAAAGTGAAGAATAATGTTCTTAATATAATTGAAGAGTCTCTCGATAAAGGAAAGATCGTAACCCAACTCATGGTTTAACTGATCTACCGCTTCCTGCGGAGCAAAGTTGCCCAGGATCAATCTTCCCGGATCTCCGGGCGTCAGAGACATGATCGTAAACACAATCAGTATCACGCCCAGCAAAACGGGGATTGTGACCAGCAACCGCTTAATCACATATTTGTACATTACACCACCCTCTCCATATTTTTGCAAAAGTGCGGCGGTCCGCGTCAGAAACGATATGATTTATATATTCTAGCACCTCTGTGTGCCATCAACAATAAACGACAACAGATTCATTCATCGTATAAAACTTATAACCGTGAATTGTCTGCTTCTAAAATCGCCCTCACGGCATGCGCCGTGAGGGCGAAGACAAGCCGCCTGGTATGCGGTTATGCCGTCAGTGTCAGATCGCAGACATACAACACATACTCGACGCCGAGCAGATGAATATTCTGCACACGGTTGTTATAGGCGCAGATATCCAGCGAATCATAAAACGGAACCATCATCCAATGATCTACCAGATACTGATACGCCGTTTTCATCAACTCGTCGCGCTTTGCCAGATCCGTGGTTTCTGCGGCTGCCGCAGCCTCCAGCGCGTCGAAGCCCGCATCCTTTACGCCATACAGGGCCGAGCCTTCGCTTGTATGGTTATGCAGGATGTCGAGAAGCGACATATCCAGCTCGCCCGCTTCCCAGATCAGAACGGTTGCCAGTCCGGATTTCACATTGCCGACCAGCACCGGTATCTCAAGCTGCTGAATAGACGTTTTCAGGCCGATCGCCGCCAAATCGCTCTGGATGATCTGCGCAATCTTAGCCTGTCCGGCGTCGCAGTCAAGGACGATCTCCAGGCTGGTGTCAAATCCGGATTCCTCAAGCAGCTGCTTAGCCAATTCCGGATTGTAACGACCGGAAATATCCACCATGCCGGCATACTCGCCAAGCAAGGTCGCGGAATAGAAGTTCTGCGCCGCAGCGCCGTTTCCAAGGCAGTTGATGCTGATAATGTTCTCAGGATTTATGGCGTGGTAGACGGCGCCGCGCAGCTTCTCGTTGCTGAGGAAGGGCTCGCCGGTAAACATCATCTGGCATTGCGCAGGACCCGGTTCGCTGAATACCGAGCAGTTCTCGGCCGCTTCAATGGTGGCGATCTGTGAAATCGGAACAACGGTGATAATGTCCAGTTCGCCGGTCTCCAAAGCGATCGTTGCCGTGGAGGAGTCCATAGGCTGTGTGAAGGTAATGGTCTTTATAGAGGGCGCGCCATTGTGGTAATCCTCAAAGGCCTCCAGATAGATGGCGCTGTCGTCGCCGCGGGAAACAAATTTATAAGCGCCCGTGCCAACGGGAGCGTCTGTAAAGCCCACCGGATCGGCTTCATATGCCGCTTTGCAGACGATCGCCGGATACAGGCAAAGGGTTTCAAGAAGCTTTGCAGAAGCGTCGTTAACAACGATTTCCAACGTCGTATCGTCCAGGGCCTTGTAGCTTGCGATGCAGTCGACATTATAACCGTTTGCGGAAGCAATGTAAGTGTCAAACGAGAAAATAACGTCGTCCATGGTCATAGTGTCGCCGTTATGGAATTTCACGCCGTTCTTGAGCTTGATAGTGTATGTCAACTCATCATTCGATACTTCATAGCTCTCGGCCAGACAGGTGGTAGGCGCAAAGTCAGGTTGAATCTTAAACAGGCGGTCAAAGACTTGCAAGCCGACTACCTGATCCACAGCGGTCCCGTCCATGGGATTCAAACCGGTAGCGCCATTGTAGGTCATGATCGTAATGTTCTGATTGATTTCGCTTTCGGTTGCAGCCGTATTGTCTGCCGCCGGCGCTGTCGCGTTGTCTGCGGCCTGCTCTGCTGTGCCGGTTGACGCGCTGTCGGTTTTCGTTGCCGAACATCCCGCAAATGCAGCGGCAAGCATCAATACTGCGATTAAGATGGCCAGATACTTTTTCATGCGATTTCCTCCGTTAATATTTTGTTGTGGTTGCGCTGGTAACATGCCTCGAATGATTGTTGACGTGAATATTTTATCACACGACCATTTTAGACAGCGTATAAAAAGGCATTATACGCTGTATAGTTCTTTTCGTCACGTTCCAAAAGATTTGTTGTAGCCGCTGCATGGAAATATGCTATAATTGGAATACTTGCTATAATCAGCGGTGGATGAACACGCATTCCAACCGGAAGGAGATGCCTATGAAACAGACTGATAATGCCTGCATATTGTCGGATATTTATCATGCAATCACTGAGATCATCGATGAAAAGGGACTGACTGCCGTAACATTCAGTTCTGTTGCCGAGCGGTGTTTTCGTCACAAGACAGCAATCGCCTACTATTTTAAAGGCAAGGACGATATGCTTGCACAATATTTCATCTATACTCAGCAGCAGCTGGATTATAACATTCCCCATCTCTATGACGGATGTGATCCGGTGGAAGTGTTCTGCGATTTCATAGACAACCGTATTCAGATGGCCTGCCGGTCTCTTCCCTGGCTGAGGGCCAAGTATCAGTTTCTTCTCATGACGCCTCCGCAGGATAAGTCGCTGCTGCAGTTCACCGTGTATGCTTCCACCACGCAGTACGCACAGATACAGCCATTTATCGAAGCAGGGATTATTTCTCCCGAACGCCTTCATATGAGCATGGCCCATTGGTATGCGTACTGCGCCGGACTGCGATTCCAGCTGCTGTTCGGCAATCAGCCGCTATATTTGGATTATGTTCTCACCGAGGGCGCGGAGTTTCTAAAGCGCTCCTTTCTCAAGGACGGCCTGTATCCGCACGACGTGAGCAGCACGGATAAACTCGCCGCTCCTTCAAGCCCGGATAATCCTTGACGCGGGCTGCCCTTTTTCAATTATAAAACATGCCCAGAAGCGCCATCAGCGGCTGTAACGGCCGGTATGGCGCTTTTTTACTGCCGCCGCGCAATTTATACGACGGCTGAAAATGACTATACGATGTAGAAACATCCGGTTATTGCGTTGACTTGCAAAATACGGAATGCTTATAGTTAGTTATCGAACAAAACAATCGCTCCGGCAACAACATTAACCGCTGAAATTATGAGATAAGGAGAGGAACCATGTCTGATATTGTGAACCTGCAAAACAAGCTTCTTCAGGCGGCCGGTCCGTCAGGATTTGAGCGCAATTGCGCCAAAACGATCGCCGAGATGGCAAAGCCCTTCGTGGACGATATCTTTTCCGATGGTCTGGGCAGTCTGATTTGCCATAAGTCCGGCCGGGGAAAGCGCATCATGACGGCCGCTCATATGGACGTTATCGGATTCATGGCCAGCGAAGTCCGAAAGGACGGTTACATAGATATTATACCCATCGGGGCGCATCCGGCGGCCAGACTGATCGGATTTCAGATCCGCTTTCTCAATGGCGTAAAGGGCGTTTTATTTGGAGAAAACTTTTCAGCGATCCAGGATAAGCCCTTTTCCGCTACCGGCATCCGTGACATATATGTGGATATCGGCGCGCGAAGCCGCGAGGAAGCCCTTTCTCTGGTGAGGCCCGGGGACGTCGCCGTCTTTGACGGCGCGGCGCAGTTAATCGCCGGCAACAAGCTGCTTTCTCCCTATCTTGACGATCTGATCGGCTGCGTGGTACAGCTGCTGGCCATGGAGCGGCAGGCTCGGACGGACAATGACTGCTACTATGTCTTTACCGCGCAGGAGGAGCTGCGCGCGCGCGGCGCAGGCCCCGCCGCAGCTATGGTCAAGCCGGACGCCGCCTTGGCCATTGACATCTGCCACACGGGCGATTGCCCCGCCTATTCCAATAAGATCGCAGAAAAGCTTGGCGGAGGCGCCGCCATTAAGCTGTTTGATTTATCCGCGATATGCGATCCTCGTCTGACGGCGCATATTCGCGCTCTTGCGGAGGCAAGCGGAATTGCCTGGCAAAACGAAATAGCGTATACCGGCGGCACCGATGCAGGCGCCCTTCAATTGAGCGGCACGGGCGTTTCCGTGTCGGGCCTGTCTGTGCCCACTCGATATTCTCACACGCCAGTCGAAATGTGCGATCTCAGCGATATAGACAGCTGCGCAAGCCTGCTTGCCGCAGTTATGGCGGCGTCGCCGGAGTTTTTAAATATTGACTAAACAATACTCATCACATTTGGAGGAATAATACCCATGGAAATCATCATTGCGGATCGGATGCGAACCATCACCCCCTCACCCATTCGGGAGCTGTTTAAGCTCTCCGGACAGCCCGGAGTCATTTCTTTCGGAGCGGGCGCGCCTTCACCGGAAGCATACCCTGTGGCGCCAATGCACGAGATCATTGAAAAGGCTTTTCAAAATCCGTCGTCCTTTTTGAACTACGGCGTTACAGAGGGCTATGCCCCTCTGCGTGAAACGACAAAAAACCGTTTGCGCACGCAATACCAGACCGGCACCGATGACGATGAAGTGCTGATAACCTCAGGCGGGCAGCAATCGATCGATCTTGCCGCAAAATGTCTTGTAAACGAACATGATACGGTTTTATGTGAGCGCCCCACCTTTTCCGGCTCCATGAATACATTTTTATCGTACAATGCCAACCTCGTTCCGTGCGCCATGGATGACGACGGTATCGATCTCAACGAAGTTGAGCATCGCCTGAAAACCGAAAAGAACGTCAAAGTGATTTATGTGATCCCAACGTTCCAGAATCCCTCCGGAAGGACGATGTCGGCCGAGCGGAGAAAGAGTCTGTTGGAGCTGGCCCAGCGTTATAATGTAATGATTATTGAGGACGACCCCTATTCTGAGCTGCGTTATTCCGGTATCCGGCAGCCAACCATAAAGAGTATGGATACGGAGGGGCGCGTCGTATACTGCGGCTCTTACTCCAAGGTAGTCGCCCCCGGTATTCGCGTCGGCTTTGCTCTTGCCAACAAGGCTCTGATCAAAAAGATGACGATAGGGAAGCAGGCTTCGGATGTGCACGCCAACGTATTGTTCCAGATCGTTGTCAATGATTTTATCAACAATTATGATTTTGAAGCGCATTTGGAGCATATCCGGGGCATCTACCGCGAAAAGCGCGACATTATGCTCGAGTCGCTGTCCAAGGTGGATGAGCGTGTTTCGTATACGCATCCGGACGGTGGTTTGTTCCTGTGGTGCTCGCTGCCGGATGGTTACGATTCCATTAAGCTGGGAGACCTCGTTTGGGCGCGCGGAAAGGTGCTCATCGTGCCCGGCTGCGGATTTGTAACAGATAAGTTTGCGCTGAATCCGGCCTTCCGAATGAACTTCTCCGTTCCCTCCCACGATCAGATACGCAACGGAGTGGCGGCTCTTGTGGACAGTATCTCCGTCATGCTTCAGCAGGGTGCAGAGTAATTATGGAAGAAACGTCCAGGCCTGCCGGCAGCAAGTGGCTCGTGCTTCTTACCACGGCCCTCGCGACAACGCTGACATATTGGACCAGCGGCGCGCTCATAGTTGCGCTGCCGGCCATTGCCGCCGAGTTCGGAGTGTCTGCAAGCGAAGCGTCCGCGGTAACCATGGTGTATTATCTGGCCATGGGTGCATTGACGCTGCCGTTCGGGAGACTGGGCGACAGCATCGGGCATCACAAGGTGTTTCTGACCGGCGTTGCGCTGGCCACGGTGCTGTCAGGCATTACGCCGCTGTTTTCCAACAGCTTGGCCGCCGTTATTGCGCTTCGGGCTATTACGGGCGTCGCCCTGTCGATGTCCCTTTCCGTAACACAGGCTATCCTGGTTACAGTATTTCCAGGCTCTGAACGCGGAAAGGTGATCGGCATCAACTCCATGCTGGTTGCGGGCACCGGAATGCTGGGGCAATTGTTGTGCGGCTTTATACTGGAATCTCTAAGCTGGAAAGTCTTGTTCCTGATTCCTGTGCCGCTTGGCATTCTCTGCCTGATATTGGGATTCAAAGTCCTTCGTGGTTTTGAGGCAAGGCATACGCCCGTTGATGTCGCCGGAACGATATTGATCGTTGTCATGTTGGTGTCGTTCACACTCATGCTGAAAAAGGTGACTATCATTGAAGGCGTGAACCTGAATCCTGTTTTAGGCGGCGTCGCGGCGGTTTGTCTGGTTGCGTTTATCCTGGCCGAAAAGCGCAGCGCACACCCTCTGATTATCCTGAGCCTGTTCCGCTCGCGGGCGTTTACCATGGGGTATCTACTTATGGCCGGCGCCTATATGATGTCAGGCTTGACCACGACCACCTTGCCCTTCTATCTGCAGAATGTGCTGTTGGTTTCCAAAAGCATATCCGGCGTTGTGGCATTGGTGTATCCCCTGGCAATGGTTTTGCTCGCAACGCGCTGCGGCGCGCTTTCCGATCGGATCGGTACCAGAAAAATGGTGCTTTGCGGCATCGCCGTGCAGTCCGTCGCGCTGTTCCTGTTTGCCATGTGCGGAGGATCGACGTCCGTTTGGGTCGTTTCCGCCATCATGCTGTTGTACGGAATTGCAAGCGCCATGTTTTTTTCTCCGAACGCCGCAAGCGTTGTCAACGCGGTGCCTCCCGAAGCCATGGGCATGGTGTCCGGGATGACCTCTACCGTGCGCAGCATATCCAATTCCATTGGGCAAAACCTGTTTTCGCTGCTGATCGCCGGCCGCAGCGCCGTATATATGCTGCAATCCTCGGACGAGGCGCTTGTCTATAATCTTGCGCAGCGCGATATGGAATGGATCGCCGCAGCCGTGCTTTTGCTGCTGTTCATCCTTGGCGTTGCGCTCATTCCATCCAGAAAGCATTATTCTGCAAGGAGCGATAAACAATGAGTATTCAAAAACTATTGAAGCCGGAGAGCGTAGCTCTGATTGGCGCGTCTGATAAAAACGGGTTTGCCGGCTGGACAGCGCAGAATCTGATGCGCAACGAGGATCACTGCAAATTATACTTTGTCAACCCTAAAAAGGAGTCGGTGTTCGGGAAAAAATGCTACCCTTCCCTGGCTTCGCTTCCGGAAAAAGTCGATTGCATCGTATTGGTCGTAGCCAAGGAACGCGTCAACCCATATATTGAGGAGGCCGGCCGTCTGGGGATCCGTTCGGCAGTGATCTATGCCAGCGGCTATTCCGAGGAGCATTCCGAGGAAGGCCGCGCGCTGGAGGCCGAGCTCAAGCGTATTGCCGATCAATACGACATGAGCGTTCTTGGTCCAAACTGCATGGGTCTGTGTAATAAAATCGACAACATTAATCTGCTGGGAATGCGGGCCAATCCATCCGGCGCCTTCGAAGGGCTCAAGCCGTGCATTGCGCTCATGGGACATTCCGGCGCACTGCTTGCCAACCTTGCAACCAAGGTCGGCTTTCCGCTGGCATACATGATCAGCGTCGGCAACGGCGCCGTAACCTGCCTTGAGGAATTCATGGAATATTGCGCTGATTCTCCAGATATTAAGGTCATGACGCTGTATATCGAGGGGCTCAAGCGTCCCGATATCTTCGTGCGCGCGCTGAAAAAAGCAGCCCTTCGAAAAATGCCGGTCGTCATTCTGAAATCCGGACGCTCCGCCCGTACCGCGGCCGCGGCCGCCTCGCACACGGGCTCTCTGGCGGGATCATTCCGCGCGTTTGAAGCCATGTGCCAGAAATTTGGCGCTATTCTGGTGGATTCGCTCGAAGAACTGGTTTGTACATCGGAAATGTTTGCGGTACTTGACGGGAATTACCCCGTACCTCAAAAAATGGTCAGCCTGAATTCCTCGGGCGGCTTCAATACTCTCGCTACCGAGTGTATCGACGCCAACGGCATCGCATTATCCGTATTCTCCGAGGAAACAAAGGCTCAGATCAATCGTTTTCTGCCATCGTTTGCGACCATTGCCAACCCGCTTGATACAACGACCGCCCTGCTTGGCAATCCGGAGCGCATGCTGTCGATCCTGCGATCCATGGAGAAGGATACGGATATCGGATTTATTTCAGCAGGGGCCGACATTGGCGATACGCATGGCGGCTTTGGCGATTTCGTTCTTGTAGAATCCATGCTGCTGGGCAGAAAGGAAGGCCTGAAGAAGCCATATTTCGTCACCGGACTTCTTGAGAAAACAAAGAATAACGTGTCCCGCGAAATACTGTTTAAGGCGGGCATCTGCCTCATGCCCTCGCTGCCCACGGCTACAAAATGTATGAAAAAGATGCTGGATTTCGCCGCGTACAATACAGCGGATCACGATCTCGGGGCGCGCGGCGTCCCGCCTGAAGCGCTGCGCTCCGGAATGTATGCGCTGACAGAGCTCGCCAGCAAGGATATTATCGGCGGCTGCGGAATCCGTGTGCCGCGGTCGGTTTTGCTGACCTCCGCCAAGGATATCGACCATGCGGATATTCCCTATCCGGTCGTTATGAAAGTCAGCTCCAAGGACATTCCCCACAAAACCGACGCAGGAGCTGTCCGCGTAGGAGTACAAACGCCGGAGGAAGCGAGAGCCGCCTATGCGGAGATACTCAAAAACTCGCGGGCCTATAAGCAAGATGCAGACATTGAGGGCGTCCTGTTTCAGGAGATGGCGCCCTCGGGAACGGAATTGATATTGGGGGCCTCCTCCGACTCACAGCTTGGGCCCATGCTGCTTGTGGGTCTGGGCGGCATTTTTGTGGAAGTGTTTCATGACACGGCGCTCGCGCCCGTACCGGTCAATCATGCCGAAGCCATGAATATGCTCCGCAGCCTGAAATCCTACAAGCTATTGGCCGGATATCGCGGAGTGCCGCCTATGGACGTTGAGGCGGTCGCTGACGCTATGGTAGCACTGTCCAAGCTTACAGATCAAATGCGCGACCAGATCAAGGAAATCGATATCAATCCTGTGTTCGTATATCCGGAAGGAAAAGGATTGTGTGCAGTCGACGCTCTTGTCGTGAAATACGGTAATGCTGATTGAGGAGAAAATTCATGAAATGCTTGATTAAAAATGCAGATCTGTTCGACGGACATTCTGACGGACTTGTGAAACACGCAAATATCGTCGTCAATGACGATATGGTTTCCGAGGTCGTGCAATCTCCCGTTGCAGAGGATGGCTTTGATGAAATCATTGACGCCAAAGGCCTCACAGCCATTCCCGGACTGATTGACTGTCATGTGCATATGTCCATTTCCGGCATACCAAAGGAGCTTGACGAGCTTCGCATCGACGAAGCGGCGATACGGGCGGCAAAAAACGCCGAGGACATGCTGTATCGCGGCTTTACGACCGTACGGGACGCCGGCGGTATGACCTATGGCGTAAAGCAGTGCATCGATAACGGCTATATCGACGGCCCCCGCATATACCCCTCCTTAGGCGCGATCTCACAAACCTGCGGACACTCGGATTTTCGCGGCAGCCGCGCCCAGGAGCATACGGTGTTCGGTCACGAGTCGCCCTTCATGAAAACGGGCGCGTTTGTCACGGCGGACGGTGTGCCGGGAGTGCTTCGCGCAGTACGCGAGCAGCTGTTTTTGGGCGCTTCTCAAATAAAGATCATGGCGTCGGGCGGTATCGGATCCATATTCGATCCGCTGCTTTCCATCCAATTCACCTTGGAGGAAATGAAAGCCGCCGTGAACGCCGCTGCCGATTTCGGAACTTACGTCTTTGCGCATATTTATTCGCCAAACGCCATGTATCGCGCCGCCGAAGCCGGCGTAAAGGGTTTTGAGCATGCGACTCTTATGGACGACGACATCTCAAAGCTTATCCGCGATAAAGGAATCTGGCTCTGTCCGCAGTTCGCGTTTCACTTTGACGATGTGATTTCTACGCTCACAAAAAATCCGGAGACCAACGCGAAACGGCTTATGGTGAAGGACGCCGCTTATCATCAGGCGGATCTGATCAATCATTATGGGCTGAAAACCGTATATGGAACCGATCTGGTCATGGACAAGTATTTCAATGAGATCTATGAGCTTACGGAGTTTCGCGCGCGCAAGCAGGTGTTGGGCAGCCTGGAGGCCGTAAAATCAGCCACCGGCAACGTGCACGAGATGTTTAAGCTAACCACTTATCGAAATCCCTATCCGCACGGCAAGGTCGGCGTGCTTGAGGAAGGCTCGTTTGCAGATATGCTGCTCATCGACGGCAACCCCATAGACGACGCTGAAATTCTAACGGATAAAAACAATATGCGGCTGATTATGAAGGGCGGCAAAGTTTACAAAAACACAATTGCAAAAACAAGTGAAACAGCGAGGAGGAATTGAAATGGCAGAAGAATTGGTAATTGACTCCGGACGTTGCAAGGGGTGCTATTATTGCGTGGCAGCTTGTCCGCGCAAAGCGCTTTCAGCCGGAAAGCAGCTGAACGCATCCGGTTATGCTTATGTTCAGCTTGACAAAAGCCTATGCACCGCCTGCGGAGTCTGCTACATTGTGTGTCCCGACTATGCCTTATCCATTGAAGAAGGAGGTCAAAACTGATGGCAAAGGAATTACTCAAGGGCAATGTTGCCGCCGCCGAGGCCGCCGTGCGTGCAGGCTGCGACTTTTTTGCGGGTTATCCCATCACTCCCTCCACGGAGATACTCGAGCATCTTTCGTCCAGAATGCCGGAGCTTGGGCGAGTATTCATACAGGGCGAGAATGAAATCGCCAGTATCAACATGGTCATGGGCGCAGCTGCATGCGGCGGCCGCTGCCTTACCGCTTCTTCCGGCCCAGGCATCAGTCTGAAGGCGTCGGGCTTTTCGTATGCCGCTACAAACGACATACCTTTTGTCGTCATCAATGTTCAGCGCTGGGGCTGTGGCCTGGGCAGTCTGGAATCCGGCCAGTCCGACTACTTCCGAGATGTCAAGGGAGGCGGCCATGGCGATTATTATCATATCGTCTACGCGCCGTCCGATGTGCAGGAGTTTGTTGACATGACCTATAAGTCCTTTGATATTGCCGAGAAATACCGCTGCGGAGTCACCATTCTGTCGGAAGCCCTGCTCGGCCAGCTCATGGAATCTGTTGAGCTGCCGCCCTTCAAAACCCGTGAAACGCCTCTGGATTGGGGAATCGACGGCACCGGAGAGGTCGGGCTCAAGGTCGCGCATCATCCCAAGCGCTCGGGAGATTATACGGTTCGCCGTGAAAAGGCATATGCCGAAATCCAGGCGCTGCATCAGGAATGGAAAAGCTTTATGACCGAGGACGCCGAGCATATTCTGGTTGCTTTCGGCCTGCCCAGCCGCGTGTGTCATGACGCGATTGTCAAGCTTCGGAATGAAGGGAAAAAGGTCGGCCTCATTTCTCCGAAAACGCTTTGGCCCTTTCCCTTTAAAGCCTTTGAGCAGCTCCATCCGGGGATCAAGAGCTTCTTAACGGTAGAAACGAATACTTTCGGCATGATGGTCGAGGACGTCGCGCTCGCAACGCGCAAGGCGAAGCAGTTCGCTCCGGTCTATTGCTATCCGCATGGTCCCGGCGTTCCGCGCGTCAAGGATGTTATCGACCAGTTCCATGCAATTGAAAACGGTACCGCAAAGGAGAGATTCTAATGGTTAAAAAAGTGCCGGCTTCTCTGACAGCCCCCAATAAAAGGCAGAGCTTTTGCCCTGGTTGCGGTCACGGCATCGCAGTGCGTCTTATTCACGAAGTAGTGACGGAAATGGGCTATGAAAAGAACAACGCCATGATACTCGGCGTAGGATGCAGCTGCAACCTCAACAGTCTGGCTATCTCCGATTCCTTTCAATGTCCGCACGGAAGAGCGTCCGCTGTGGCAACGGGTGCAAAGCGCATGCGCCCCGATATGTTGACCATCGCTTATCAGGGTGACGGCGATGCTGCGGTCATCGGTTTGGCAGAAACCATGAACGCTGCCTATCGAAACGAAAAAATGACTCTCATTCTGATCAACAACACCAATTTCGGCATGACCGGCGGCCAGATGAGCTGGACGACGATGCCCGGCGAGGTTACGGCGACCAGCATCCATGGCAGAGACTGCGCCTTAACGGGAATGCCAATTCACATTCCCGAAATGATGGCTTCCTCATTCAAGTACATTGCCTACGCAGCCCGCGGCTCTGTCCACGATGTAAAAAGCATTAATCAAACAAAACGGATGATCCGTAACGCCCTGGAGGCACAGGTCAACAACGAAGGGTATTCTATTGTAGAGATCCTGTGTGCTTGTCCTACAAATTGGCATATGACGCCGCTTCAGTGCGTGGAACGCATCAAGACGGAGGTCCTAAAGGAATATCCCACGGGTGAATTCAAGCAAAGGGAGGGATTACAATGAAAGAGATCGTATTCGCCGGCTTTGGCGGTCAGGGCGTGCTGACGGGCGGCCTTGTCATCGCATATATCGCCGCGGCCAAGGAGCTGAATCCGGTTTGGATGCCTTCCTATGGACCAACCATGCGAGGCGGAAAAGCCAATTGCACTGTAAAATTTGGAGACGATCCTACGGAAACGGTCGGAAGCCCCGCAATGGACGAAGCGGAGATCCTCATCGCCATGAGCGAGCCCGCGCTGGATTATATTGAATTCTGCAAGCCCGATGCAACGCTCTTCGTAAACGCGCATGCGGTGCGGGAGGATTATCCATATCCATCCTCAATGACCGTGCTGCGCATTGAATGCGTCGATCTGGCTAACAGTGTGCAGAATCCAAAGGGCGCAAACCTGATCATGGCCGCTGCGGCCATCAAGCACTGCCGTTTGTTTGATGAAAAGTTTGCGCTTGATACCATGTGCCATTTCTTTGAGAGCAAGGGAAAAGGAAAGTATAATGACGCCAATATTCGCGCCTTCAAGGCCGGATACGAATCGGTTTGACGAGAATGAACGGATGCGCGGCAGCTTGCCGCGCATCCGTTCATCTATCAGGAAAGGAATGCCCATTGAAACCCGTATCCATTAAGGATTTCGATCAAATACGGATGCTTTCGAACCTGAGCGTCTCTCCGAGCGGATGCCGGGCCGCCTTGTGCTGCACAAAGGCCGATCTCGGGAGCGACGCGTATGAGCGCAGTATCCATGTATATGATCGGAATACCGATCGCATACAGCCTGTATGTGAAGGCGACGCCTGCGTCTGGTATGATGAAGACTCTGTCGTCGTTTCCGCGCTGCGTGAGCCGCGCGATGTCCGCGCCGTGCAAGCCGGATTTCTCCGCACGGTATTCTATCGCACGGATATTCATTCCGGCAAACAAAAGCGCCTGTTCGCACTGCCCCTGAGCCATGCCTCCCTGCACCGGATCTCCGAAAAAACCTGGTTGGTTTGCGCCAGGGAGGACAGAGAGTATCCGGTTCTGGAGGGCTTGCCGTACCAAGCCCAAAGAAAAGCTTTAGCTTCGTATCTGGAGCGAAAAAAACGCGTTGTGACAGGCACTGAGCTGCCGTTTCGAATCGACGGCGTCGGCAGTGTGAACAATATTCGCAGCGCGCTTTGGATCTGCTCCGAAAGCGATGGAAGCCTGACGCGCATATCGCCCGAAGACTATAATGTGCGCGGTTTTTCCATATCCTCAACGGACGATACCGTTGCGTATTATGGCCGGCAAATGGATGGATTTGGCTATCTGGACAGCTCGCTTTACAGCTATCGCATTTCTGAAAACAAACGCGTTCGTATATTCCCCGAGGGAAACTATGAAATCGGAACCATTACGCTGCATCAGCATCGCATCTGGTTCCCCGCCCGCCGGTATCGAAACGGGCTTCCCGACCCAAAAGACCGTCAATGCCGTCTGTACAGCGCGGCATTAACCGGTAACGACGTCCGATACGAATGCGAGGCATTGGGCGACCTGTATGGCGGCCCCGCCCTCGGCGACTGTTTCTCTGTCTCCGGCACGAGCGCCATATCCGTAAACGGGCGCTATCTTGCTATGACCTCTCTGAATTCGACCAGCACAATTGTCGAAAAACGTTCCGCCGCTGCCCTCACGCCAATTGTATCCGATTCGTACGCTGTTGCAGGCTTTGATGCGGCCGGAGACAGGCTATACTGCATCGCCTCGGAGAAGGGCGGCCTTAACGAGCTGTATTGCATTTCCGAAGATCAGACCGCAAGACGTGTCAGTAGTTTCAATCGACGCTTCCTGCGTTCGCGCAATGTAATCCAGCCTGAACCGCTGAGCTTCATCAACCGTGCGGGTATACGCATCGACGGCTTCATCATGCGGCCGCCAAATGCGCAGGCAGGAGAAAAATCGCCCGGCGTTTTGCAGATTCACGGCGGCCCGCGGATATTGACTCCAAACGTATTCCATCACGAAATGCAGGCCATGGCCAACGCCGGCTGTTATGTATTTTTCTGTAATCCGCGGGGCAGCTCGGGCCGCGGAGAGGCGTTTGCAGACATTGGAGGGACGAAACGCTTTGGAACCGTTGATTATGAGGATATCCTCGACTTCACAGACGCCGTTCTGGCCGCCTGCCCAGAAATCGATCCCCAGCGTCTTGCCGTGTGCGGAGGCTCTTATGGAGGGTTCATGACGAATTGGATCATCAGCCAAACGTCTCGCTTCGCTGCAGCCGTCAGTCAGCGTCCGTTCGTGAACCAAGTTGGATTCTGGTTTGCCGCAGATTTCGGCCTGTTTGAGCTTGAGCGCATCAAAAATGGCATTTCTCCCTGTGATTGGGAACAGTATTGGACGCAATCGCCGTTAAAATATGCTCATACCGTCACAACTCCGACCCTGTTTCTTCAATCCTCAGACGATTACCGCTGTCCCGAGCAAGAATCCGTCGAAATGTTTGCGGCTCTTCGCCACGCACATGTGCCCGCCAGGTTGGTGATCTTCCAGGGCGAGAGCCATAACCTCAGCCGCATGGGCGGCCCCCAAAACCGTCTTCTGCGTCTGAACGAAATTTTTGACTGGTTGACGCCGAAGCTGTTTCCGGATGTTCAACCCAAAAATGCCGATACAGGCAGTAAAGCCCTGTAACGGCACACGTCACTGAACATGCGCGCACCGGCTGCGCACCTTTGCCGGCATCGTCATTCCGCCTTCGGGCTAAGGGGTTCGAATACGACCGTTCTTTACTATGCCTTTATCGGCTTATGCACCGTTTCTTGCGGGAAAGCACGACGCTTGCTGCAAGTCCCGCCGCGGTGAACAAAGCAATGCCGAACCACAGCATGGGGCGGTTGCTGTCGCCGGTTTGCGGAACCTCTGCGCCCTCAATTACGTTGAGCGTAAAGATGTAACTGGGTACGCTTCCGGCTGTATTGGAAGCAATGCAGTAATACTGATAGCCGCTGTTTTGCAGCTCTGTCGCAGAGGTGGTATAGGTGCTGGCTGTAGCGCCGGAAATGAGAACGAGCCCATTCCCATCATTGCGGTTGATATACCACTGATACGCTGTAGCATCGGTGGCGGTGATGGAAAGCGTTGCGGTATTGCCAACCACGACCGTGACTGTCTTTGCGACGGTGGGGTCAGTAATCGTGGGCGCGGTCTGCGTGACGATAAAGGTCACGCTGACGCTGGCCGAGGTGCTGTTTGTTCCGCTGACGGTAATGGATTCATTATAGGTGCCGACAGCCAACCCGGCGGTGGGCTGTATGGTAAACGTTGCCGTTTCGCCTGCTGCCAGAACCGTTTTCGACAGGGTGCCTACCGTATAAGCGGATGTAGATACAGGCTGCGTCAGCGTAATGCTGCCGGTACCTGAGTTGGTCATCGTAACGGTTTGTGCACTGGGCTGCGTGTAGCCGAGCGTGAGGGAGCCAAAGTCCAGCGGAGAGTTCGCGCTGATGGAATAGGTCAAGGCATTGGTCGACGTTACGGTTACGGAGGAAGATTCTGCGCTGGTACTGAGGGATGAAGTGCCGACGGTCGTTATTTTTGCCGTGTTCGCAAAGCTTGTATCGGCTGCTGTGTCGGACGGAACGGTTGCAGCAACCGTTAAGGTTGTATTGCTGTTTGCGGCAAGGGAGCTGATCGTCCAGGTAACGTTGCTGCCGCTGACGGCTGTTTCGGTCGATGGCGTACAGGTGATTCCGGTCAGACCGGACGGAACCGCGTCTGTCACGACCACGTCGCTCAGCGCCGATGCGGTCAGATTTGTGACGGTGATCGTATAGGAAACCGTGCCGCCCGCAACGACGGTGGATGAAGCGGCGGATTTTGCTATTGTCGCAAGAGGCGTCAGCCTTCCGTTGTTGCCCAGCGTGGCCGTCATTGTCCCGTTTGACATGCTGAAGACGCTGGCGCTGGCTGCCGTTGCAGTGCTGTTTGTGGTCTTGATCAGGGACGTAAAACTCGTTTTTGCTGTACTTGTATAGCCATCGGTTGCGTTAGTATCCGCTGTAACGGTATAATAATATGGATTGTCCGTTGCGGGGGTAAAGACGGCGGTGGCTTGTGCGCCGTTGGCGGTATTGTAGGCGTTGCTGTAATACGAGCCGCTAAGGGAGGATGTGCTGGACAATTCCACGGTGTAGGTTAAACGGATGGGGCTTTCCGATGCGTTGGAACAGCTGCCGGTCAAAGTTTGACGATTGGCAAAGATAATCAGGGGCAGCTCATCGGCAGGAAGCGTCCAGGTCAAGGTTCTTGTCGTGCTGTTGTATGAGGCGGTGCTGGCATAGCCGGAAAACGTATAGGTCGTCACACCGTTCACCGTTGTTCCCGCTGTGCCGGATACGCCGGCCAGAGACGGTGCGCCTTTGAGCTGCATATTTGTACCCAGCACGTCGGTAAACACCACGCTTGCCGTTGTTCCGCTGGCGGCGCTGCTGGTGGTGATCGGAGTTGCAACGGCCTGCGTTGCCGCCTCCACCAGATTACTCAGATCGGAAAATGCAGTGTCCAAAATGCTCAGGCTGGTGGCCGTATAGGCATAATACCCGCTGTTGTCGGCATTTGCCGTGGTATAGACATAATCGCTGCTGTAGTCTGCCGTTCCCCCGTTTGATACGCCGTCTGCAGCGTAAGTGCCGATTTGGGTCAAAACAGCAGGCGCGCCTGTTGCAGCCGAAGAAGGATTAACGATGGCGGACACATACGGATAGCCGGCGATTGCGCTGCCAAGCCCGACGGAGAAAAAGATCGCGTCGGCATCCCCGCCGTTCGTTGTGTTGTAGGTTTTGTAGGCGGCGGACAGCTGATCCTTTTGATAGCGAGCCGTCAGGATGGTGGCGGCGGAAACTGTCGTGCTGCTGGTCGTACTCTCGCCGCTCAAGCCGCTGTAATTTGAGGTCGAAACCGAATACCAGCTGCTTGTGGCAGCTGTTGCGGCGCCGTCAGTAAGCAGCATGACGTAAGGGGTTCGTTTTATGGAGTAGGTCTCGCTTCGGATCGTGCTGCACAGCTTTGAAATGCTGTTTGCCAGGGCGAGCTGCGTATATGTGCCGTTTCCGCTGTACCCCTGATTTCCATGGATACTTGTTCCCGCAGAACCGCTGGAGTTATGTGTGCCGGAATCGACTGTCAGAGAAAACGTCGGGTTGCTTCCGGTGGTATAATAAATATATTTGCTGACGCCAGAGTAGCCGCTCAGATCAGAGTCTCCGTATGTGCTGGTGGTTGTATAATGATCCAAAGGCAAAAAGACTTCCTGCACGTTGTTGTTTCCAAACAGATAAACCATGACCCGGTTTTTCTCGTTGGCGTCCAGAATGGTTTGCATGGCTTTATTGGCGGCGGCGACCATCGCCACATAGCGATAGGTTCCGTCCACATCATTATTATTCATCGAACTTGTAATATCAAGAATCAGCAGAACGTCCGCAGCAACGGTGCTGGCGCTGGTTGCCGTGCTGACCTTTTTATATTCCTGTGCGAGCGCAGAGAGCGTGACGTCAAAATCTGCGCCGTTGACGGCAACGGTTTTATCCGTCCAGACGTAACCGTTGGCGTCGCTTGTGCAGAACACCGTGGGTTTGGTGCTTGTGTCCGGATCGGATACCAAATTGACGACATAGCTTCCGATGCCGGTCGTTCCTTCCACAGCAGCCAGTGTGCGGGAGGGAGGAAAAGAAAATGCCAAACATATGGAAAGAAAAAAGGTAAGTATGCGTTTCAGTTTCATTCAGTCCCTCCTGGTTGTTGGTGACCGGTTTCCCGCTTACTTGCCACAATAGGCTGCATTTTTTGGTGGGATTTAATTTTACTCACCAATGTCCTCAAATTGTCAACAATATGCCCTGATTCCTCACGAAATCGGGGCTGCCAAATAATTATTTCTGCGGCAATGGGACGCTCTACAGGCCGCCTAACTTCTTTATGAGTGCCGCCGTTGTGAACTCGGCCCATGAATAACCGGCCATATATTCGCCGGTGAAGCTGTTGATTGCAATCGTGTCACCGGATAGTGCCATATAGTAATCGCAGTCAAACATTTGAGGATCGACCACCATATTGTTCTTCGTTCCTGTGATGATGCTATCTGCTCCCGCACTTCGCAGCGACTTTATCATGTCGCTGCGAAACGTGGAAAGCTGCTTTTGCCGCGAGCGGTCATAGATTCCATCGTCCCAAAGTATGTCTGCCTGTTTGTTTGCCGTACATCTTGCTCCGCGTCTGTCGATTAGATAAGCGAGTAATTCCTTTGATTTTGCTCTTGTAAAAGCAACAGGCACGTCGTCAACGAAGATTTCAAAATCACCGAAGCATTGCACTCGGATCTTCTTTGCGGGAACTGTCCGTTCCGGGGGATTTCGCAGATTATCAAGCTCCGCCGCGATCTTTTCCTTTGTGGCGGGCTTCATCACATAGCCGCTGGGTCTGAGGGCAAGCGCCTCCAACGCATATTGGGAAAACTCGGTTACAAATATGATGTTTACGTTTGGTGCTGTCTCTTTGATGTACTGCGCCAGCTCCAAGCCCGTCATGCCCGGCATTTCGATATCCAAAAAGGCAACGTCCGGCTTGTGCGCGCCGGAACGCAAATAGGCCAGCAGCTTGCTTGCGCCGGTAAAGCTGAAAAGCTCCGCATACGGCGCCGCCGCCATGATCGATTCATTTAAATCATCCAATAAAAGCTGTTCATCATCCGCCGCGTAGATGATCATGCTTCCTCCTTGGGTATCCTTATCTCGGCATATGTACCAACGCCAGGGCGCTTTTTATTGTAAACGTTCCGACGCTCATGCGCATGAGCCTTACAAAACATCTATGGAACAGCCGTTATTTGAAATGGGGTGAAAGCATCAAAAAGCCCGCAGCTGCAGGCTTTTTCGCGACAACCTCTATATTGTCAGTGATAAATGGTGCGGTAGATGGGACTTGAACCCATACGCTCGCGCACACGCCCCTCAAACG
>CAZCAV010000025.1:0-28765 GCA_964496795.1 uncultured Oscillospiraceae bacterium
CCCTGGACACCCTGATTAAGAGTCAGGTGCTCTAGCCAACTGAGCTAAGGAGGCAAATCAATACGCGTGTTATCATAGCACAAGTTTTGGCGGCAGGCAAGAGAAAAATTACAGTTTTCGGCATAGCTTTTTCGGCAAGGCATCTCATCTGCAGCGCCCCGTCATGCAGCGATGACGCATCGCAGCGTGCCGCAAGGCGGTTACCACATGCTGATTGCCAATTCCGCGGGCAGTGTGGAATTGGTCCAGGCGGCGCTTATCAAAGTCAGAAATGTGATGAGCAGCAGCAATGAACTGATGATAACGGTCCAGCGTCGGCGCTTGATCCATGCGGCTAGGTCTTTCCAGTCCAGGCAGAAGGCCAGAAAGGCATACATCAGCATGTACAGCGGCAAAAAGAATCGCTGTTCTGGCGCGCCCGGAATAATTGCCAGACAAGGCAGTATCAACGGGAGGAACCAGAGCAGTATGCTTCCCAACGTTTTGAACGCTGCTTGCGCACGGCTTGTACGGCCTTGCTCCGGCATATCTGCGATTTGGATGCGCATTATCGAGCGGCCAAGGCCGAGGCAGGTACAGATCATCAAAGCAAAGTTGATGATTGTCAGCTGGATCTTTATCTTATGCGGGTTGGTAATATAGATTTCGCCAAATATGGGATTCAACATCTGAACGATATGCCTAAAGCAGACGCCAACATAAGAAAACGCATATTGCGCCAGCAGCCATAGGGAACCGCCGGAACCGGTTTCGACAACCTGTTTGAGCTGCTCAGCCATTTTTAACCCGACGGGGTCCGCCAGATTGAAGTACTCCACGCCGCAGAGGTCAAAGCATTCATAGGATAGGGTCTGAAACAGCTGCGTCTTAAGACCTGCGGCAAATTGGAATACGAACAGACCGTTGGCATATATATCGCTTTGCGTATACACGCGCGGGGAGAGCACGCCGAGCTGCTTGAAATTTACCAGCATCTGCGGCAATGCAGCCGCCATTATTCCCGCCACAAAAAGCGGCAGGCACAGACATGGCGTCGTCCAGCCGGTTTTGTGTATACATAAAACCATTAGCACGGTCAAACAAACGGCCGCGAAGATATATACAGTTCGCATGTTATAGGCGGCATAAGCCAGCGCGCCTGAAAGGGCGGCGGCAATCGGCGGAAATATCTGCCTTGAAGTCTTGGATACCGTTTCCGGGGAAGCTTTCAGCAGAGTCGTGGTACGCAGCAGCAGTGCCATGGCAAAGAACACCATGGACATCGCATAAAAGTCCGAGAGCGGAAACAGAAGCAGCCCGCGCCAGAAGACCATAACGGCAGCAACAAGGCCCAGCCGCGACCAGACGGAGGCATTCCTGCCGGAGAAGAAAGAAAACACATACGGCAACACCATGGTGCATACAAAACTGAACCAGAGACTTGAAAACAGAACGAATGCCGTGAACGATGACAGTCCCGTCCAACGCGCCAGCTGTATCGGCAGAGCCAACTGAAGAGGAAAGCAAACGCCGCGAATGGACTGTGAGTAGGTGGACAGTGAAAAGCTGCCGCTCTCAAAGAAACTGTTGGCCAGATCGAAATAATAGGCACTGTCGTAGTAATAATGACTGACGTGAAGGCACAGCGAGAAGGCGCACAGCGCAACAAAACCCAACGCAAACGAGATCCAGGACTGCTTATTGAAAAAACGGAGCGGTACAGATACCATGGCTATTCGTCTCATTCCGGATGCACAAAGCGGAAATGCTTTGCATATCCAATTATTGAGAAATTATAACAAATGTGTAAAAAAATGCAAGGCTTGCAGGCAAATACGGATCCTCAAATCCAGACGTTTGCCATTGGCTGCATTCTGTTGTACAATATCGAAATCAGCAGGAAAGGGATGCAGACGTATGGACAGCGCCTATTCGGGCCTCGCCGCGGTGTATGACCGTTTGATGGCGGACGTGGATTATGATTCGTGGACGGATTATATTGGCGCCTTTATAGCCGAAGAGCTGCCGCAGGCCCGTTTGCCGCGAATTGTGGACTGTGGCTGCGGAACTGGCTCAATGACGCTGCGCTTTTTAAAAAGGGGCTTTGACGTTATTGGCGTCGATGCGTCCGCGGACATGCTTGCAATCGCTCAGGAAAAGCTGCGCATAGCAGGCTACGGCAGAACTCCCCTGGTGTTGGAGGACATGCGCATGCTTTCGCTGCACAGGCCGGTGGAGGCTGTGGTCTCTGCCTGTGACGGAATGAACTATTTGCTTACGGATGCAGACGCAGCGGCGTTTTTATCAGCCGCCTATCGCTGCCTCCAGCCGGGCGGGCTGCTGCTATTTGATATTTCTTCGGCCCATAAGCTCAGGAGTATTCTGGATGGCCGCTGCTTTTGTGAGAACACTGACGACTGCGTCTGCGTGTGGGAGAATACGCTCGACGCGGACGGGCGCGCATTGCAGATGGATGTGCAGATCTTTACACGCGGCCCGGACGGCCGCTTTGACAGGACGGAGGAAACTCATCGTCAACGCGTTTATGAAACGGACGAGCTTCTGCGTCTGACAAGGGATTGCGGCTTTGAAAGCATCCGCGTGTTTGAAGCTTTTACGCGAAATAAGCCGGATGCGGACTGCCATAGGATCCAATTTCTGGCAAGGAGGCCAAAGGGTGTCTGATTCGATTGTGAAAGCCATCGCCGCAGACGGCATGTTGAGCATATCCGTCATCGAGGGAACGGAGCTTGTGCGCGCCGCGCAGCGCGTTCATACGCTTTCGCGCGTGGCCACTGCGGCTCTTGGCAGGCAGCTTCTGATGACGGCGCTGATGACGGCGGAGCTGAAAAACAGGACCGATCGTCTGTCTGCCATTATCAAGGGCGGAGGGCCTGCGGGCAGCATGATATGCACCGGCTGGCCAGACTGCCGCGTCAAGGGAATGCTGCAGCATCCAGAGATCGAGCTGCCGCTGAACGAAGCCGGAAAGCTGGACGTCGGTGCCTTCGTCGGCTGCGACGGCACGCTGACCGTGATCCGCGACCTTTCGCTGAAGGAGCCGTATGTTGGAGTCTGCCGGCTGATATCCGGCGAGATAGCCGAGGACTTTGCACAGTATTACGTCACAAGCCAGCAGCAGCCGTCCATGGTATACTTGGGCGTTCGGCTGGAGGCGTCAAGCGCCTCGCTGCGTGCTGCCGGAGGCGTGCTCGTGCAGGCTATGCCAAATTGCAGCGATGATATGCTGGACGCCGCCTCCGCGCTCAGCGGAGCCATAGCGGGCTTTTCCATGGCGCTTGAACGCGGCGAAAGTGCGACGAGCTTTATAATGAACTGTTTTTCCGCCCTGAATCCGCAAATTCTACAAACTCAAACGCCTCAGTATTGCTGCGACTGCTCGCGCGAACGCATCGAACGGGCGCTGATTTCCTTAGGAAGCGAGCAGCTTCGCGACATGATCGATAAGGACGGCGGTGCGGAGGTTTGCTGCGACTTTTGCAGGAAGCGCTATGCTTTTTCCCGCGAAGAGCTTGCGGCGCTCATGTGGCAGGCGCCCGAAAAGGAGAGACATGGCGGAGTATAAAGGTAAGGTGATACCTTTTGCGCAAAGCGTCACGTTCTATATGAGGCGCGGCGCCAAGGAAGTGGAGCGCAACGATCTGCTGACGGCGCTGCAACGCTACCGTCTGGCCTGCCGCGCTGCGCCGAACGATGAGGAACCGGCGCTGGCAATGGCGCAGATACTGAGCTATATGCAGCGCTTTGAAGAGAGCAACCGCCTGCTTTTGCGCTTACTTTCGCGCGGCGACGCCTCGCCCGAGTGCCATTTCGGGCTTGCCTGCAATTACTTTGGAATGCGTGAATACGATTACGCCGTCGAAAGCCTTGAGAACTATCTTGATCTGGAGCCGGACGGCCCCTATGCGGCGGACGCGGAGGACTTTCTGGATTTTCTGGACGATGACGACGCCATGTTTGAGGCGGCCGGTCTGCGTGTCGATGCGGATTATGACGCCAACGCGGCCTGCGTATATGCCCAGCGGCTTATGAATGCGGGCGATTATCGAGGCGCCGTAAGCGTTCTCAAGCGCGAATGCACGCATGAGCCGGATTCCGTGCCCCTGAGAAACCAACTGATACTGGCTTATTTCTGCTGCGGCGATCAAGCCAAGGCAGGGGAAATACTGCGGGAGCTTCTGGAAAGCGAACAGGCTGATCTGCTTACGCGCTGTTATGAAGCGCTGATGTTGCTTACGCGCGGTGAAAAGTCAGCCGCAGGAAAGGCGATACAGAATCTCCTGGATGCGCATACGGACTCGCCGGAGGTGCTCAACGCCGTCTCCCTGCTGCTGGTGGAGGCGGAGCGCTATGCAGATGCGGCGGAAATACTGGAGCAACTGAAACGTTTGACGCCTTATGATGAAAACGTTCTGCACAGGCTCGGGTATTGCCTCTACCGCCTTGGTGAATTTCCGCGTGCGCAGGATTGTTATAAGCGCCTTCTGTGCGTTAATCCGGATGATACGGTGGCAAAGTATTATCTGAAACAGAGCCGAAAGACCGATGCGGACGAGCGTTACATACGCGCGCACTGGAGCTCTGCCTATCAGGTGCCTTTTCCGGAGCTGTTTCGACGGCTCAATCAGCTGAACCGCTATCTTTTGGAATCCGAGGACGAGCAGCGAACGCTCTGGAACAACGATAAACGCTTTGCGGAGCTGCTGGACTGGTCGCTGGGACTGACCGATTCGCGTATCAAACGTTCAGTGCTGTCGCTGATGTATCTGTACAGGGATGAGCGCGCCGAAAACGTGCTGCGTGATTTTCTGCTGCGCACCGATCAGCCGGACGACCTGAAACGCGCCGTGTTCGGCATGCTTAAGCAAATGGGAGCAAAAGAGCCGTACATGGCGTACATGGACGGACGCTGGCTGCAGGGCCGTGTGAACCTGCTGCCCTTTTCCTATCTGCTTCCTGCAGCCTACGAGGCGGTTATGCAGCTTCTTGTGCAGGGTATGACCGGATTTTATGACGATGAGTGCCTTACGGCGGCCGCGGCGATCTATCGGCGCTACATTGAGAGCCTGAATCAAAGCTTTCCGAGGCTTTCCACCCAGCAGGTTACTGCGCTTGCGGCTGCTCTGGAGCTGCTTGGCAGCCGCACATGCGGCGTGGAGGTCGATGAAAAGGAGCTGTGCGGCCGCTATCGTGTCACGGCGACGCGTCTGCGCAATGCGCTCCTTAAGCTGGAACCGTTTTATCAGGAGGGTAAGGAGACGGAGGACACATGAGGTTTTTAGCGACCTGCAAGCTTGGTCTTGAATCGCTGGTAACGCGCGAGCTGCACGATCTGGACATTCAGGTAGAAGAAACACAGGACGCCCGCATATTCTTCTCAGGCGATTATGAAACGATGATGCGCGTTTTGTTATGGCTCAGGACGGCGGAGCGTGTGCTTCTGGTCGTCGGTATGTTTCCGGCCGACAGCTTTGACGCGCTGTTTGAGGGTACGCGCGCGCTGGACTGGAAGGAATATTTACGGCCGGACAGTACGATACATGTCAACGGTAAATCCGCCAAAAGCGGTCTGTTTTCTGTATCCGACTGTCAGCGTATCGTCAAGAAGGCGATCGTAGAAAACCTAAAGTCTGCGTATCGGCGGCCGGATATTCCCGAAGGCGGGGCGGAGATGATCGTTGAGATCGGTATGCTGCGCGAGGAGGCGACGCTGGCGCTTGATTGCTGCGGCGCAGGACTGTCACGCCGCGGTTATCGTACCTACAACGTGGCGGCGCCGCTTTCCGAAACGCTGGGCGCCGCCGTGGTCATGCTTTCCCGCTTTCGCGGCGATACGGCTCTGATAGATCCCATGTGCGGCTCCGGCACCATGCCGATCGAGGCGGCCATGATCGCCGCGAATATCGCGCCTGGACACGGTCGCAGCTTCGCAGCGGAACGTTGGCCTTTTCTGGAGAAATCGATTTGGCAGCGACAGCGCGACGCGGCAGCCGCGAGCGCGACGCCAGCGGATAACGAGATCTTTGGCTATGATATTGATCCGCGCTGTATTGAACTGAGCAAGATCCACGCCAAAAAAGCCGGCGTACGCCTGTATTGGAACGCGCAGCCGCTTTCCAAGCTGAAAACCGAGCTGCGCGGGGGAATATTCGTTTGCAACCCGCCTTATGGCGAGCGCCTGCTGGATGAGGAGGCCGCTTCGTTCCTATACCGGCAGATGCGCGCCGTCTTTTCCGCATATCCGGATTGGTCTGTCAACGTGATCTCCGGTATGCGCGGGTTTGAGCACGCATACGGCAAACGGGCGGACAAGCGCCGCAAGCTGTCCAACGGCGGTCTATCCTGCCAGCTGTATCAGTATTTTCGGGTGAAGCAGTTATGAGATATCTGGTTATTTTGGGCGACGGCATGGCCGATACGCCCGTTCCGGAGCTTGGCGGCAAAACGCCGCTCGAGGCCGCTGTGCATCCGGGCATGGACGCTTTGGCGCGCGATGGCCTGTTTGGACTTGTGCGCACGGTGCCGAAGGGCATGCCGCCCGGAAGCGATACGGCGAATCTGGCCGTATTCGGATACGATCCCCGCAGATGCTATTCCGGCCGGTCTCCGCTCGAGGCGGCGAGTCTTGGCGTTGCGATGAACGATACGGACGTTGCTTACCGCTGCAATTTTGTAACGCTTTCAGACGCTCCGTCTCTGGAGGAATCCTCTATGCTGGATTATTCCGCAGGCGAGATCAGCAGCGAGGAGGCGGGCGTGCTGGTGAATGCGCTCAACGAAGCGCTGTCAGACGAACACGCGCGCCTGTACGCCGGTTTTTCTTACCGTCAATGCTTTATCCTGTCTTCGGGGGAAACGGGCGCTATATTGACTCAGCCGCACGATATTCCTAATCAGCCTGTGCGCGGACGCCTGCCGGAGGGCGTTAATGGGCCGCTGCTGAGGCGGTGGATGGAAAGCGCGCGCCATATTCTGGCCGCTCATCCGATCAATCTGGCGCGCATCGACCGTGGACAAAGACCGGCAAACGCCATTTGGTTCTGGGGCGAGGGCCGAAAGCCGCGCTTGCAGAGCTTTCAGAGGATGACGGGCCTGTTTGGCGCGGTGATATCGGCTGTCGATCTTGTGCAGGGCATCGGCGTGTGCGCCGGCATGAAGATCATTCGTGTTCCGGGAGCCACCGGTACCTATCGAACCGATTTCAGCGGTAAAGCGCAGGCCGCCATGGACGCGTTCGCCGGCGGTATGGACTATGTATATGTGCATATGGAGGCGCCGGACGAATGCGGACATCAGCATCAGGTAAAGGAAAAGGTCTACGCCATCGAGCAGATTGACAGGCTGGTGCTTTTGCCGCTGATATCCTGGCTGAACGAACAGGAGGAGCCGTATACCGTATTGCTGATGCCCGATCATCCCACGCCATTGGCCATTCGAACGCATACGGCCGATCCTGTGCCCTTTGCGCTGTATCGAAGCGGTGATCACGCCGGACGAAGCTGCCGCTATACGGAATGTGACGCACGGCAAAGCGGCGTCCTGATCGAGCAGGGCCATACGATGCTTACTCGTATGCTTAACAGGGATATGGAGCGATATTGAGTATTTTTGTAAATAATGCTATACTATATTATCATTTTCGGAGGTAACAGAGGATGAAGGTCAATCTGCGTCAAAAGAGATTCCCGTCTGCCACCGGCGTATGTGATATCCGTTATCGCATGTGGATTCCTGAAGAACCGCGCGCAGCCCTCCAAATTACGCACGGCATGGCGGAGCATATCGATCGCTATGAGGACTTTGCTGTTTTTCTTGCGCAGAACGGCGTGCTGGTGTACGGTCATGATCTGGCAAGCCACGGCCAGAGCATCAGGGAAGGTGAGCCGCGCGGCTGGTTTGGTGAAAAAAACGGATGGGATGCCTTGATACAGGATATGCGTACCCTGCGCGATACGGTCAAGAGCGAATTTCCCATGCTGCCGTATATTCTCATGGGTCACTCAATGGGCTCTTTTCTGGCGCGCAGCTATGCCGGGCGTGACGGCGCAGATTTTGACGCTTTCATCTTTTCAGGTACGGCGGGCAAAAATCCGGTGCTGGGTATCGGAAAGCTTTTGGCCCGCCGGGAGATCAATAAGACCGGCGGCAAGCTGCCGAGCATGACGCTGTATAATATGAGCTTCGGTTCCTATAACAAGGCCTTCCGCCCAAACCGTACGGCCAACGACTGGCTCAGCCGTGACGAAGCGCAGGTGGACAAGTATTGCGTGGACGAGGCCTGCGGTTATCCCTTTACGGCTTCTGCAATGTTGGATTTATTCGATGGTCTTGGCGAAGTTTCCGGCAGGCATTGGGCTGCGAGCGTCCCTGACCGGCCCATATTGCTCCTTTCCGGCGCGCTGGATCCTGTAGGCGGCGCAGGCAAGGGCGTGAAACAGGTAGCGGGCTGGCTGAAAAAAAACGGCCACGGCGTGGAGCTCAAGCTCTACGAGGGCGGCCGCCATGAGATGCTCAACGAGCTCAACCGCGACGAGGTATTTCGTGACATCCTGCTGTTTATCGACACCGTGGAGGCAATGGGAGAGGCGGAATGAGCATTCTTGTGTATCGCGATAAGGCGACTGCCTTCGCCGCTGCGGCTACGCTGATTTCTGCCGGTATCATTGAAAAGCCCGATTCTGTGCTCGGCCTGGACTGGACGCCGGAATTACAGCCCGTTTACAGAACGCTGTCGCGCATGACGGCGGACGGGCTCATGGATTGGAGCGAGGTGCGCAGCTTTAATCTCTACGAGTATGTACAGACCGGCGCCGATCAGCTGGCGGAAACGCATCTCTCATCCGTGCTGTTTGATCGTATCAATCTATTGCCCGAGAACCGTTCGCTTCCGAATACTACGGGACACGACTGGAGCATCGCCTGCAATGATTATGAAAACGCCATTTTAGGCGAAGGCGGTCTGGACACCGTGCTCTTGTCCGTGCGCGCCGATGGCAGCATCGCTTTTAATCTGGGGGCGCCGGAGCTTGCGCCTGTAACGCATGTTGAACGCACTGAAAGCGGACGCGTAGTCACTGTCGGAATGACCACGATCATGACGGCGCGGCGGGTGATCGCGGTGATGTGCGGCGATGATAAGGCGGAGATCGCTTCCGTGATCTGTAACGGGTCTATTACGCCGGCCGTGCCGGCCAGCTATTTGCAGCTTCACGCCAATGCGGTGATAATACTGGATGAGGACGCTGCGGGAAAGATCTGATATGGATATTAGCTGGGAGGGGATAGAAAGCGCGGTTGCCGTCTGCACACGATGCAGACTGTGCGAGAAGCGCAATCATCCTGCGTTTGGCGAGGGTGATCCGCATGCGACCATACTGTTCGTCGGCGAAGGCCCCGGCTATGAGGAGGATCAGCAGGGACGTCCGTTTGTCGGTCCAGCCGGTCAGCTTCTGGATCGTATGCTTGCCGCCTGCGGACTTAGGCGTGATCAGGACGTCTATATTGCCAATGTGGTCAAGTGCCGGCCGCCGGGCAACCGGAATCCGCAGGATGACGAGGCTGAGAAGTGTCTGCCGTACCTGAGGGCGCAATATGCACTGATCCGCCCAAAGATTGTCGTATGCCTGGGCGCTGTGGCAGCAAGGCATCTCTATGACCCCGACGCGCACATTACGCGCGTGCGCGGAGTTTGGCGGCAGAAAGCCGGCGTCTGGTTTCTTCCGACCTATCATCCCGCGGCGCTTTTGCGGGATGAAAGCAAAAAACGGGACGCGTGGGCCGACTTTCAGTCGCTGCTCGAAAAATATACAGAACTCAAAGGATAACAGGAGGGTTTTATGTCGGGTCATTCCAAATGGGCGAACATTAAGAACAAGAAGGAAAAAACAGATTCACAGCGCGGAAAGATTTTTACTAAAATCGGCCGCGAGATCGCCATTGCAGTCAAGGAAGGCGGAGGCGCGGATCCCATCAACAACTCCAAGCTCCGAGACGTCATCGCCAAGGCTAAGGCAAACAACATGCCGAACGACAACATCCAGCGCTCCATCAAGAAAGCGGCCGGCGAAGGCATGAACGTTAACTATGAAGAAGCGATCTATGAGGGCTACGGCCCGGGTAACGTGGCGGTCATTGTGGATGTTGTCACGGACAACAAAAATCGCATTGCCGCCGAAATGCGGCATATATTTGACAAGAGCGGCGGAAACCTTGGCAGTGCGGGCTGCGTGAGCTGGATGTTTGACAAGCGCGGTCTGATCGTTATCGAGCGCACGGCCCTTATGGACGAGGACGAGGTTATGATGCAGGCGCTTGACGCCGGCGCTGCGGATTTTGTGGCGCAGGACGATGCGTTTGAGGTGTATACCGATCCCGCTGACTTCTCTGCGGTACGCGAAACACTCGAGAAGCAGGAGTTTACCTTTATCTCGGCAGAGGTGCGCATGCTGCCGCAGAACAGCGTAGAGGTAAACGATCCGGAGACGATCGAGAAAATCGAGCGCTTTCTGGAGCGTCTCGACGATAATGACGATGTCCAGGAAGTATACCATAACGCCCAGCTTCCCGAGGACGAATAAATCATATATTATTTGCACCTTTACAGGACCTGCGTTACAATGATAAAACTCTGAACAAGGAGGGGTTGTATGGCTGCCGAAATTATTACTGAATATGGGAAAATTACCTTGTCCGATGATTTGATCGCCAATATTGCGGGCTATGCCTCTATTGAAAACTATGGCATCGTAGGCATGAATTCTAAAAAAGCGGGCGACGCCTTTGTCGAGTTGTTCGGCATGGACAATATGCGCAGGGGCGTTATTGTGACAGTTATCGAGCCGGATACCGTGGATATCGACCTGTATGTCACTCTGGAATATGGCGTTTCGCTGCCCGCTGTGGCACAGAACACCAAGAGCAACGTCAAATACCGCGTGGAGGAGATGACCGGACTGACCGTCCGCAATGTCAACGTCCACGTCGAAAACGTTCGCGTATAGCGAGGATGAAGAATTGAACTATTTGAAACTGACCGGCGCGCAGTTCCGTGATATGTTTATCGCGGGCGCTGTGCTGCTTGAAAAGAACAAACAGGCGGTTGACGCCATGAACGTGTTTCCCGTGCCGGACGGCGATACCGGCACCAACATGTCCATGACCATGCAGAGCGCTGTGCGCGAGCTGCGCTCCTGCGCGGACAACGCAACGCTCTCCGAGGTCGCCGACGCGATGAGCATCGGCGCTTTAAAGGGGGCGCGCGGCAATTCAGGCGTCATCCTTTCACAGATTTTCCGTGGGTTTTCCCGCGCCTTCAAGGGACAGGCAACAATGGACGGCGCTTTGCTCTCCGAAGCCTTGACCATGGGCTCCGAGGCGGCCTATAAAGCGGTCATGAAGCCCAAGGAGGGCACCATACTGACCGTATCGCGGATTATCGCCAAGAGCGTTTCCGAGCAGGCGGCGCAGGGCGCGAACGTCTATCGTATTGTGGATGAGATCCTGCGCTCAGGAGAGATCGCGCTCGCAGACACGCCGAATCAATTGCCCGTACTCAAGGAAGCCGGAGTTGTAGACTCCGGCGGAAAGGGCCTTTTGACTATCTATCGCGGCTTCAAGCTTTGGCTGGACGGCGAGGAGGTCGAGGATTACGGCGAACTCATTCATGACGCCCCCGCCAGCATTGCCGATACGGACAGCTTCTCGGGTGAAAATATCGAATACGGGTACTGCACGGAATTTTTTATCATTCATCCGCCCGTTCCTTTCTCTGAGAAGGATGTCGATAATTTTCGCGACCATCTCAACCATATCGGCGATTCCGTCGTCGTGGCCTATGAGGACGATTTTGTCAAGGTGCATGTGCATTCCAACGCGCCGGGCAAGGTGATCCAGATGGCGTTAAGGCTTGGCGAGGTTGATAAGCTGAAGGTTGACAATATGCGCGAGCAAAACCGCGAGGTAATGGAGGAGCGCAAGCGCAACGAAAAAGAATTCGGCCTGATTGCCGTGAGCACGGGAACCGGCATTGACGAGCTGCTGCGCGCGCTGTCGGTGGATGCGGTGATTTCCGGCGGACAGACCATGAATCCGAGCATAGAGACCATAGCGGCCGCCATCAACAAGGTCAATGCGCGCAATATATTTGTCCTGCCCAATAATTCCAACATTATTCTTGCCGCGCAGGAGGCCTGTGAACTGACGGAAAAGAATGTGATCCTCCTGCCTACCAAGACTATCCCGCAGGGGATCGCCGCCTGTATGGCCTACTTTACCGATGAATCCCTTGAGAAAAACGAGGTCGCCATGCGCGAAGCGTTTTCCGATGTTGTCAGCGGCGCGGTAACCTATGCCGTTCGTGAATCCAGTATCGACGGAAAGAAAATTCAGAAGGGCGACATCATCGGACTTTTGGATAATCATTTGTGTACGGTTGCCGACAGCGTGGACGCCGCCGCGCTCTCTCTGGTTGAAAAAATGCTGGAGAAGAAGGGCGAAAAGGACGTGGGTATCACGATCTTTTACGGCGAAAATCTGGATGAGGGCAACGCCGCCGCTCTGGCGCAGGAGCTGGAGAAGCGTTATCCGGACGCCGACGTTGTGGCTCAGCTCGGCGGACAGCCGCTGTACTATTATTATATTTCGGTACAGTAAGCCTTGCTTTCCGAGCTTCAGTCCATCAAAGGAATTGGCGAAAAGCGCGCGCGGCAGCTCAATCAGCTTGGCGTTCATACGCCGGAGGAGCTGATCGAATACCTGCCGCGCGACTATATTGATTATTCGCATGTTTACGCCGTTTCTGACATCAGAGACGGCGCTTTCTGCGCAATTCAAGTCAAGATACTTTCTCAGGCAAGCCTGTTTTCCTATCATGGCGTGACATTGGTTTCCGTGAGGGCGGGGGACGAGAGCGGGGAAATCAAGCTTACATGGTTCAACCAGCCCTACCGCCGCGCGCAGATACAGGTTGGACAAAGGCTGTATGCCTGCGGACGCGTCAGCATCAAGAAGGGCGCCTGCCTGCTAAATCCGTCGCTGCAGGGGACTTTGCCCGGCATACTGCCCGTGTACCCCTCTGTAAAGGGCGTTTCACAAAGACTGATACGCGATGCGGTCATTGCGTCTTTGAAGGCGAATTGGGAAAAAATACCGGAGACGCTGCCGCTGGCGCTGCTTTCCGAATACAGCCTGTGTTCCCGCAAGCTGGCGCTTCGCCACGCTCATTTTCCATCCAATTCGGACATGCTTCGCGTCGCGCGAAGACGTTTGGACTTTGAACGCGCGCTGCTTTATCAGATCGCCGTGGACGAACAGATACGCCAGCGGAACAACGGGGGCGGTATAGCGTTTGACGTCTCCGGCCTGCGGGCGCGCTTTCTTGAAAAAATACCCTTTCCGCTCACCGCCGCACAAAGCCGCGTTCTGGACGAGCTGGACGCGGACATGCGGCGCTCCATTCCGATGAACCGTCTTTTGCAGGGCGACGTCGGCTCCGGAAAAACCGTGGTTGCGCTCTATGCGCTCTGCATTGCCGCCGCAAACGGGTGGCAGGGCGCATTTCTGGCTCCAACAGAAATTTTGGCGCAGCAGCATTTTGCTCAGGTGCGCGCCATATTTGGAGATGCGGCTGTGCTTTTGACCGGCAGCATGCGGCGTGAAGCGCGCGAGGTTTCGCTTACGCGCATTCAGGACGGTTCGGCGTTATGCGCCGTTGGTACTCATGCGCTTTTGCAGGGCAGCGTACGCTTTTGCCGCCTTGGCCTTGTGGTTACGGATGAGCAGCACCGTTTCGGCGTACGTCAGAGAGCTGTGATGGAGGAAAAGGGTCTTAAGCCGGATGTGCTGGTCATGAGCGCGACGCCGATTCCGCGTACGCTTGCGCTGCTGCTTATGAGTGATCTTGAGCTGTCCGTGCTGGATGAGATGCCGCCCGGACGCAAGCCTGTGATTACGCGCATCGTTCCGGAAAGCAAGCGCGATGCAATGTACCGCTATCTGGCGCAACGCGCGTTGGAAGGCGTACAAAGCTTTGTGGTATGTCCGTTTATCGACGAGCCGGAAACCATGGACGGTATGAGCGTGGATAAGCTGACGAAGGAACTGAAAAAAATGCTGCCGAAAACGCGCGTAGCCATGCTTCACGGTCGTATGCCGGAGCCAAAGCAGCAGGCGGTCGTACATGACCTGCAGGCCGGAGAGATCGACGTTCTTGTATGCACGACGCTGATAGAGGTTGGCGTGCATCTGCCGCGCGCAGGCGTGATGGTGATCGAAAATGCTGAACGGTTTGGATTGGCGCAGCTCCATCAGCTCCGTGGCCGTGTAGGCCGGAGCGAGCTGCAGGCCTATTGCTTCTTACTCTCAAACTCGGATTCTGCGCAGGCTCTGGAGCGTTTAAAAATAATGACGGAAACAAACGACGGATTTGTCATTGCGGAAAAGGACAGGCAGCTGCGAGGCTCCGGTGATTTTCTTGGCGTACGGCAGCATGGTGAAGCGTTGTTTTCCTTTGATGAAGCGCTGCTGAAGGAAACAGGCCGAGCGGCCAGAGCGATTTTTGACATGCCAAACGCGGAAAATGAAGCTCTCAGAGAGCGTGCGCTGGCGCAATACGGGCCGGAAGCGCTGCATATATCCATGAATTGAACGTTTTCACATGATTCGTACACACGCCCAGGCGGCGTGTGTTTTTATATTTGAAACAATTTCCACTTATAAGCGATCAGAAATTGCACATAGTAATGACACATCCGAAAAAGGAGGTGAACGACATGGCACGAAACGGAGCTCTGATACCGGAATCCAAGACGAAACTGGACAGCTTCAAATCCGAAGTGGCCAACTCGCTCAATGTCAACCTGAAACAGGGTTACAACGGTGATCTGACCAGCCGCGAGGCGGGTTCGATCGGCGGCGAAATGGTGAAGCGCATGATCGCGTACGCTGAAAAGAACATGCACTGAACTGAAAACCAGTAGGACCATTTTGTATGAAAGGAGAACAGATTATGGCACGCAACGGTGCGTTGATTCCCGACAGCAAGTCGAAGCTCGACAGCCTCAAGACCGAGGTTGCGAATTCTCTCAACGTCAATCTCAAGCAGGGCTATAACGGCGAGCTCACCAGCCGCGAGGCCGGCTCTATCGGCGGCGAGATGGTGAAGCGCATGATCGCTTATGCGCAAAACAACATGAGCGGCAGCAGCATGATGAGATAAATCCCCCAAAAAGCGCGAGGGCCGGTGCGTCGTCATCGGCCCTTTGCGCGTTCCTTCATTGACGTGGACGGCGCGGAATGATAGTATGAAACCGTTATGAACGAAAAGGCACTTAAAACGTTGGAATACGACAAGATTCTGAGCATACTGGCACAGTATCCTGCATCTGACATCGGAAAAAGCTATGCGCTATCCCAGCGGCCTGCGGCCGGTATAGAGGACGCGCGAACTTTAATCAATCAAACCGACGAAGCGGATCGGATCTGTCGCCGTATCGGCCGTTCTCCTGTGGACAGCTTTCCGGATATACGGGAGCTTCTCAGCCGCATTCATGCCTCCCTTGCCTTCAGCGCCGGCGAGCTTTTAATGACTGCGGCCTGCCTTAAGACCTCTCGCAGCGCCCGTGAAGCGCTGCTGGGAGCTGCGGAGAGCGGCGTTCTATGCAATATGGCCAACCGATTGTCCTCGCACCGGCAGATAGAGGAGGAGATCGCCCGCTGCATCATCGGCGAGGATGAGATTTCTGACAGCGCATCGCCGGAGCTCCAGCGCATACGAAGGCAAATACGGCTGATCGGCGAGCGAGTGCGTGAAAAACTGAACGGAATGATCAAAAGCACAACGACGCAGCAGTACCTGCAGGAGCCCATCATCACCATGCGCGGCGGACGCTACGCGCTTCCTGTCAAGGCGGAGCACCGTGCCAAGGTGCCGGGGTTGGTGCACGACCAGAGCAGCAGCGGCGCAACGCTGTTTATCGAGCCTGCGGCGGTTGTGGAGCTTGGCAACGAGCATAAGCGGCTGCTCGCAGAGGAAAAGAACGAGATCGAACGGATTTTGGCTGCGCTGACGGCCATGGTGGCGCCCTGCGCGGAGGAATTGCTGACGAGTCTGGTGCTGCTTGGCACACTCGACATGATATTTGCGCGCGCTCTCATGGCGCGGGATCAACGCGCCATTCTCCCGGAATTGAATGAAACAGGGGAGATCTGCATCAAGGCCGGACGGCATCCGCTCATTAGCGCGCAGACAGTTGTCCCGATCGATCTTTGGCTTGGAGCCGATCATAGAACGCTGATCATTACCGGCCCGAATACGGGCGGCAAGACCGTGACCCTGAAGACAGTCGGCCTTTTTACACTCATGGCCATGTCCGGCATGTTGATCCCTGCGGCCGAAGGAACACGTTTGTCCGTGTTTGACGATGTATACGCAGATATTGGCGACGAGCAATCCATTGAGCAATCTCTCTCCACGTTTTCTTCTCATATGACGAATACTGTGCGTATACTGGACAACGCTGACGCGCGTTCTCTGGTACTGCTTGACGAGCTTGGCGCAGGCACTGACCCAATAGAGGGCGCCGCGCTGGCGCAAGCCATATTGGAAACGCTGTATCAAAGGCGCGCGTTAACGCTGGCAACCACGCATTACAGCGAGATCAAGGCCTTTGCGTTGACGCATGAGGGCATGCAGAATGCGTCCATGGAATTTGACGTGGAGCGGCTTTGCCCGACGTATAGGCTCCTGATCGGCATTCCGGGAAAATCCAACGCCTTTGAAATCAGCCGGAGACTTGGCCTTGACGCCGAGGTCATAGAACGCGCGGAACGCTGCCTTGAAAAACAGGACGTGGTCTTTGAGTCGGTGATAGCCGAGGCTGAAAATGCACGGCGTGCTGCGGAAAATGACCGCGAT
This sequence comes from uncultured Oscillospiraceae bacterium, assembly GCA_964496795.1. Taxonomy (GTDB): domain Bacteria; phylum Bacillota; class Clostridia; order Christensenellales; family CAG-138; genus CAZCAV01. The sequence goes on from CAZCAV010000025.1 coordinate 16,913, forward strand.
GCGGCGCAGGCGTTGCGCTGGGAGGCTGAAAGATTGAGATCCGATCTGGACAGCTCAAAAAAGAAGCTGGACGACGAGAAGCGTACGCTCAGGGAAAAGGCCCGCGAAGAGGCGCGCGCAAGCGTACGCGAAACCCGTGCGGAAATGGAAGCGCTTATCGCCGAGCTTCGCAAGCTCAAGCATGCCGACGCAAAAGAGCTTGAGCGCGCCATACAGAATGCACGGGACCGGATGCGTGCAAGCGAGGAGAAGCTGTCTGTAAACGTGGAATCCGTGCTCAGCGGCGACGCGCCGCCGCGCGAGCTCAAGCAGGGCGACCGCGTTCTGCTTGTCAAGCTGAATCAGGAAGCGAACGTGCTGAAGGATACGGCCGGAAAGGACGAGGCGCTTGTACAGTCAGGCATCGTCAAGATAACGGTCAAGCTTGCGGATCTGAGACTTCTTGAGCAAAAGAGCGAGAAGCCGTCCGCCGGCGGAAAGGTCAGCCTGTCCGCCGACCGCGGCAGCGCCATGTCTCTGGATGTGCGCGGAAAACTGGTGGATGAAGCGATCATAGAGGTGGATCGTTTCATTGACGATGCAGCCATCACAGGAATCAACGAGCTGACGATCATTCATGGAAAGGGGACCGGCGCACTCAGAGGCGGGATACAAAGCTTCCTTAGGACGCATCCTAAGGTGAAATCGTATCGTACGGGCGCTTATGGCGAAGGTGACGCGGGTGTGACAATTGTCACGCTTCGATAAGGATTTGTGGACAAATTCCAGGTCATGTGCTAAGATATTGACAAATGTGGTGGCGTATATGCCGCGTCACAGCCACTGGAGGTTCAGAAATGGACAATAATACCATTCTAGTCATTGACGATGACCGCAACATACTTGCGATCATTGAGTTATACTTAAAAAAAGCCGGATATCAGGTGGTTACCTGCGCTGACGGCGCGTTGGCTATGGCTGCTTTCCACGAGACCCGTCCGCAGCTCGTTGTGCTGGATATTATGCTGCCGGGCAAGGACGGATGGTCGATTCTCCACGATATTCGCCAGCAAAGCGACACGCCGGTTATCATGCTGACCGCCAAGGGCGATACGGGTGACCGCGTACAGGGCCTTGAGCTTGGTGCGGACGATTATATTTCCAAGCCCTTTGACGCAAAAGAACTGATTGCACGCATCAAAGCGGTTATGAGACGCAGCGCGCCTGTGGAGCCGGAGCGAACGATCGTCCTGCCCGGGCTTTCCGTTTCGCTTGAAAACTACGCTGTGGTTCTGGACGGACGGCAACTGGAAATGCCGCCAAAGGAAATCGAACTTCTCTATTTCCTCGCGGCGCATTCCGGAAAAGTTTTTACGCGCGAGCAGCTGCTTGAGCAGGTTTGGGGCTTTGATTTCTTTGGCGATTCGCGCACGGTGGACGTTCATGTCAAGCGTATTCGGGAAAAGCTCGGCGAACAGCATGACTGGCAGCTTAAAACTGTGTGGGGCGTCGGTTATAAGTTCGAACAACAATGAGCAAAGGCGTACGCAAGGACTTACTCAGAACGCTTTTTTCCCGCATGCTTGCGACCTATCTGACCGTTACGCTCGGTATGCTGTTGATTACCGGCGTAACGGTTGGTGCTTTAGTACAGGGACTGACTTTGCGCGGGCAAAAGGAAATGATCATTCGCGAGCTGGCTGTTATATCGGAATTGTTCCGCAACAGCGGCAGCGCCATTGTTTCCCAGGATGCGCTTACGATGGAGCTGAATCTGACGGCGCGCCAGTACGACGCATATTTTGAATGGATACCTTATGCGGGCGAAATCAAGCGATACAGCTCCGGCATGAAGTGGGCTGCAAACTCTGGCGCCGATTATAACGAGCTGGAGCGCGCAGAGATCATACATGAAGCGGCGTCTGCAGATAAGGGCGAAACGCTGTTTGAGCAAAAGCGCGGCGGCTTTCCGATGCTTATTGCGACGCAGGGATACTATGAGGACGAGGGCATTACGGGCGTCATTCGTTTTTATATGGATATATCATCCATCAAAACGACGATGGACACGATTTATCTCGAGGTGATGCTGGTTTGCTTCATTGCGGTATTGATCTCGGTCATAGCCGTGTATTATACGACGTCGCGCATGACCAAGCCCTTTATGGAGATCAACGAAATCGTGCAGCGTTACAGTAAGGGAGATTTCAATGCGCGTATTCCTATCAGCAGCACGGAGGAGGCGACGCAGCTTGCCGTAAGCTTCAACGCCATGGCGGATCAGCTCAAGGATCTTGAGGCTACGCGGCGCAGCTTTGTGGCGAACGTCAGCCATGAGCTGCGTTCCCCTTTAACCTCCATGAAGGGCTTCCTTGAGGCGATGCAGGACGGCACAATAGGCTCGGACGAGTATGAAAAATATATTGGTATCGTGCTCTCTGAAACGCGGCGCATGGCGACGATGGTCAACGATCTATTGGATCTTGCCCGTATAGAATCCGGAAAGACTGCTTTGCGGCTGGAGGTTTTTGATATCAATGAGCTCATTCGCCGCACGCTGTTGACCTTCGAGGCACGCATTTACGAAAAGAAGATGGAGATCGAGGTCAAGTTTGCGCAGGACGTTTCCTATGTGGAAGCGGACAGCGCACAGATATCGCAGGTATTGCGTAACCTGATTGACAATGCGATCAAATACTCTCCTGACGATACCAAGCTGCGCATAGCCACATACGCTATGCGGCGCGAGGTATACGTCAGCATTCAGGATTTTGGTCAAGGCATACCCGAGTCGGATATTCCGCATGTATTCGATCGCTTTTACAAGGTGGAGAAGGCGCACACGCCGACCAAGCAGAGCGGCACCGGCCTGGGCCTTTCCATTGTAAAGCGTATTATCGATCAGCATGGTCAAACCATAACGCTCAAGAGCGCAAAAGGCAAGGGAAGCACGTTTACATTTACGCTGAAGCGAGCGACGCCGCCGAGGCGACAACAGGACGGAGGAAAAAGAAATGGATAATTATGGTAACTATTATAATCCGCAGTACGGATATGGTCAGCAGCCTCCAGAGAAAAAACGCGGAGGCGGCGCGTTCGCCATCGTCGTGATCGTCGTTGTCGTGGTATTGCTGGCCGCTTTGATCGTCGGCCTCTTTGTGCCGAACCTTGGCTATCAGCAAGCCGAAGCGACGCCCACGGCGACGCCCGTCGTTACGCAGGCGCCTGCGTCCGCAGATGAAGCGGCGGAACCGACGCCTACCATGCCCGTCGACGACGAGGATCGTGTCATGCCGGAGCTGGACGGCGCTACGCCAAGCGTTCCGGGCGCCATCGACAATCCGATCCCCGATATCTTTGACGCCGTTTCGCCCGGCGTGGTCGGCGTCATCAATTATCAAAACCAGCTCATTAATGGCAGCGAACAGATCGAGATTTATGGAAGCGGTTCCGGCTTTGTCGTATCCTCCAGCGGCTATATTCTCACAAACGCGCACGTTATTGAAGGCGCCAGCATCGTAGACATTCGCTTCTCAGACGGCGAGGAGATCAATGCGACCATTATTGGATCTGATGCGGAGACCGACGTGGCGGTGCTGAAGATCGAAAAGGAGGGCCTCAGCCCGCTCAAGCTTGGTGATTCTGACGCGGTGCGCGTGGGCGAATATGTGCTGGCGATTGGCAATCCGCTCGACACAGACGAACTGGCCAATACCATCACATTCGGTATTATCAGCGCTAAATCGCGCGAGATCACCATAGATTCTTATACGAATACCTATCTGCAAACCGATGCGGCCATCAATTTCGGCAACAGCGGCGGCCCGCTTTTGAACATGCAGGGCGAGGTGATCGGCATGAACAGCGCCAAAACCGTAACGGCCGGCTATGACGCCTACGGCAACGCCATCAGCGCCGAGGGCATCGGTTTTGCGCTTCCCATCAACAAGGTTACCGAAATTATGGAAATACTGGTCAGTCAGGGCTATGTGGAGCGCCCGGGCATTGGCATCACCATATATACGGTAACGGAAACCATGGCCGAGACAGAGGGGCTGCCTCTTGGCGCTTATGTTGAAAGCGTAGTTCGCGGAGGTCCGGCGGATCAGGCCGGCGTGTTGGCAGGCGACGTCATTGTTGCGGCCAATGGTGCAGAAACCTTGACGCAGACTGAACTGATCGCCATTGTGAATACGCTGGACGTCGGCGACACATTGACGCTGCGCATCTATCGAAGCGGCCAATACATAGAGTGCGTCTTGACAGTCGCCAATAAAAGTCAGATGAACTTTGACGATACGGCGCAGTAACCGTGTGATGCGGAATAACAATATGCAGTAACTGAACTTGAGAGGCTCGCATAACGATTATGCGAGCCTCCTTCTGATAGACAGCACAAGCGGTATTGCGCTTAAAAATGGCTGGCTGCGTATTCCGCACCGTAGCCGTTCAGCTCATCGTTGATCCATGCTTCAACGTTTTTATGAATGGGGAAGATGTTCGGCACACAGGGGATAAAGCTGCCGAGCGGCATATAACGGTCGATCACTTCGCGGATATGAGCGCGTACCTCCTGCTCGGAGGCGTCCTCAAAGTCGATCCTTTGCATATCGATGCCGCCCATCACGCAGAGCTTGCCCTCGGTGGCCTCAATGACGCCGGGAATATCGTTCTGCGGGATGACGCCTTGCCACATATCGATGCCGACGTCCACCATGTCTTTGGCGATCACATCCGAGACGCTGTCGTTGTGGTGCTGGATGTAGAGGCCGCGCTCCTTGAGATGTCCGTAAAAACGCGCATAGTGCGGCTTAATGATTTCGCGCCAGACGGCGGGCGGCAGGAAAAGCTGCTTTTTGTTGCCCCAGTCGTCGTGCGAATGAACTATATCCGGATGAAGGTGATCGATCACAAGATCGAAAGCTTTGATCTTCCAGTCCGTATAGGCGGAAAGCAAGGCATACATTTCATCGGGCTCCTCAAGATAGTTTACAAGAGCGTCCTCGAACCCCATGAGGTTGTGCGTAAACTCAAACATGCCCTGAAAGCTTGGACACATAACAAGCTTATCGGCACGCTCCTCCTCCAGGGTCGGCGAGAGACTGTAAACGGCCTGCCATGGCAGCGCATCGGCGGGGGGGAGATTATCGAAGCAAACCACTTCCCGCCAATCGTGGATATTCTTAAGCACCTTGGTATCGTTGTTGACGATCGGAAAACCGCCGGGCTGTCCAAGCGGCCACTCCCAGGTAATGCCCCAACGATCCTGTTTCGGAGGCTCGCCGGGCATGGGCGAACCAGCCGTCAGGGTAACGGCGTCGAATACCACGGGACGAAATACCGGATTCTCGACAAAACAGCTCCAGGGATCACCAAGCCAGGTCGGACGATCGTTTTTCATCAGACGAATAAAGTTCTCTTTTGGCGTCGGCATGAGTTTTCTCCTTTCAGCATGGAATCATTATTGCTATTATGCCACAGTATGCAGTGGTGAAACAAGACTTTTTCAAGGACAGCCGGCCTCTGTCATTTTTACAGGAAATTTGTTATACTGTAATCAATCTTGAGGCGGAGGGGATACGGTATGCTGACAAAAGACAGCAGACTCGGCGAGCTGCTGAACAACCCGATCGGGCGCGATATCATTGGCCGGCTCACGCAATATGCCGGCGTGGATGAAAAACTTGTGGACAATGCGCTTGTGCGGCGCATGAAGCTGTCAAGCCTTCCAAAGCTTTCGGGCGGACGCGTAAGCGAAGATCTGCTTGATACGTTAATCACGCTGTTCAATCAGGACGGCGATATCATGCGGCTGCCGGAAAACCGTGAGCATGTCTGGTGGAAGGAGGCCGTTGTTTATCAGATCTATCCGCGCTCCTTCATGGACAGTAACGGCGATGGCATAGGCGACCTTAAGGGCATACTTGGCAAGCTGGATTATCTGAGCGCGCTTGGCGTCACGGCTGTGTGGCTCTCGCCTGTGTTTGATTCACCCAATGACGACAACGGATATGACGTGCGCGACTATAAAAAGATCATGACCGAATTTGGCGATATGTCCGATATGGATGCGTTGATTGCCGGTCTGCATGAGCGCGGCATTAAGCTGATACTCGATCTTGTTTTGAATCACACCTCGGACGAACACGCCTGGTTTGAAGCCTCAAAGAATGATCCGAACGGCCCGTATGCGGATTACTATTTCTGGCGCAGGGGCGAGGAAGAGGGACATGCGCCCAACAATTGGCAATCCTGCTTTGGTGGCGGCGCATGGAATTACTATCCGTCGAGGGACGAATATGCGCTTCATGTTTTTTCAAAAAAGCAGATGGATCTGAACTGGGATAATCCGGACGTTCGCGAGAGCGTGTACGACATCGTACGTTTCTGGCGCGGCAAGGGCGCAGACGGGTTTCGGCTGGATGTCATCAACTATATCTGCAAATCATCCTTGGAGGACGGAGACGAGACCCTTGGCGCGCTGCTTGGCTTCAACGGCGTCGAACACTATTTCTACGGCCCGCATCTGCATGAATATCTCAGGGGATTGCGCCAAAACGCATGCGGCGACGCGTTTATCATTGGTGAAACGCCGGGCACCGGCCCCGAAATGAACAAGCTTTTGACTGCTGCCTGTCGCGGCGAGATGGATACGGTGTTCTGCTTTGATCATCTGGATAACCTGGGCAAGACGCGGTTCGATATCTACCGCTACGATCTGAACCATCTGAAGCACTGCTTTATAGCTTACGAGGGGGATGTTGCCAAGGTAAGCTGGCCGAGTATCTTTGTTGAGAATCATGACAATCCGCGCATGCCCTCAAAAATCGATCCTGAGGGCCGTTTCCGCGACAAGCTCACCAAATTGATCGCCGTTTTGATACTGACCGCGCGCGGAACGCCTTTCATATACCAGGGACAGGAACTTGGCGCCGTAAACGCTCCGTTCAACAGCATCGACGAACTGCGCGACGTTGAAAGCTTGAACCGTTATCGCGAGTTAAAAACAACCGACTCTGAGCATGTCTGGCAGCGGATCAAAAAGGGTACGCGGGATCATGCGCGCACGCCGATGCAATGGTCAGGCGGCCTTAACGGCGGGTTTACGGAAGGAAAGCCCTGGATCCGCATCGCCGATCCGCAGATGTGGAACGCAGAGCAGCAGGGACAGGACGAGGACTCCGTATTTGCCGCCTACCGGCGCCTGATTTCGCTTCGCAAGGAGCATCCCACGCTGGTGTACGGCGACTTCTGTCCGCTTTATGAGAAAAAACGCGATTTGTTTTGCTATGAACGGCGCGGAGAGGACGAGCGGTTTTTTGTGGTCGCCAACCTGAGCGCGCACGAACTCCGACATCCGCGTCTTTCCGGTACGCTGGAATGCGTTTGCAGTAATTATGCCGACGCCGGAAGCTTCCTCCGGCCTTACGAGGCCTGCGTGTACCGTGAAACCGGCGACAGGGCCCTATAAGAGATTGTAACTTTTCCGTAAAATGGACCGGCCTCATATTGTTATGCCGACGCCGGACTTATACACTGATGGGCATAGGACTTACAGGAGGATGGGATATGAGACGCCGCTTTTTTGCTGTGATCTTGACGCTTTGCACGCTGTTGGCGATGCTGCTGCCGTTGAAAGGAACACTGGCCGACGTTTCCGTATCCGTTGGTGAGATTGTCGGAGACAGGATTGCGGTGCGAAAGAAGCCCAGCTCTGACAGCAATTCCTTGGTACGCCTGGACGATGGCACACTGGTTCAGATTCTGGAATGCAACGTGAATGCCGAATGGTATAAAGTAAAAACCGGCAAGTATACCGGTTACGTTAACCGCATGTATGTGGACATCAGCCCGTCGCTTGATTCCTATCAAGCCTCCGGAACGGGTACGGTGATAAACTGCAACAATGCTATCAATGTGCGTGCCGAGGCCAATACGAACTGCAAAATCCTTGGCGAACTCAAAAAGAGCGAGCAGGTGACCGTCACAAGAGCAAATGTTGACGCAGGCTGGCACGAAATCGATTATAACGGCCAAAGGGCCTATGTCGCCGCGAAGTATATTGACCTGACGCTGAAATGCGAAGATTCGCAGCTTTCCTCCATCGATGTGGTGGGCGGCACGCTTTCACCCGCGTTTTCCCCCTCTGAATACGGTTATATCCTAACGGCGACCGCAGGGCAGGTGACGGTCAAGGCGGCGGGAAACGAAGGCGTCAAGATCAGCGTGGGCAGCACCGGCGTATCGAGCGCCAGATACACCATCAATTCCGGAAACAGCAAGACGATCCGCATCTCCGTCGGCGGAAAAGTTCGTTATACCATCTATCTGGTGCGAGACGTAGTGACGGTGGGCACATGGAACATCAAGCGCGGAAACGACAGCCTTCTGATGCAGGGCTGGCTTATTGGCAGTCAGCGTCCGGACATTATGGGCATACAGGAGGTCTATGTCGGAAAAAGCGGCAATAACGCGAACAACCTTCTGTCCCTGCGCACGGCAAGCATGAATTACTGGAGCTTTGCGCCAACCATCGACTATGACGCCGGACAGTATGGCGTAGGGCAGCTTTCAGCATATCCGATTGTGAGCGAAGAACAGTTTGAATTGCCGCAGGGCTCCAGCAGCGAACCGCGCACGCTTCAAAAGGTCGTGTACACTATCGGCGATAAAACCGTATCGATATACAACACGCATTTTTCCTATGAGTCCGCTGCGATCCGAAAACAGCAGTTTGCAAAGGTGCGCGAAATCATGAATTCCGATAAGAACGTTTATAAAATTCTGTTGGGTGATTTTAATGCGGGCGAATCGGAATTTGCAAGCTTTCGCGGCGATTACCGGTTGATCAACAACTCGTCGACCAAGTTTTACGATTATTCCGGCAGCCGTATTTCTATGAGCCAGATTGACAACATATTGATTACGAAGAATATCACCATGCTGAACGCGCGCACGATCCCGAACGAATACTCGGATCATTATCCGCTGATCGCATTTCTGAAATTCAAATAAGATTACAATACATTCCCGCCCGCCGTTGATTCCGGCGGGCATATTCCGTTTTGGCCGCGTATATGATGATACGGGAGGTGGGTCATTATGAAAACTGCCCACAGAACACGAAGCGGGAAATTAACCGATCAGCTTATCAGAAGTCTGCGTGCGTCAATACTGGCCTGCATTTTGACGGCAGTTCTGGTGTTGATACTGGCGCTTTTGCTGCGCTGGGACGTATTCTCTGATTCAGCTTTAGGCGCGCTGACAATCGCTATCAAAGCGATATGCGCCTGTGTTGCGGGATTCCTGCATGTCAACGGCTCTATACGCCGCCTTTGGATATTAGCCGGCTTCAGTGGGATGCTGTATATGATACTCTCGTTGGTCGTGTTTTCGTTGCTGTCGGGTGAATTCGCCATTAAGCTTTCGCAGGTTTCCGATATTCTGATGGGCTTTGCCTGCGCTGCCTGCTGCTGCATACTAAGAGGCATGCTTGCAAAAACGGAAGCCAAAAAATAAGTTGGAGAGCGCCGTGGCCGCCGGCGCTCTCTATATGATGTATCAGTTTTCCTGCATGACGGCCAGCGCAATGCTGTTATCGACAAGAACATTGAAGTCCGGCCTTCCTGTCAGCGCGCCCGCTCCTTCGATTACATCGAGCAGCAGTTGATAATCCTTCTCGTACATCTCGGGCTCCTGCTTCCATGCGTCGGTTTCCCGATAGCTCTTTGCGACGATTTTCAAGCTGTTCAGGGACGCATCCGGAAAGTAAGGCTGCATGGCAAGCGCAATATCTTCATCGCTTGCCGTCGTGATCCAGATCTGCGCGCGGTAGATCGCTCTCATGAAGCTTTTTACCAGATCGGGAGCATTGCTGAGAGTGGATTTTGAGACCATGTATACCGTATAGGGTATTTCGCCTGAGGCTAAGCCAACGTTGGCCACGATGAAGCCCTTTCCTGCGTTTTGAAACTCGGTGGCAGTGGGCTCAAACAGCGTGACATAATCGCCGGTACCGCCCTCAAATGCGCCTGCCATCAGATTGAACTGAATATTATCGATCACCGTTATATTTTCGCCGGGGATCAGGCCGTGCGATTTAAGCACATGACACAGCGTCATGATCGGCATGCCGCCGGCACGACCTCCGATGATGGTTTTTCCTTCAAGACTTTCCCACGTAAATCCAGGCTCCTCGTTACGGCTCACCAAATAGGAACCGTCCCGTTTCGTAAGCTGGCCGACAATGATCGGATGGTCAGCCTTGCCTTCGTTCACGACGTAAACTCCGGTTTCCGGTCCGGCCAAACAGATGTCTGCGGCGCCGGACAGCAGCGCTGTCATGGCCTTATCGGAGCCGCCGGCGGTGGTAATGTTAACGTCCAGTCCTTCGTCCTCAAAATAGCCCAGCGACGCCGCCACATATTGCGGCGCATAAAAAACGGATCGCGTTACCTCGCTCAGCTCCACCTGGCGCAGTTCGCCCTGCTTTCCTGAACAGCCAAGCATCAAAGCGGCCATGAGCAGCACCAGCACAGCGAGCAGCATTATACAGCGTTTCATAGAAACCTCCTTACAGACATTCTTTGACATATTATGAATGAACTTAAAATTCTGTTCGAAATTGGCAGATGAATTGAAAATTGGGGTGGAAACCAATATAATGAGCATAGAGGTGAAGCAAGGGTGAAGGATACGCAGGAATATGAGATCCCCAGGGATAACCGCACGGCGCGCGACACGCTTTTAACAGTGTACGAGGCTATGCAGCAAAAGGGCTATGATCCCGTGAATCAAATCGTCGGCTATCTGCTCTCAGGAGATCCGACCTACATCACAAGCCACAACAACGCGCGCTATATCATATCGCGCGTGGCACGGGACGAGCTGATCGAGGAGCTTGTGCGCTCCTATGTTCAGGAACGCTGATATGCAGCGCATCATGGCGTTTGATATAGGCGAAAGACGGGTGGGCGTAGCTGTCAGCGACGCGCTTGGCATTACGGCGCAGGGGTTGGAAACCTATGTGCGCGGAGACGATGCGGACGCGGATGCTGAGTACCTGCTCTCTCTGGCCAGACGCTACAGCCCTGTCAAGCTGGTGTTTGGCTTGCCGCGCAATATGGACGGCAGCTATGGAGCGCAGGCAGACTATACGCGCTCGTTCGCCGGACGCATGCTGGCGCACTGGGACGGAGAATACGACTATTGCGACGAACGCCTGACCAGCAAAAGCGCCGAGCGTGTACTTCTCGAGGCTGACGTCAGCCGGAAAAAGCGCAAGGCGGTCATCGACAAGCTGGCTGCGGTGGTCATATTACAAAGCTATCTGGCAGCACATGGAGGATAATTATGGAAGATCAGACTGCGGGAAGCATCGTAACCCTGCTGGACGAGGATGGATCCGAAGTTCGTTTCGACCTGTTGCTTGCGTTCGACTACGAGGGTAAGCGCTACATTGCGCTTTTGCCCGTCGATCCTGTTGAGAACGTGGGGGAGGACGAGGTCGTGCTTCTTGAGGTCGTGCGGGAGAAGGGCGAGGAGAGCTACCGTACGATAGACAGCCCTATATTGCTCGAAGAAGTGTTCAACGAGTTTACGGAGCTGTTCGAGGACACAATTTCTGAAAATGATGAAGAATAGAGGGAAAATGTCCTTGCATTATTAGGGTTCCTTTGCTATAATGCTCGAGGTATCACGCACTTTTGCTGATTTTTGGGCTCGTGCCGGAAACGGTTTCCCAGAAAGATGATGCAAAAGGTGGAAAAATAACGAGGAGGTTTTATTCAACATGTCCGTGATTTCCATGAAACAACTTTTGGAGGCCGGCGTACATTTCGGTCACCAAACCCGCCGTTGGAACCCCAAGATGAA